>DASVZI010000109.1:0-51819 GCA_036391735.1 Rhodocyclaceae bacterium
ATAGGCGCCGCGCGGCTCCTCGCGCGCCATGCGCGGCCGGACTGGCGCCCGCATCTCCGGCGCGGCGGGCGCCTCGAGGCTGCCGGCGGCGCGCAGTTCTTCCAGGCGCCCGAGCAGGCCGATGCCCGCGGCGTAGATCGCCTGCGCGAAATCGACCTGCTGTGCGGTCAGGTTGTTGCTCTCGTTGTCGGCCAGCAGCTTCGCCAGCGTCAGCACGCTTTCGAGCTGCTTTCTGAAGTCGTCCGCTTGCGCCGCGGCGAGGCTCTCCGGCGGACGGCCCGCGCCCGTGCTTCGCACTGCGATGCCTTCGCTGTCTGCGGCGGCGGATGGTTGTCGAAGGATTTCCATGGTGCCCTGTATTCCTCTCCGGATCGGGTCCGGCGCCCGCCCGTCGCGGTACGTGGGCATTTAATGACTTTCGGATGGGCCGGGAAATCCTGACCTCGGAGTATTCGCGCTAACGGTATACCCGTAGGCCGCTTTGCCTTCCCCTTACGCCGTTCGGACTAGCACCGCAGCGCCATGGCGCCGACTTCGCCGCGTACCTTGCGCTCAACGCATCAGCGAAAGGAGACAGGACATGATCCGATTTTCATGCAGGCTCGTCGCTTGGCTCGTGGGGCTGTTCGCCCTCGCCGTCCTGTTCGCGGCACCCGGCGCGCGCGCCGAGGCCAACGACGCCCTCGGCCCCGGCGACAGCATCCGCATCACCGTCTACGGCAATCCCGACCTCACCACGGAAACGCGCCTCGCCGCCCGCGGCACGGTGCGCATGCCGCTGGTCGGCGACGTCGAGATCGCGGGCACGACCGCCAGCGAGGCGGCCGCGCGCATCGCCGCGCGGCTCAAGAAGGGACAGTTCCTCAAGGACCCGCAGGTGACGGTCAACGTCCTGCAAGTGCGCAGCCGCCAGGTGTCGGTGCTCGGCGAGGTGCTCCATCCCGGACGCTACGTGCTCGAGGACCACGCCCGCCTCACCGACGCGCTCGCCCTCGCCGGCGGCATCTCGCCGAGCGGCGGCAACACCGTCGCGGTCATGGCCGGCCACGGCCCCGGCGCGGTCAAGCAGGTCGTCAACCTCTCCCGCATGTATCGCAATGCGGACGCCAGCGCCAACATCGAACTGCACAACGGCGACACGGTGTATGTCGAGCGCGCCCCGGTGTTCTACATCTATGGCGAAGTCCAGCATGCCGGCGCCTATCGGCTCGACGGCGACCTCAACGTGATGCAGGCCATCTCGCTGGGCGGCGGCATCACGCCGCGCGGCACCGAGCGCGGCCTCAGCATCCGCCGCCGCATGCCGAACGGCGGCGTCGAGCAGATCGACGTGAAGCCTGCCGACCGCGTCAAGCCGGACGACGTGATCTACGTCAAGGAAAGCCTTTTCTAGCGGCAGCGCCGCGAGGAACCAGCCATGAACTTCACGCTCCTGCTGTCCGCGCTGCGAGCGCGCTTCCGGGTGTTCTTCCTGATCGTGGCCACCACCGTGGTGGCGGCCACGATCGCCAGCCTGCTGCTGCCCAAGACCTACGTCGGCAAGGTGTCGCTGCTGCTCGACGGCAAGGACGAGCAGTCGCTGCAGGCCGGCGAACGCCGCACGCCGGAACGCGAGCGGGTCGGCTACATGCAGACCCAGGTCGACATCCTCACCAGTCCCAAGGTGGCGCAGCGGGTCGTGCGCGACCTCGGGCTGGCCGAGAACGCCAAGGCGCTCGAGATGATCGACGCGACCGACTACGATGCGCGCAGCAACATGCCGGCCGACGAATGGGTCGCCGACCGGCTGCTCAAGCGCGTCAAGGTCGACACCACCGCGAGCAGCGTGGCGCAGCTGAGCTTCGCGGCCGGCGATCCGCAACTGGCGGCGCAGATCGCCAACGGCTTCGCCAAGGCCTATGTGAACACCGTGCTCGACCTGCGCGTCCAGCCGGCGCGCGAGGCTTCCGCATGGTTCGAGCAGCAGCTCAAGGGGCTGCGCGACAAGCTCGAGCAGGCCGAGCAGAACCTCGCCGCCTTCCGCCAGGAGCACGGGATCGCCGCCCTCGACGAGCGCTACGACGTCGCCAACCTCCAGTTGTCCGACCTGTCGTCCGCGCTGTCTCGCGATACGAGCCGCGGCGCCTCGCCGACCCTGGCCGAGGTGCTCAACACCCCGACCCTGCAGCAGCTGCGCGCCGACCTGCAGCGCGCCGAGGCACGGCTGCGCGAGATGTCGTCCGAGTTCGGCGTCAATCATCCGCAGTACCAGCATCAGCTCGCCCAGGTCGCGAGCCTGCGCGCGGCCCTCGGCGCCGAGACGCGCAGCGCCGTCACGGGCGTCGACGACGCGGTGCAGCGCACCCAGGCCCAGCGCGAGGACCTCAAGGCCCAGGTGGAGAAGCAGCGCGCCCACGTCCTCGAACTCGCCAAGGCGCGCACGCAGCTGGCGGTGCTCACCCACGACGCCGCCATCGCGCAGCGCACCTACGACGATGCCATGCAGCGCTACCTGTCGAGCAACGTGGACAGCCGCGCGCTGCAGACCAACGTCAGCATCCTCGACGCGGCCACGCCGCCGGGCAAGCCGGCACGGCCCCGCCTGCTGCTCAACATCGGCATCGCCGCGCTGGTCGGCATTCTGCTCGGGCTCGCCGCGGTCCACCTGCTCGAGATGTTCGATCAGCGGGTGCGGTTGGTCGACGACCTTGCAGGCGACGTCCAGGTGCCGCTGCTGGCGGTGCTCGACAAGTGGAACCCGATGGCGGACCGGCTGCCCGGCCCGGACATCCGCCGCGCCCTGCCGGGTCCGGGCTGAGACGAGGGAGAGCCAATGACCACCATCGACAGCAACGTCACGCCGCTCGGCCACCGCGGCGCCGGCCC
Source organism: Rhodocyclaceae bacterium (assembly GCA_036391735.1). Classification (GTDB taxonomy): domain Bacteria; phylum Pseudomonadota; class Gammaproteobacteria; order Burkholderiales; family Rhodocyclaceae; genus Nitricoxidireducens. The sequence goes on from DASVZI010000109.1 coordinate 2,866, forward strand.
CGACAGCATCGGCGCCATCCTGATCGCCGCGGGCAAGCTGAACCCGCGCGACACCGAGCGCGTCATGGAGCTGCAGGAGCGCGAAGGCTGGCGCTTCGGCGAGGCGGCCCTGCGCCTGAAGCTCATCAACGAACGCGACCTCGTCGCGGCGCTCAACAAGCAGTACGACCTGCCGGAGCTGCTGCCCGACAACGACGGCGCCAGCGCAGAACTGGTCACCGCCTACCAGCAGTTCCATCCGCGCACCGAGGAGCTGCGGGCGCTGCGCACGCAGCTGCTGATCCGCTGGTTCAAGCGCCCCGGCGTCAGCCAGCACGTGCTGGCCGTGGTCAGTCCCAATAGCGGCGAAGGACGCAGCTACGTGGCGGCAAACCTGGCCGTGCTGTTCTCGCAGCTCGGCGAGCGCACGCTGCTGATCGACGCCGACCTGCGCAACCCGCGCCAGCATCGCATCTTCAACGTGCCGGACCGCATCGGCCTGGCCGCCGTGCTGGCCGGACGCGCCGGACTCGACGCCGCGGTGGCGATTCCCGGCTTCCACAATCTGATGCTGCTGCCGGCCGGCGCGCCGCCGCCCAATCCCCTGGAGCTGCTGTCGCGTCCGGCGCTGCCGACGGTATTCACCAGCTACCTCGCCGACTTCGACGTCATCCTGGTCGATACCGCGCCGGCGCTGCGCTACTCCGATGCCCAGGCGGTCGGCTTCCGCGCCGGCAGCGCGGTCGTGCTGGCACGCCGCGACCACACGCGGCTGGCCGACACGCATCGCGTGGTGCGCGACCTCGGCAACAGCGGCACGCGCGTCGTCGGCACGGTGATCAACACCTACTGAGCGAGGATGGCGCGCGCGGCGTCGACGGCATCGGGCGAAGCTGCGGGGCTGCATCGGGCGGTGCTGCTCGGCGGCCTGCGCACCGCCGTGCAGATGGTGGCGAGCTTCCTGAGCGTCAAGATCACCTCGGTGTACCTCGGGCCGGCCGGCATCGGCGTGCTGGCCCAATTGCAGGGCTTCATCGGCCTCACCCTCGGGGTGCTGGCCAACGGCGTGAACAAGGGCATCGTGCGCCGCAGCGCCGAGTGCGGCCACGATGCCGAGACGCGGCGGATCGCCGTGTCGACGGCGGCCCGGGCGCTGGCCTTCGCGGGCCTGCCCGTCGCGCTCGCCATCGTCGCCGCAGCGCCTCTGGTCGCGCGCCAGCTGCTCGGCAACGCCGCCTACGCGCCGCAGGTGGTCGTCTTCGGCGCCTGCTACCTCTGCGGCCTGTTCGGCGCGATGACCATGGGCATGGCGAACGGCGCCAAGGATTTCGGCGCCACCACGCTGATCGACACGGGCAACATCCTTTCCGGCCTGCTGCTGTTCGCCCTGCTGTCGCCTCGATGGGGCGTGGCCGGCGGCTTGACGGCCGCCGCGCTGGGACCGCTGGCGTTGACGATCGTCGCGGGGCTGGTGGCGCGCGGCAAGGCCTGGTTCTCGCGCGGGCTCTTCGCGGCGCCCTTCTCGGCCGCCGAGTTCTGGCGGCTTGCGGCCTTCGTGCCGATGGCCGCGGCGGCCGCCTTCGGCGAATCCTTCGGCCAGATCGTCGTGCGCGACACCCTGGCGCATCACGCCGGCATGCACGCGGTGGGACTGCTGCAGGGCGTCTGGCGCCTTTCCGATCTCTACCTCGGGATATTCATCGGCATGTTCTCGATGTACTACCTGCCGCGCTTCGCCGAGATTCGCGCGCCGGGCGAGCTGCGCCGAGAAGTGCGCCGCGCCCTGCTCCATGTCGTCCCGGCCGTCGCGCTCGCCAGCGCCGCGGTCTACCTGCTGCGCGACCTGCTGATCGCGCTGGCCTTCACGCACGAGTTCGCGCCGATGCGCGAACTGTTCGCGTGGCAGATGGTCGGCAACGTGCTGAAGATGGCCGGCTGGCTCTTCGGGTATGTGCTGATGGCGCGCATTTCGCCGCTGCAGACCGGGCTGTTCGAACTGGGCAAGGGCGCCGCGTGGATTCTCTTCGCCCATTGGCTGGTGCCCGCGGGCGGCGCCCAGGGCGCCGTCCAGGCCTACGTCGCAACCTACGCCGTCTACCTGGCCGCCACCGCCGGCTGGGTCTGGCGGCTGATCCGCCGCATGGAAGCCGCCGGATGAGCGACACCGAAGTCGTCAGCATCGTAGTGCCGGTCTACGGCGTCGAGCGCTACGTCGGGGAGGCCATCCGCAGCGTGCTGTCCCAGACCTGGGCGGCATTCGAGCTGATCGTCGTCGACGACGGCTCGCCCGACCGCAGCTGGGAGGCGATCTCCGCCTTCTCCGACCCGCGCTTGCGCGCCATCCGCCTGCCGGCCAACCGCGGCGTCGCCGCCGCGCGCAACGCCGGGCTGGCCGCCGCCACCGGCGAGTACATCGCCTTCCTCGATGCCGACGATCGCATGCACCCGACGCGGCTGCAGCGGCAGCTCGCGTTCATGCGACGGCGCCGGGACGTCGCCCTGTGCGGCGGCTGGTGCCGGACTTTCGGTCCCGACGACGACTCGCCGCGGCGTGTCGCCCGCATCACCATCGACCCGCGCGCCGTCAATGCCTCGCTGGTCTTCGGCAACCTGTTCTGCACGTCCTCCATCATGATGCGCCGCGAGGCCCTGCCGCCCGGGGGCTTTCGCCAGCGCTACGCCGAGGACTACGACTTCCTGGTGCGGGTCGCGCTGCGCCACCGGCTGGCGATCGTCGACGAGGTCTTCGCCGACTATCGGTTGCGCCCGGACAGTGCCACGCAGACGTACGCGCTGGAGCGCAAGAAGCGCGACGTCTGGGAAAGCCAGGCGCCGCTGTTCGAGGCGCTCAAGCTGATGCCCACCGAGCAGGAACGGGACATCCATCTCTTCGCGCGCACGCATACCGGCCGCGTCGACGCCGAGCGCCTGACGGAGATCCGCCGCTGGTATGGCCGCCTGGTGCGCGCCAACCGGCGCACGCGCCTCTATGACGACGAAGCCTTCCGCCTCGCCGCCTCGCACATGTGGTTCGACCAGCTCTACCGTGCCACGGGCTGCGGCCTCGACGCCCTGCGCCTGCTGTTCCGCGAACCGCTGAGCCTCGTCCATCCCCAGCCGCTCTCGCTGCGTGCCAAGTTCGTCGCCAAGGCGCTGCTGGCGCGGGAATTCGCGCGCGGCTGAGGTCAGTGCGAGCTGTGGATGATCTGGCTGCTGGCCACGGCAACCCCCTTCTGCAGGGCCTGGACGACGCGCCCCAGCTTCTCCTTGCCGTCGCCGCTGAAGCTCTCGAACTGCAGCCCGATGTCGAAGCCGCCGGCGCGCGACGAATAGTTGGCGTGCACGACCTTGGCGAACAGGTCGATATCCAACATGCTGCTGTTGCCGTGCCATGGCTGCACGGAAAGACGGCACGCCACCTTGTCCCCGATGGCGAAATTGCGATCGACCGCCACGTGGGCGCCGCCGAACGAGAGGTTCAAGGTGCGGCCATGGGCGACGAACAGGCCGGCCGGGGTGGTCCAGCTCATGAGGATCGGCCAGTGGACGAGATAGCGGTCTTCGAGGCGGCGCTCGTCGTGGATGGCGCCGGCAAGATCGGGCGGGTTGTCGGGCATGGGTCTACCAATAGCACAGCTCGCGCCTGCGCGACGGATCCGGCCGGCGCGATTTCTCGGACATAATGCGGCCCATGAACTCAAGAAAGAACAAGTCGAAACCCAACTACGTCGTCGTCAAGGAAAACGGCGTCTACATCGCCAGTTGCCCGGACCTGGATCTGTCCGTCAAGGGCGCCACCGAGAAGGAGGCCCTGACGAATCTCGAGGAGGCGCTGGCGCTGTTCTTCGAGGACTTGCCGGGGCCGGCGGATGGTTGAGGATTTTTCTACGTGCGGCCTCGACGCAGGCGGCAGGGCGTCCTGCTGCACTCCGTGTCCCCCGGCGGACAAGAGCGATAAGGCGTCCGCCTCCTCCTTTACCTGCGTGCAGCAGGACCCCCTACCGCCTGGTTGGTATGCCATCCCTCCGCCGCTAGCACATCGAGCCGAGGGTGGCGGGGGGACGTCGACGCGTAGGTAAAGGAGGAGGAGGCCGCGTCAGCGGCCGACGGGGGACACGAAGCGTCGGCGTCCCCCCGTCGCCCTCGGCGGTCGAAGACGAGGTTCTTCGAAAGCAACGCTACAGCGGCTTCTTGACCGTAATCGCCCCGCGTACTTCCTTCGCGTGGTATCCGACGGCCTTGTCGTCCGGATAGAGCTCCTTAAGCTTGCCCGCCACGTCCTGTCCGATGGTGTCGGACGTGCCGTGGCACATCAGGCAGAGTTCCTGCGTCGGCAATGCCTTCATGTAGCGGCGCACCGGCTTGCCGTCCTCGACGACCGTCGCGGCGGCTTCCAGCGTCGCCGGGTTCTCGCCGGCGGCGGCGCGCCGGTCGAATTCCTCGAGCATTTCGCGTTCCCAGGCGTCGGGCGCCGCCTTGGGATTGCGGTTCTTCAGGCTGACGCGGCGAATCTGCATGCCGGTCGCTTCGGAGAGCGATTTGGCCATCGCCGGGGCCTTGTCGCGGCAGGTCGAGATGGCGCCCACCGGCCCTCCCTTCGCGATTTCGTCCTGCATCACGCCGAGCAGCTTCGGCGGCATCTTGGCGGCCGTCTCGCGCATGTCCTGGTAGGCGTCACCGCCCTCCGCGCAAGCGGCCAAAGGCAGCAGCGCGGCCGCGGCCGCCAGCAGCGTATTCCTCATCATCGTTATCTCCCTGTCGTTGGTTTTGCGGCCGCCATTCTATCCGCATGCGCGCCGCGACTGCCCGGTAGTCCGAACGGTCCATCAAATCGCCGCCATGCGCCCGCAAGCGCATGGACTCGGCGACCCATTATGGCCGTGCCCCGATTTCCCGGACCGAGGAGCACCGAGACAGCCATGGAAGACACCCGCACATCGGCAGGCCGGCTTCCCGCGATGCCGCGGCTGGCGACGGCCATCGGCCTCCCGCTCGCCGTGGCGCTGGCGATGGGAGCACTGGTCGTGTTCGCCGAGGAGGAGGCGCTGGTGATCGCCCTCTCGCTGGTGGCCTGCGTGTTCGTCATGCTCGACTTCCGCTTCGGCGTCGCCTGCCTTGTCATCCTCATGCCGCTGTCGGCCAGCACGATATTCCCCCACAGCATGGCCGGCGTCACGGGCCTCAATCCGATCAACCTGCTGGTGATGGTGACCTGCGCGTCGATGCTCGCGCACGGCCTTCCGGAAGGCGGCTGGGCGCGCTTCGCGCCGCGGCCGGTAATCTGGTTCTACCTGGTTCCCCTCGCCGCCGCCGGCCTGCTCGGCATGCGCCATGCGGGCGAGATTCCCTCCGATTTCAACATCGCGGCGCTGATCGCCTTCGACAGTCCGCAGGGCTACCTGCGCGACATCCTGCTGAAGCCGGCCTTGCTGGTGCTGTTCGCCCTCATACTGGGCGCCGCGGTGGCACGCTCGCGCCGCCCCGAAGGCTTCCTGCTGCCGATGATGGTGTCGGTATGGGTGATGGGCGGACTCGCCATCGCCTATTTCCATTTCTCGGGCGCCAGCCTCGCCGAGGCGTCGAGCGCCACGGACCGGGGCTTCCTGTCGCCGCTGGGGCTGCATGCCAACGACCTCGGGCGCTACTACGCAGTCGCCTATGCGCTGATGCTGTTCACCGCGGCCGCGACGCGGGACTACAAGCTCAAGCTCGCCCTCGGCGCCTCCATCGCGATGCTGGTGGTCGCCCTCACGCTCACGTTCTCGCGCAGCGCCTTCTTCGGCTTCCTGCTCGTCAGCGTCGTCTTCCTGCTGTCGCATCGCCGCTTCGGCACGGTGCTGCTCGGTGCCGCTGCGCTGGCTGCCCTCGTCTGGATGGCGCCGCCGGCCGTGTTCGAGCGTATCGAACTCGGATGGGGCGAGGGCCTCAACGCCATCAGCGCCGGCCGCGTCGACGACATCTGGCTGCCGCTGCTGCCTGAGATCTGGCAGAGCCCCATCTGGGGCCACGGCCTGGCGTCCACCCTCTGGTCGGAGGCGACGCGCAGCGGCCGCATCCCGCTGGTCGGGCATCCGCACAACGCCTACCTGGCCACGCTGCTCGACATGGGGATCGTGGGCCTCGGCCTGATGGGCGCGTATTACCTCCACCTCTGGAACGGCTTTCGCCGCCTGTCGCGCGACGCGACGCTGAGCGCCGAGCTGCGCGGCTTCTTCACCGGCGCGGCGGTCGGACTGGCCACCTTCCTGGTCGCGGGCATGTCGGGCAGCTCGCTGAGTCCGGCGCCGGAGCAGTTCTACCTGTGGTTCGCCGTCGGCATGATGTACGGCCTGGTCGGCAGGCCGGACCTGCGGGTGGTCCAATGCTGAGCGCGCTGCCCTCGCGCCGCCGGGCGGTGCTGCGGCACCCGCAGGCGCGCCATGCGCCGCGCCCCGACATCGATCCCCACAAGCTGCCGGGCGCCACGCGGCTGCCGCACATCTGCTTCGTCGCGCCCGAGGCTTGGCCCGCGTTCTCCGGCGACGAGCGGACCGCAGTGATCGGCGGTGCGGAAGTCCAGCAGAGCATCCTCGCGCGCCTGCTGGCGCGCGCCGGCTACCGGGTCTCGATGATCTGCCTCGACTACGGGCAGCCGCCGCGCATCGAGATCGACGGCGTGGAAATCGTGCGCGCCTGCAAGCCCGACGCCGGCATCCCGGTAGTGCGCTTTCTGCATCCGCGCCTCAGCTCCATGTGGCGCGCCATGCAGGCGGTGGACGCCGACGTCTACTATCAGCGCTCGCCGGCCGCCTTGACGGCCTTCGTGGCTGCCTTCTGCCGCCGGCATGACAAGCGCTCGATCTATGCCGGCGCTTCCGACACCGACTTCGTGCCGGGCGCGCAGTTCATCCGCTTCCGCCGCGATCGCTGGCTCTTCGAACGCGGCCTGGCCGCGGTGGACGCGGTGGTGGTGCAGAACGAGACGCAGCAGCACGACTGCCGCGAGCACTACGGGCGGCACTCGACGCTGATTCCGAGTTGCTACGAACTGCCGGTCGACGCGCGGCCGACTTCCGGCGACTGCGTCCTCTGGGTTGCGACCGTGCGCCCCGACAAGCGCCCGGACATCCTGCTCGAGCTGGCGCGACGCCTGCCGCACCGCCGCTTCGTGGTGATCGGCGGTCCCGGGATCGAGGCCGGCGCCAGGGACTACTACGACGCCATCCGATCGTCCGCCGCGCACCTGCCCAACGTCGAACTGCTGGGCTTCCAGCCGCTCGCGCGGACCGAGCCCTGGTTCGATCGCGCCCGCGTCTTCGTCAGCACCTCGTCCGGAGAAGGCATGCCCAACGTGTTCCTGCAGGCCTGGGCGCGCGGCGTGCCGACGGTCGCCTTCCTCGACATCGGCGCTCACCTTCACGGCAAGCCGATCTATCCGGTCGTCGCCAGCCCGGCCGAAGCCAGCGCCGAGATCGAGCGGCTGTGCGCCGACGACATCGAGCGCGGCCGCGTCGGCGCGCGCTGCCGCGAGTACTTCGCCGCCCGCCACAGCGGCGCCGAAGCGCTGTCGCGCTATCGCGCCGTGCTCGACGAACTCGTCGCCCGCAAGAGCCGCGCGGCAGGACGCTGACCGCCATGCGCATGGTTTTCGTCACCGGTTCCCTTGTCCATGGCGGCGCCGAAAGGCACACCATCACGCTGCTCAACCGGCTCACCGAACGCGGCCACGAATGCCACGCGCTTTACGTCAAGGACGACCCGAGCCAACTGGCCCGCCTGCGCCCCGGCGCGGGCGGCAGCATCGCCTGCCTCGAAGCCAGGCGCTTCTTCGATCGCGCGGCGCTGGCCGAACTCGCCGCCCGTTTCACCGCACTGCAGCCGTCGGTGATCGTCGCCGCCAACGACTATGCGGCGATGTACGCGGTGCTGGCGCGGTGGCTGGCCGGAACCGCGGCGCCGATCCTGGCGACCTTCCATTCCACCAAGCCGCGCGGCGCGCGCGAGCAGGCCAAGATGCTGATCGGACGCTGCCTGTTCCCGAGCGCCGACTGCCTGGTCTTCGTCAGTTCCCGGCAATGTCGCTACTGGCGGCGGCGCGGACTCTGGGCGCGCCGCATCGAGGTCATCCACAACGGCGTGGACGCAGAAGCCTTCAGCCCGCCCGGACCCGGCGGCGGGGCCGCGGTGCGCCGCCGCTTCGGCTTCGCCGCCGGGGACTTCGTCGTCGGCATGGTGGCCGTCATGCGGCCGGAGAAGAACCATGTCCAGCTGCTCGATGCCCTCGCCCTGCTGCGCGCCCAGGGCGTTCCGGCCCGCGCGCTGATGATCGGCGACGGCCCGCTGCGCGGCGAGATCGAACACGCCGCGCAAGCGCGCGGACTGGCGCCCTTCGTCTCCGTCACCGGCCTGCAGGAGGACGTCCGGCCCTACGTCGCCGCCTGCGATGCCGTTGCGCTGTGCAGCGTCACCGAGGCCTTCTCGCTGGCAGCCGTGGAAGCCATGGCGATGGCCAGGCCGGTAGTCCACTCGGACGTCGGCGGCGCCCGCGAAATGATTGTCGACGGCCACGACGGCTACCTCTTTCCGGTCGGCGATACCGCCGCGCTGGCCGGCTGCCTGGCGCGGCTGGCCGACCCGGGGCGCGCCGCGGCCATGGGCGCCAGCGCGCGGCGCTCCGTCGAGGCGCGCTTCACCGAGAGCGCCATGGTCGACCGCTACGAGCGGCTGTGCGCCCAACTCTGCGCCGGCCTGCCGGCGCCGGAACCACCGGCCGCCGCGGCAGGACCGGCCTGGCCCCCGATCAACAACGAGTGTGAAACAAGGAGTCAATCCACATGAGCAGGCACCCGATCTTCGAAACCGTCCGCGCAACCCAGCGCACCTGGCTCGTCACCGGCGCCGCCGGCTTCATCGGCTCGCATCTCGTCGAGTCGCTGCTGAAGCTCGACCAGAACGTGGTCGGCCTGGACAACTTCAGCAGCGGCCGGCGCGACAACCTGGTGCAGCTGGCCGAATCCGTGGGACCGCGGATCGCCCGCTTCAGCATGATCGAGGCCGACATCCGCGATCTCGCCTCGTGCGCCGCGGCCTGCCGCAACGTTGACATCGTGCTCCACCAGGCCGCCATCGGCAGCGTGCCTCGGTCCATGGAGGATCCCATCGCCACCAACGCCGTGAACATCGGCGGCTTCCTCAACATGCTGGTGGCGGCGCGCGACGCCGGGGTGGCCCGCTTCGTCTACGCGGCCTCGAGTTCCACTTACGGCGACGGCAAGCGCATTCCGATGGTCGAGGCGGAAATCGGCCGTCCGCTGTCGCCCTACGCCGTCACCAAGTACGTCGATGAGCTCTATGCCGGCGTCTTCGCACGCTGCTTCGGCCTGCAGTCCGTCGGGCTGCGCTACTTCAACGTCTTCGGCCCGCGCCAGGATCCGGCCGGCGCCTACGCCGCGGTGATCCCGAAGTGGATCGCCGCCCTGCTGGGCGAGGAAGCGGTCCATATCAACGGGGACGGCAGCACTTCGCGCGACTTCTGCTACGTCGAGAACGTCGTGCAGGCCAACCTGCTGGCCGCGACGACGAGCGACCCGGCGGCCATCAACGAGGTCTACAACGTCGCCTTCGGCGCCCAGACCACGCTGGACGAGTTGTTCCAGACCATCCGGCTGCTGGTCGCCGCGCACCACCCGGCGGCGCTGCCGCGCCATCCCGTCTACCGCGATTTCCGGGCGGGGGACATGCGCATCTCCCAAGCGGATATCGGCAAGGCGCGCACCCTGCTCGGCTACGATCCCGCCTGGGACGTGCGCGAAGGACTGAAGTGGACGGTCGACGCCTATGTCGAGGCGCTCGGCACCGGCGCGCCCGGCCGCACGGCCGCCCCGCCGCGCGCGGCCGTCGCCGCCAGCGAGGTGCAGCCATGATCTTCGCGGCCGACACCGCCGAACTCGCCACCGCCGACCCGCGCGCCGAAGCGGCGGTGGCCACCGTCGCCGTGGTCGGGCTCGGCTACGTGGGACTGCCCGTCGCCGTCGCCTTCGGCCGCCAGCGCCCGACCATCGGCTATGACGTCTCGTCGGGCAAGGTCGCCAGCCTCGCCCGCGGCGTCGACCGCAACGGCGAAGTCTCGGCGGGCGAACTCGCCGCCGCCGCGCAGCTCGAGATCAGTGGCGACCCGGCAGCCCTGCGCCGCGCCGACGTCGTCATCATCGCCGTGCCGACGCCCGTCGACGCCGCGCACCAGCCGGATTTCGGGCCGCTGCAGGCCGCCACCGAGACGGTGGGCCGCAATCTCAAGTCCGGCGCCATCGTCATCTACGAGTCCACCGTGTATCCGGGCGCCACGGAGGAAGTCTGCGTGCCGATCCTCGAGCGCGCCTCGGGCATGCGCTGGCGCAGCGACTTCCATGTCGGCTACTCGCCGGAGCGCATCAACCCGGGCGACACCGAGCACGGCTTCGCGCACATCGTCAAGGTGGTCTCGGGCGACGATGCCGCCACCCTGGACAAGGTGGCCGAGCTCTACGGCTCGGTGGTCAGCGCCGGCGTCTACCGCGCGCCTTCCATCCGCGTCGCCGAGGCGGCCAAGGTGATCGAGAACACCCAGCGCGACCTCAACATCGCGCTGGTCAATGAGCTGGCGATCATCTTCGACCGGCTCGGCATCGATACCCGCGAGGTGCTGCAGGCCGCGGCGACCAAGTGGAACTTCCAGTCCTACTCGCCGGGTCTCGTCGGCGGCCACTGCATCGGCGTCGATCCCTACTACCTGACGCACAAGGCCGAGCTGACCGGCTACCACCCCGAGGTCATCCTCGCTGGCCGCCGCATCAACGACGGCATGGGCTCGTTCATCGCGCGCAAGGCGGTGCAGCAGATGATCCACGCCGGCCGCAGCATCAAGGGCGCGCGCGCCATCGTGCTCGGGCTGACCTTCAAGGAGAACTGCGCCGACATCCGCAATTCGAAGGTGGTCGACATCGTGCGCGAGCTCGGCGAATTCGGCGTAGAGGTGATGGTGCACGACCCGCATGCCGATCCCGACGCGGCGCTGCGCGAGTACGGCATCCGGCTGTCGGCCTGGGACGCGCTGCCGGCCGCGGATGGATTGATACTGGCCGTGCCGCACCGGGAATTCCTCGCCCTGCCCGCCGCCGACTACCTGCGCAAGATCGTGCGTCGCGGCTGCCTGATCGACGTCAAGTCCGCGCTCGACCCGCAGCCGTTCTGCCACGAAGGCGTCTCAGTATGGCGGCTGTAGCGCCCGGCAGCGGCTCGCGGCTGCGTGCGCGCTGGCGCATGCGGCGGCGCCAGCCGCGGCTGCGCATCGCCCTGTTCGCCGACGCGCCGGTGCAGCCGCGCTGGATGGTCGAGGCCTTCGCCCGCATCGCCCGCTCCGACTTCGCCGACATCGTGCTGATCGCCGCGCGGCGGGACGGCCGGCCCCAGCAGCCGTTGCTGTGGCGGGCCTGCAGCCGCCTCGATCGCATGCTGTTCGGCACCGACGCCGATCCGTCGGAGCCGGCCCTGCTGCGCGCCGCGATCCCGCTGGCGCGCCACGAGAAATGCCGGGGCACGCCCGGGGACATGGCGGCGGCCTGGCGCCGTTCCGGCCTCACCGACCTGCCGCTCGACGTCGCCTTCGCCATCGGCGACGTGCCCGACGACGAACTGGAGGGCATCGCCCGCTATGGCGTGTGGCGCTGGTGCTTCGGCGCCGCGCACGATTCGCGCGAGGAACTGGCCGGCTGGCGCGAAGTGGCCAACGGGGAGCCGATCACCGAATCGGGGCTGCGCGTGACGCAGCGCGGCCATCCCGATCGCCTGCTCCACCAGTCGCGCTCGCGCACCTATCCGTTCTCGGTGGCGAGGAACCGCGCCAACCTGTTCCGCAAGACGGCGCTGTTCGCCGAGCGCGAGCTGCGCCTGCTGCACCGCCTCGGCCACCTGCGGCTGCGCAGCGCCGGCACGCCGGTGTTCGCCGCCGCTTCGCGCGGGCCCGATCCGGCACCGCGCAGCACCGAGATCCTGCGCGGCTTCGCCCGGGTCGGCGGCCGCATCCTGCGCCGCGGCCTGCAGAAGCTGCTGTCGATCGACCAGTGGTTCCTCGCGTATCGCTTCGGCGCGCCGGGCGCCGACGGCGAGCTGTCGCGCTACGTGCGCCTGCTGCCGCCGAAGGACCGCATCTGGGCCGATCCCTTCCCGCTGGAGCGCGACGGGCGCTACTTCGTGTTCTTCGAGGAGGTGCCGTTCGCCACCGGCAAGGGCCACATCGCCGTCATCGAGGTCTCGGACGACGGCCGCCACAGCGCGCCGGTCCGCGTGCTCGAGCGCGACTACCACTTGTCGTATCCCTTCCTGGTCGAGCACGAGGGCAACCTCTTCATGGTGCCCGAGAGCGGCCAGAACCGCAGCGTCGAGCTCTACCGCTGCATGCGCTTCCCGGACGTTTGGCGCTTCGAGAGGACGCTGCTGCGCGACCTGCCGTGCGCCGACGCCACCCTGCACCGCGGCGACGACCGCTGGTGGATGTTCGTGAACAGCGGGGCCGAGGGCACCGAGCTTTACGACGAACTGCACCTTTACCATGCCGATGACCTGCTCGGTCCATGGCATCCGCATCCGGCCAACCCCATCAAGTCGGACGTCTGCAGCGCCCGGCCGGCGGGTGCGCTCTACCTGCGCGACGGCCTGCTGCACCGCCCGGCCCAGATCTGCGCGCCGCTCTACGGCAGCGGCGTGAGCATCGCCCAGGTGCGGCAATTGACGCCGCATCACTATCACGAGACCGAGGTCGCGCGCATCGTGCCGCCGCCGGCGCAGGGCGTGCTCGGCATCCATACCTTCAACCGCAGCGGCCGCCTCGCCGTCATCGACGGCTTCGCGCGGCGCGCACGGTGGCCGTAAAGATGGCGGCGCAGCGTCCCGCGGCCATCGTGCTGGCCCCTTCGCGGCACGCCATCAGCGGCGTGTCTACGCATGCCAACCTGCTGCTCGCCTCCGCGCTGGGACGGGAGTTCGCGCTGATCCATTTCCAGGTCGGCAGCGAGGGCCGCAGCGAGACGCCGACGGTGCGCGCCTGGCGCCTGCTGTGGAGTCCCATCGCGCTCGCCCTGCGCATCCTGCTGGCCGGCGCCGCCGTGGTCCATATCAATACGTCGCTCAACCGGCGCGCCTGGTGGCGCGACCTCGCCTACCTGATCGCCGCCCGGCTGTGCGGCGCGCGGGTCGTCTACCAGGTGCACGGCGGCGACCTGCCGCGCCGCTTCGCCGCCCGTCATCTGCCGGCCCCGCTGCTGCGCAAGGCCCTGCGCCTGCCCGATGCCGTCGTCGTGCTCGCCAGCGGGGAGCTGGCCGCCTACCGCGAATTCGTTCCCGGCCAGCGCATCCTGGCCATGCCCAACGGCATCGACTTCGATGCCTGCCGGGCACGCCGCGCCCGCCCGCCCCGCCGGCGCGACGCGCCGTTCCAGCTCCTCTACGTCGGCCGGCTGGCGCGCGGGAAAGGCCTGGCCGAAACCTTCGAGGCGTTGGCCCTGGCGCGCCGCGGCGGCGTCTCTGCGGAACTCACGGTGGCGGGCAGCGGCAGCGAGGAAGCGCCGCTGCGCAAACTGGCCATGCAGCTCGGCATCGCGGATGCCGTGCGCTTCGTCGGTCCCGTCTTCGCCGAGGCCAAGCGCGCGCTGTTCGAATCGGCCGAGGCGCTGCTGCTGCCCAGCCATTCCGAGGGCCTGCCGTACACGCTGCTGGAGGCCATGGCGGCCGGACTGCCGGTCATCGCCACGCCGGTCGGCGCCATTCCGGACGTCGTCGACGAAGGCGTGCATGGCCTGCTGGTGCCGGTGGGCGACACGGCGGCGATCGCAGCCGCCATCGCAAAGATCGCCGCGCGGCCCGCCCTGGTCGCCGCGATGGGGATCGCCGCGCGGCGGCGCATCGCGCGCCGCTACACCGTCGCGCGGCTTGCGCAGGACTTCGCGCAGCTGTACCGCGGACTCTGCCCCGCGGCGCCGGCAAGGGAGGCCTGAACATGTGCGGCATCGCAGGCTGGATCGCCGCGAGCGGCAGCGCACCCGACCGCTCCGCCATGCAGTCGATGCTGGCCGCCATCGCCCATCGCGGTCCCGACGGCGAGGGCATCCACGCGGCCGAAGCCGGCGGCGGCCGCTGGCAGCTGTGCCTCGGCCACCGGCGGCTGGCCATCATCGATCCGGAAGGCGCCCGCCAGCCGATGTGCGACGAGGCGGCCGGCCTGGCGCTGGTGTTCAACGGCGAGATCTACAACTTCCGCGAGCTGCGCGGCCAGCTCGAACGGCTCGGCCATCGCTTCCAGCTGGATTCCGACACGGAAGTCCTGCTGCGCGCCTACCAGCAATGGGGCGAGCGCGTGGTGCACCGGCTGCGCGGCATGTTCGCCTTCGCGCTTTGGGACGCCGCGCGCGAGCGGCTCTTCCTGGCGCGCGATCGCTTCGGCGAAAAGCCGCTGTTCCTTCGCGAGGACGGCCACGGCGGGGTGGCGTTCGCCTCGGAGATCAAGGCACTGCTGCGCCTGCCGGGCGGCGGCGGCGAGGTCGACCTCGGCGCCGTCTGGGATTACCTCGCCTACCGCTACGTGCCGGGCCCGCGCACCCTGCTCGCCCGCGTGCGCAAGCTGAGGCCCGGCACCGCCGCGGTCTGGGAGAACGGCCAACTGCGCGAATGGCGCTGGTGGACTTCGCCGGACCGCCTGCCGCGCGCCCGGGGCCCGCGCGACGGCGACGCCGTGGCGGCCTTCCTGACCAAGCTCGACGAAGCCGTGCAACTCCAGATGGTCAGCGACGTGCCCTTCGGCGCCTTCCTGTCGGGCGGGCTCGACTCGTCGACCATCGTCGCGCTGATGACGCGCCACTGTGGCGCCGTGCGGACATTCTCGGTCGGCTTCAGCGACGACGACGCCAGCGAGCTGCCTTTTGCCGCCATGGTGGCGCGGCGCTTCGGCACCCATCACCAGGAGATCGTCGTCAGTCCGCGCGACATCGTCGACGCCCTGCCGCGCCTGATCGCGTTTCGCGACGCGCCCGTCTGCGAGCCCTCCGACGTGGCGATCCACCTGATGGCGCGCGAGGCATCGCGCAGCGTCAAGATGGTGCTCACGGGAGAAGGCAGCGACGAGGTGCTCGGCGGCTATCCGAAGCATGTGGTCGAGCCGCTGGCGCGGCGCTACCAGATGCTGCCGCGGCTGCTGCGCCGCCGGCTGCTGGCGCCGCTGGTGCGCGCCCTCCCCTTCGGCTTCCGGCGCGTCAAGACGGCGATGGTCAATCTCGACATCGAGGACTGGCGCGAGCGCTACGTGCGCTGGTTCGGCGCGCTCAACCGGCGCGAGCGCGAGCGGCTGTCGGTGCTGCGGCTCGGCGCCGTCGCAGCCGAGGACGGGCCGCCCTTCGATGCCGACGCCGAGAATACGCCGCTGCGCAAGCTGCTCTACTTCGACCAGACCAGCTGGCTGCCGGACAACCTGCTGGAACGCGGCGACCGCATGACCATGGCGGCCTCCATCGAGGCGCGCGTGCCCTTCCTCGACCACGTCCTCGCCGAGTTCGTCTCGACGCTGCCCGACGAGTACCGCGTGCGCGGCATGGCGACCAAGTGGATCCTGCGCCGCGCCGCGCGCGAACTGCTGCCGGACGCCATCCCGCGGCGGCGCAAGGTCGGCTTTCGCGTGCCCGTCAATCGCTGGTTCCAGACCGAGTTGCGCGGCTTCCTGCTCGACCACCTGCGCGGCGGCGACTCCCTGACGCGCGGCTACTACGATCCCGCGGCGCTCGATCGCATCATCGCCGAGCACCTGGAGGGCAGACAGAACCACGAGAAGCTGCTGTGGTCGCTGCTCAACCTCGAGATCTGGCACCGCCAGCATGCGCATGCCTGACGCCGTCGTATCCCAGATCGCCGCGCTGCGCTGGCGCGCCAACCGCCTGCGCTGCATGACCACGACCGAGCTCGCCTTCCGCATCGGCCGGGCGCTGAAGAACGAAGCCGAGCGCGTCGGCATCGGCGGGCCGGGCGGCGTGCCGCCCGCCGACCTGCGCAAGGGAGGCACGACCTGGCTGCAGGCGCCCGACGGCGTCGCCGCCGCACCCTGTCTCGAGGCCGCGGACCGCATCGTCGCGGGCCGCATCGACGTCTTCGCGCTGCGCGACATCGACCTCGGCAGTCCGCCGCGCTGGAACCGCGACCCCAAGACGGGCATCGAGGCGCCGCTGTCGTTCGGCAAGCGCCTCGATTACCGCGACCCCCAGCTGGTGGGCGACATCAAATACCTGTGGGAGCCGAACCGCCACCAGCACCTGGTGACGCTCGCCCAGGCCTGGGCGCTGTCGCGCCGCGAGCGCTACCTCGACGCCGTCCGCCGCCACCTCGACAGCTGGTTCACCGCCTGCCCGCCGGGGCGCGGGCCGAACTGGGCCAGCGCACTGGAACCTGCGCTGCGGCTCATCAGTTGGTCGGCGACCTGGCAACTGCTCGGCGGCGCCGAGGGACCGCTGTTCGCCGGCTCCGACGGCGCGGCCTTCCGGCGCCGCTGGCTGGATTCCGTCTATCACCACCAGCAATTCGTGCGCGGCCATTTCTCGCTCCACTCGTCGGCCAACAACCACCTGATCGGCGAAGCGGCCGGCCTGTTCATCGGCACCGCCACCTGGCCGCATTGGGCGCGCTCGGCCGAATGGCGCTCCACCGCGCGCGCCATGCTCGAGCGCGAGGCCCTGCTGCAGAATGCGCCGGACGGCGTCAACCGCGAGCAGGCGGTGTCCTACCACCGCTTCGTCCTCGAGCTGCTGCTGCTGCCGCTGCTGGCGGCGCGCGCGGCCGGGGCTCCGTTCTCGGCGCGCTACGGGCGGCGGCTGGAAGCCATGCTCGGTTTTCTGGCCGCCATCATGGACGTCGGCGGCAACGTGCCGGGCTTCGGCGACGCCGACGACGCCGCCGTGCTGCGCCTGTCCGACGACTGCCCCTATCGCTCGCTGCTGGCGACCGGCGCCGTGCTGTTCCGGCGCGGCGACCTGAAGGTGAAGGCCGGCGTGCTCGACGACAAGACGCGCTGGCTGCTCGGCGCCCGCGCCGCCGCGGACTTCGACGCCCTCCCCGCGACAGGGCACCCGATGCGCCGCGCCTTTCCGGACGGCGGCTACTACGTGCTCGGCTGCGAGTTCGAAACGCCGGCCGAGATCCGCCTGGTGGCCGACGCCGGGCCGCTCGGCTATCGCAGCATCGCCGCGCACGGCCATGCCGACGCGCTGTCGTTCACCCTTTCCGTAGGCGGCGTGCCGCTGCTGGTCGACCCCGGCACCTACGCCTACCATACCGAGCCGCTCTGGCGCGCGCACTTCCGCGGCACCGGCGCCCACAACACGCTGCGCGTGGACGGCTGCGACCAGTCCGAGCCGGGCGGCAACTTCATGTGGCTCGCCAAGGCCGGCGCCGGCTGCAACGTATGGCACGCCACCGCCGAGACCGACGTCTTCGAGGGGTGGCACGACGGCTACCTGCGGCTCGCCGATCCGGTCATGCACGTGCGCCGCATCGAACTGGACAAGCGGGCGCGGCGCATCGTCATCGAGGATCGCCTGAAGATGCGCGGGGCGCACGAGATCGAGTTGTTCTTCCACGCGGCCGAGGACTGCCGCGTGAGCGACGACGGCGGCGGACGCTTCCGGCTCTCCTGCGGCGCACGCGAGGCTACGCTGACCCTGCCTGCCGCCGCCGACGCCTCGACGCGCCTGCATTGCGGCAGCCTCGATCCCATCGCCGGCTGGGTGTCGCCGCGCTTCGACGAGCGCCGCCCGGCCGTCACCGTGCACTGGCACGCCTGCCTCACCGGCGACGCCGTGCTGCGAACCGAGATCGCCTGCTAAGCCGATCGGCGCGGCGGCATCCGCACGGGGTTCACGCTGCCGCCGCTATCGTCGCTCCAATCGGAAGGCGCCGATCGGCGCGTCGGGAGAAGCAAATGAGAATCTGCGTATTGGGCCTCGGCTACGTCGGGGTCGTTTCGGCGGCCTGCCTGGCCAAGGCGGGGCACGAAGTCATCGGCGTCGATCCGGAAGCCGTCAAGGTCGACCTCATCAACGCCGGCCAGTCGCCCATCGTGGAGCGCGACGTCGGCGCCATCATCCAGGAACAGGTCGCCGCCCGGCGCCTGCGCGCCACCGGCGACATCGCCGATGCGGGGGTCGCCGCCTGCGACCTCTACTTCGTCTGCGTCGGCACGCCGAGCCGCGCCAACGGCGGCATCGACCTCTCCTTCGTGCAGCGCGTCTGCGAGCAGATCGGCGGCGTGCTGAAGAATCATCCGGGCGCGCCGGTGGTCGTCGTGCGCAGCACGATGCTGCCGGGATCGATGCGGGAGACGGTGATTCCGGCGCTCGAAGCCGGTTCCGGCAAGCGCGCCGGCGCCGACTTCGGCGTCTGCATCAATCCGGAATTCCTGCGCGAAGGCAGCGCAGTGGCCGATTTCCACCAGCCGCCGAAAACGGTCATCGGCGAGCTCGGCCAGCCGAGCGGCGACGTGCTGGCGAACCTCTACGCCGGGACGCCGGGGCCGCTCATCCGCACCGATATCGAGACCGCCGAAATGGTCAAGTACGTCGACAACGCCTGGCATGCGCTCAAGGTCGGCTTCGCCAACGAGATCGGCAACCTGTCCAAGGGGCTCGGCGTCGATGGCCACGCCGTCATGGACATCTTCTGCCAGGACACCAAGCTGAATATCGCGCCCACCTACCTGAAGCCGGGCTTCGCCTTCGGCGGCTCCTGCCTGCCCAAGGACCTGCGCGCGCTGCTGCACAAGATGCGCACGCTCGACCTGACGCTGCCGATCCTCGGCGCCATCCTGCCGAGCAACCAGCTGCAGATCGAGCGCGGCCTGCAGGCGGTGATCGGGCGCGGCGAGAAGCGCGTCGGCATCCTCGGCCTGTCGTTCAAGGCCGGCACCGACGACCTCCGCGAGAGCCCGGTCGTCGAACTTGCCGAGCGGCTCGTCGGCAAGGGCTACGACCTGCGCATCTACGATCGCAGCGTCAGCATCGCCAGCATCCGCGGCGCCAACCGCGACTACATCCTCAACCACATCCCGCACATCTCCCGGCTGATGGTCTCGTCGATCGACGACGTGCTCAACCATGCCCGGGTCATCGTGATCGGCAACGCCTCGGCCGAATTCCGCGACGTGCCGAAGCGGCTCGAGTTCGGTCAGGCCGTGGTCGACTTCGTGCGCATCCGCGAGGCCCGAAGCATCGCCGGCGTCTACGAAGGCCTCTGCTGGTAGGCGCCGTGCGCCGCGTCCTGATCCTCGTCGAGAACCTGCCCAGCCCCTTCGACCGCCGGGTCTGGCAGGAAGCCACGACGCTGCGCGCCGCCGGCTACGGCGTCACCATCGTCTGCCCGACCGGCCCCGGATGCGAACAGCGCTACGAACTGCTCGACGGCATCCACATCCACCGCTACCCGCTGCCGGTCGAGGCCAGCGGCGCCACGGGCTATGCGCTGGAATACGGCGCCGCGCTCGCCCGCGCCGGCTGGCTGGCGCTCAGGCTCTCGCTCGCGCGCGGCTTCGACGTGGTGCACGCCTGCAACCCGCCCGACCTGTTCTTCCTGATCGGCGCGTTCTTCAAGCTGTTCGGCAAGAAGTTCATCTTCGACCACCACGACCTCTGTCCCGAGCTCTACGAGGCGAAGTTCGGCCGCCGCGACTTCTTCCACCGGCTGATGCTGCGCCTCGAGCGCCTTTCCTTCCAGACCGCCGACATTTCCATCGCCACCAACGAGTCGTACCGCCGTATCGCCATCGACCGCGGCGGCATGCCGCGCAGCCGCGTCTTCGTAGTGCGCAGCGGGCCGAGCCTGGAGCGCATGCGCATCGTGCCGCCGCGGCCGGAACTCAAGCGCGGGCGCCGCTTCCTGGTCGGATACCTCGGCGTCATGGGCCGCCAGGAAGGCGTCGAGTATCTGCTGCAGGCAGCCCAGCGCATCGTCCGCGCCGGCCGTGACGACGTGCACTTCGGCCTGGTCGGCGGCGGTACCTCGCTCGAGGAAATGAAGGCCCTGGCGAAGACGCTCGGCGTCGCCGACTACGTCACCTTCACCGGGCGGGTTCCCGACGACGAACTGCTCGCCATGCTGAACACGGCCGACGTGTGCGTGAATCCGGATGTCGCCAACGAGATGAACGACAAGTCGACCATGAACAAGATCATGGAGTACATGGCGCTGGGCAAGCCGATCGTCCAGTTCGACCTGACCGAAGGTCGCTGGTCGGCGCGCGGGGCCTCGCTCTATGCCCGCCCCAACGACGCCGCCGACCTCGCCGACAAGATCCTCGATCTGCTGGCCGACGACGACCTGCGCGCCCGCATGGGCGCCGCGGGCCGCGCCCGGGTGCTGAACGAGCTGGCGTGGGATTACGAGGCGCCCAAGCTGCTGGCCGCCTACGCCGCGCTGTGGCCCGAGGCACGGCCGCTGGCCGCCGCCAAGACGCCGTGAACCGACCGCGCACGGCATGAACGGGGATTCGCTTCTCGGCCGACGCGTCCTGGTCGAAGATGCCCGCAGCGCGGTCGTCGAGGCGCGCTGGGCCGATGGCATGCCGGCGCTGCTCGAGCAGCGCGCCGACTGGAACCGCCTGGTCCTGGGCCTGCGCGATCCCCGCTTCTTCCACGAGCACGCCTGGCATGCGAGCTACCTGGCCCATCTGGAAGCGGACACCGATCGCGTCCACGTCGTCTCGCTGCTGCGCGACGGCCGGGTGGTCGCGCTGTTTCCGCTGCGGCGCGTCCGCCGCACCGTCGCGGGCATCGAGCTCAACGTCTGGGAACTGCCCCACGCGCCACACGTCGATCTGTGCGACATCCTGGTCGCCCGCAGCGAGGACAGCGCGGCGCTGATGTGCGAGATGGTGCGCGCCCTGTCGCGCCGCTGCGAGTTTCCCTGGGATGCGCTGCACCTGCCGCGCATGCTCGACGACTCGGTGGCGCTGCGGGCGATCCAGGCTGCGCCCCTGAGCTTCGTGCAGCTGGCCCGCAGCGGCCGCAGCATGTACTTCCGCTGCGACAGCCTCGCGGACGCGCTGCGCGACGTCACGCCGCAGTTCTCGCGCAACCTTCGCCGCCAGCGTCGCAAGCTCGATCGCCACGGCCGCACGGAGGTGGCGCTGGTGCGCGAACCGGGCGAACTGCCGGCGGCGTTCGACGACTTCCTGCGCGTCGAGGCCTCGGGCTGGAAAGGAACCTGCGGCTGCGGCAGCGCCATCGCGCTGCATCGCGAGGTGGAAGGCTTCTACCGCGAACTGGCCCTGCGCTTCGGGGCCGAGCGGCGCTGCGCCATCAACCTGCTGCGGCTCGACGGCCGGCCGATCGCCGCCCAGTTCGGGCTGCTCGACAACCGGCGGCTCAACCTGCTGAAGATCGCCTACGACGAGGCCTATGCGGCCGAGGCGCCCGGCAGCCGCCTGCTCCACGATGTGCTGACGCATTGCTGCGACGCCGGCGACATCGACGAGCTGAGCCTGGTGACCGGCCCGTCCTGGGCGAGCGGCCGCTGGAACCCGCAGGCCCACGATGTCTGGAGCGCCTGGGTCTTCAATGCCAGCCCGCGCGGCCTGGCGGCCTACACGGCGCTGCGCCTGAAGCCCGTCGCGGCCGCCGCGCGCAAGGCGCTGGCTGGAGGGCGATGACCGGGACGCGATGGCACCCGGTATGCGTTTGCGCTAGACTGCGCCGGGTTTCCTGGATGTCATGATCCCTTGCGCGCTGCCGGTATCCCTCTGTCGCTTCCAACCGCCCGCTTCCGCGAGTGCGCCGCAGTGGCGCTGGCGTTGGTGGCCGGCGCGGCCGGGGCCGTCAGCCGGCCCGTCGTCGTTTCGACCTACTATCAGGACGTCCGCATCTCGCACCTGCTCGCCGCCTACAAGCACGCCTACGTCAAGGCCGGCTTTCGCTTCCGCTCCCAAACCACGGTGGCGACGGATGCGAACACCAAGCATCTCATCCGCCTGAAGTTCCGCTTCGACGACAGCCCGCCCGGCCGGCTCGGCGGCGTGGCCTCGTTCGTCATCCTGGCGCCGCGGCGCGCGGACCGATGCACGCCCTGTTCGCTGCACCAGGAAACGCTGGGCGTGGTGGGCTCGCATGACGATCGCGACTTCCAGCGCTACACCGCCTTGCTGAACCGGCTCCTGGCGGCGGATCGCCAAGCGAAAGCCGACATCCGGGGCGAACTGGGCACCAGCCCGCCTCCCTTCGACGAGGCGTCGCCCTCCCGCAACCCGGAGGCGCCGTGACCACACCCCGCGCGCCATCGACCGGCACCGTTGGTCGTCACGACGAGATCGCAAGGATTCGCGCCGACCTCGAGCGCGGCGGCTTTCCGCGCCTGCAGATGCTGCTGCTCGTCACGCTCACCGGCGCCTCCGGATTCGTCGCTTCATACGCCCTCCTGCACGGCGGCATGCTCGACATGTGGCTGCGCTACCTCGCTGCGTTCGGCATCGCCTACCTGGCCTTCCTGGCGCTGCTCTGGCTTTGGCTGCGCACACGCGCCGAGGACTACGCGGACCTCCCCGACCCGACCGACGGCGTGCCGACGCCCCGCCCGGGCCACCCCGACGCGTGCTTCGCGGGCAAGGGCGGCGAATCGGGCGGCGGCGGCGCCAGCGGCTCCTTCGATGCGCCCGGCGAGCCGGTCTCCGCACCGACCGATGCCGTGGATTCCCTCGGCGAGGCGCTCGGCACGGCGGCGGAAGCCGAAGAGTTCGCGATTCCCCTCGTCGTCCTGATCCTCGCCGCCGCGATGGTGGCCTCCTCGCTCCTGGTCGTCTATTCGGCGCCGACGCTTTTCGCGGAGCTCCTGCTCGACGGCGTCCTTTCCGCAACCCTCTACCGGCGGCTGCGCGGCCTCGAGACGCGGCACTGGCTTGAAACCGCCATCCGCCGCACCGCCCTGCCCTTCGCCCTGACCGCCATCGCCGTCTCCGCCGCCGGCTGGGCCATGGCCATCCACGCACCCGGCGCCCATTCGATCGGCGATGTGGTGTTTCAGTCGAGACTGGAACGCTAGCGGCCTGAGTCGGCCCGCAAAGGCGTTGGGCCCAATATGCCGATGCGTTAGACTGCCGCGATGCAAACGTTATTGGATATTCGGATATCCCGGGACGGCAGCAATGTCCGGCCAGTCAGCGAGTTGCGTCCGACTGTCCAATAGCCTGTTTGCTTCCGAATTGACCTCGACAATACGTTAGGGCTCTCAGACACCGAATACTGTTTGCTCGAATATCAATCAACCTTTTGAGATTGACCCATGACTCTGAAAACCTTATCTGCCGTAGCTCTTGCTGCCGTCCTTGCTGGCTGTGCCGCGACGGGTCCGCGATATTCCGAGGTGGCGAATGTTCAACAAGTCTCGGCGTCAAACGCGCGACTAGTCATCTTTCGCACTAAGGAAAGCACTCAGTATTCCGGTCGAGCTGCCGCAGTAAGGATTGATGGCAATGCTTCTGGCAGTTGTGATTTTGGAGGCTTCAATACGTTCGACATCGCTCCAGGAAAACACGTCGTTGCTGTGGACATGTGGGATTCACCGGGCAAATGCGAGTTGCCCGTCGACGTAAGCGGAGGATCGTCATACTTTTTTGAAGTGCAGCCGCGGCTTGGGAACTTACTGTCATTCATCGGCGCAGGCATCATCGGAGCGTCGGTTGAATCATCGGGACGCCAATGTGGTGGCGCGTTTTCCATCGTCCCCGTTGAGGCTGCTGCGGCTCTTTCCAAGTTAAGCGAGCTTCGGGCAACAAGGTGATCGTACGCCTAGTAGGCCGTCGCATTTCTAACCCTCCGCTCAAACCGGACCTGCGCGAAAAGCCTCGCAGGTCGGATAGCTACACGTTAGGGCGTCCTCTATGCGAGTCACATCTCACCTCGGAGACGACTGCATGTTTTTCAGAGCGGCTATTTCCCGTCTAATCGGCGCCATAGCCTTGCTGCTGCTGGGCGGGTGCGCGACCACATCGACGTTGTATTCGAACACGTTCGTCAAGCCGAGCGGCCCCGTCTCGAGACTGAACGTGCTTTACATAGAAAGCAATCTGGTCTTCAAGGGCACCAATACCACCATGCAGTTCTACGATATCGGCTACACCGATCTGCCGGAACTGTTGAGGGAACGAGTTCCCATCGTGTTTGAATTGAACGGCATCGAAGCCGAATGCGAGGCGGCCAGGAGCCGCGACCTCGCCCGGCAATGGGCAAACAACAAGGGGAATTCGATGCTGCTGACCCTCCAGATCATCGACGGGCAAGTGGTCTCCGGATCGCATACCCCAAGAACGACGAGCCTTAATCTGCAAGCCAACCTCATCGATCCGGCGACAAGATTGCGCCAATGGACGGGGCAATTCCGGAATACCTTTGTCGCTCCTCCGGCTGGCAAGAATGGCTTTGACAATGCCTTCGTCGACCACATGCTGAAGATCGTTCTCGAGCAATTGGCGCGCGACGGCATCGTTCGATTGCCGGACGATCGGGCAAAGGTTCCGGAATCCAAGCCTGCCGCTTCGGCGCCGGCAAACGGATAAGACGCGAAGCTTCCCTCAATGGACATCCCAAAAATCTTCAACATCACGGAAAGCGGCCACCGCATCCACAACCCGATCACGCCCGAGAAGCTCGCCACGCTGGGCGCGGCGCTGCGCCTGAGACCGGGCGACCGCGTGCTCGACCTCGGCAGCGGTTCGGGCGAGATGCTGTGCACCTGGGCGCGCGATCATGGCATCGTCGGCACCGGCATCGACATGAGCCGTCTGTTCAGCGAGCAGGCGAAGCTGCGTGCCGAAGAACTCCATGTGGCCGATCGCGTCGAGTTCCTCCATGGCGATGCGGCCGGCTACGTCGCCGGCGAGAAGGTCGATGTCGCGGCTTGTGTCGGGGCGACCTGGATCGGAGGAGGCGTCGCCGGCACCATCGCCCTTCTGGCGCGGAGCCTGCGCGCGGGCGGGATCATCCTCGTCGGCGAGCCCTACTGGCGGCAGTTGCCGCCGACCGAAGAGGTCGCCAAGGGGTGCCTCGCCCGCTCGAGATCGGACTTTGTCATGCTGCCGGAACTTCTCGCATCCTTAGCCCGGCTCGGCTACGACGTGGTCGAGATGGTTCTGGCCGATCAGGACGGTTGGGACAGATACGAGGCGGCCAAATGGCTGACCATGCGCCGATGGCTCGATGCCAACCGGGACGACGAACTGGCCGAGGAGGTGCGAGCGCAACTGAATTCGGAACCCGAGCGCTACGCCCGCTACACGCGCGAATACCTGGGCTGGGGCGTGTTCGCGCTGATGCAGCGTCAAGCATAGGCGTCTCGCACCGGTCCATGCCATGATCGATTACGCCCTTCTTCCCACTCTGGTCGAGCGGCCCGGGCTGCTGGTTCTGCTGCTCGTCGGCAACTGGCCCGTCTATCGCGAACTGGTCCGCGCCCTGTTCGGCGGCCGAGACGGTTTCGGCGAGGCCATTCGCTACTGGTTCATTCCCGACCTCTATTCGTTTCTGGTCAACAAGTACTTCGACGACATGTGGGCGGAGTTTCGGCTTTGGCTCTGGCTTGCCCTTTGTGTCGGCTGCGTCATCACCGAATATGTCGTCATCGCCAACGCGCTTGACTGGTGGAACGAACACGGTTGCCTCTTCTGTCCACCGCACGGGCCGGCTACGGCCCAGTGAGAAACCCATGCAGGTGCCCGCCATGCTCCGTTCGCTCTTGACCCTCCTTCTTCTGGGAACGGCAACTGCCGCGGCCCAGGCCGCCGGCTGGTACCTCTTCGCACGGGACGACGGCTGCATCGACGTCGACGCCGTCGCGCGCCGGGAGAAGCTGCCGCGCAGCCCCGCTTCGCCCGAGGATTTCGCGAACCTGATGCGCGAACGCGGCGAGACGGTTGTCGTCGGAGCGCCGGCGGGCGTTTCGCCCGAACTCGCCGGCAAGCTGGTCCAGGTGCAGTACGGCCGCGGAAAGGCCTTGCTTTTCATGAAGGACGAGGTCTGCCGGAACGTCGAGTTCGGGCGGAAGTAAACGGCCGCACGCTGCAGATCGGTCATAATTCCGCCCATGGACACCCTGGAAATCACCCCGCCCTACCGCAACTGCCCGTGGTACCTCGCCCTGGTCATCGGGCTTTTCGTGCCCTACCTGACCGTGATGCTGCATGCCAAGCTGGCGCCCGGTCTGGATGCGACCATCGCTGCCGTTCTCTACGCCGTCGTGCTCGCAGCCACGCTGCTGCTCGTGGTGGGGCTGTGGACGCTGCAAACCTCCGTCCGGCTGGTCGCGGGCGAGGCCCCGGTGCTGGAGACCCGGCGCCTGCTGTTCGGCGGCAGGCTTGCATCGACGCGGCGCACGCCGCTCGCCGGTTCCGCCTGGGCGCGGACGGTGCTGGCCGACCACCTTCTCGTCGTGCAGCTCGGAACCCCGACGCATGAAACGACGGTCGCCTGCCTGCCCTACTCCGATGAGAATCTGCGTGCCGCCGAGCAACTCGGGGAGCGGGTCGCCGCCCTGCTGCAGGTGGAGAACAAGGGCTACGTCCGGGCCGGATAGGAGCGTCGCATGGGCTGCCTCTGCAACCAGAAGGTCCAGCCGGCGGACATCCCGCCGTCGATCGTCGGCCCGATGCTGATGCTGGCGGGCGGCATCGGCCTGGCGGTCGACTACCTCGGCCTCGGCGATCGCGCGCCCTGGTGGTATGGCGCGGCCCTGCTGGTCGGCACGGTCATTACCGTGCGCAGCGTGCGGGCGTGGAAGAAGCGATCCGCGCCCGCCGATTCCTGATCGCTACTTCCTCAGCGCGTCGCGGATCTCGCGCAGCAGCTTGACGTCCTCGGGCGGCTCGGCTGGCGCGGCCGGCGCCGGCGGTTCCTCGCGCTTGATGCGGTTGATCTGCTTCACCATCATGAAGATGATGAAGGCGAGGATCACGAAGTTCAGCGCGATGGTGAGGAAGTTGCCGTAGGCGAACACCGGGATGCCCGCCTTCTTCACTTCGGCCAGCGTCATCGTCACGCCGGGCGGCACGTCCTTGAGCGGGACGAAATAGTTGCTGAAATCCAGGCCGCCGAGCAGCCGCCCGACCACGGGCATGACCAGGTCGCCGACCACGGAATCGACGATCTTGCCGAAGGCGCCGCCGATGATGACGCCGACGGCGAGGTCGATGACGTTCCCCTTGACCGCGAATTCCCTGAACTCCTTGACGATGCCGCCCATGAACGCCTCCGTTTAAGGTTCATCATTCGGGCGACATTTTGCTACGCTTGCAGGAAACCGGCAAAGAATTCGATGACGGATGGCAAAACGCCGCGCCGTCGCCGCAACGGAGATCGATCATGCAGTTCTTCCGCGCCACCCGAAGGACCGTCTTCATCACCCTGGGCGCCGTCGCCGGCGTCTACCTCTTCTACCTGCTGTTCGCCTGGCTGGCGCTGCCGCGCATCCTGCAGTCGCAGGCCGAACGCTACATCGAAGAGAAGTCCGCCCATCACTTGACGATGGAGCGGCCCGAATTCAATCCCTTCACCCTGGCCCTGACGATTCCCAAGCTGCGCCTCGCACAGCCCGACGGCAGCCCGCTGCTCGCCTTCGACGAGCTGTTCGTCGATCTCTCCGCCGGCAGCGTCTTCCACCGCGCCTTCGTGTTCGACGCCATCCGCCTGGCCTCGCCCCAGGTCACCGTGGTGCTGCGCGGAGACGGCACGCTGAACTGGACGCCGCTGATCGAGGCGCTGAAGAGCAAGGAACCGGAGCCGAAATCCCAGCTGCCGCGGCTGGACGTGCGCAGCTTCGCGCTGAGCGGCGGCCATGTCGATTTCGCCGATCGCAAGGCGGGCTTCGCCAGCCGCATCGAGCCGCTCGACGTCCAGCTCGACGAACTGTCGACCCTGCCCGACGAGGAAGGCCGCTACCGCATCGCGGCGCGCACCAGCCTCGGCGCGCAGATTGCGTGGCGCGGCGACGTCGACCTCCAGCCGATGGCGATCTCCGGGCATCTCGAGATGGCGGGGCTCGACCTCGCCAAGCTCGCGCCCTACCTTAAGCCGGCACTGCCCGAAGCGCCGGCCGGCATCGCTTCCGTGCAAACCGACTTCCGCGCCGGCTACGCCGACGGCAAGCTGTCCTTGACGGTGGAAGGGGCAAAGGCGGGCGTCAAGGATCTGCGCCTGCCTACCGGGCGCGGCCCGGCGCTGGCCATCGCGGCGGCTTCGGCCGACGGCGGCCGCTTCGACCTCGCCGGCCGCAGCCTCTCGCTCGCCCGCTTCGGCGTCGAGAACGCAGCGGTCGAATGGCCGAAGGGCGGTCCCGCCGCGCAGAAGCTGGGCGACCTTTCGGTCGAGGACATCAAGGTCGACTTCGCCAAGCGAATCGCCGCGGTTGCGACCATCGCCTTGAAGAACGGCGACCTCAAGGCCGTGCGCCGTGGCGACGGCAAGATCGATCTCGTCGACGCGCTACAGCATGCGCTGCCGCCCGGCGGCAAGAAAGCGGAGACGGCGACGGAGGCCCCCTGGCACTTCGCCGTCGGCAAGGCGGAACTCTTGGGTTTCGCTGCGTCGCTGCGCGACGAGACCACCAAGCCGGCTGCGATGCTGGCCCTCGAGGACTTCGCAGTCTCCGCAGACAAGCTCAGCGACGACCTCGCGGCACCGGTCGCGGTCGAAGCCGGCTTCCGGGCCTCGTCCGGCGGGCGCTTCAAGGCCGCCGGGCAGGTGGTCCCCGCCGCGCCGTCGGCCGACATGAAGATCGAACTCGCGGACCTCGCGCTCAAGCCGGCCGAACCCTACCTGGCCGCCGTCGCGAAGCTCTCCATCGCCGGCGGCAGGCTGTCGGTCGACGGCAAGGCGAGCTACGGCAAGGCCGGCCCCGCCTTCAAGGGCGGCTTCCGCGTGCAGGACCTGCGGCTCGACGAGGCCGGCACCAAGAACCGCTTCGTCATTTGGAAGTCGCTCTCCAGCAAGACCGTGGAGGCGACCTCCCAGAAGCTGTTCATGCGCGAACTTGCGCTCGACGGCCTCGACGCCGCGCTGCTGATCGCCAAGGACAAGAGCGTCAATCTGACCCGCATCCTCCAGGAACGGCCGGCCGAAAAGGCGACGCCGAAGCCGGCCGAGGCGGCGGGCAAGCCCGCCTCGCCCTTCGTCGCCGACATCGCCCGCCTGCGCGTCACGCGGGCCGAGATGGACTTTGCCGACCAGTCGCTGGCCCTGCCCTTCGGCACCCGCATCCACCACCTGCACGGCTTCGTCACCGGCCTCTCCACGCGTACCGGTGCGGCGCCGGGCGTGCTGGAACTCGAAGGACAGGTCGACGACTACGGACTGGCGCGCGCGGCCGGACGGATCGAACTCTTCAACCCCACCGACTTCGCCGACGTGAACCTGGTGTTCCGCAACGTCGAGATGACGCGCCTCACGCCCTACTCCGCCACCTTCCTCGGCCGCAAGATCACCTCGGGCAAGCTCTCGCTGGATCTGCAGTACAAGTTCGACAAGCGCCAGGTCCAGGGCGACAACAAAGTCATCATGGACCGGCTGACGCTCGGCGAGCGCGTCGAGAGTCCCGAGGCGAAGAACCTGCCGCTCGACCTGGCCATCGCCATCCTGCAGGATTCCGACGGCCGCATCGAACTCGGCCTGCCGGTGTCCGGCAGCCTCGACGATCCGCACTTCAGCTACGGCAGCATCGTGTGGAAGGCCATCGTCAACGTGCTCACCAAGATCGCCACCGCGCCCTTCCGCGCCCTGGCTTCGCTGTTCGGCGGCGGCGAGAAGATGGACAGCATCGCCTTCGACGCCGGCAATGCGCGGCTGACGCCGCCCGAGCGCGAGAAGCTGGTGCGCGTCGCCGGCATCCTCGGCAAGCGGCCCGGCCTCGCGCTCACCGTGCACGGCACCTGGGCCGACGTCGACCGCGCGGCGCTGCAGGAGCGCCAGCTGAGGCGCACCGTGGCGCAGAAGGCCGGCATTCCGCTCGAAGCCGACCAGGATCCGGGCCCGCTGTCGACCCAGGACCCGAAGGTCCGCAGCGCCATCGAGGACCTCTTCGCCGACCGCTTCGGCGGCGCCGAGCTGGCCGCGCTGAAGGACGGCTACCGCAAGGCCAATCCCGGGCAGTTGCCCGAGAGCACCGCCGGCAAGGTCATGTCGCGCCTGACCAACCTGATCCGCCAGCCGCGTGCTCTCGGCGACGAAGAGATCGCCCAGCTCAAGGGCGCCGACTTCTACGCCGTGCTGTTCGAGCGCCTGCGGGCCCGCGAGCCGATGCCCGACGAGCGCCTGCAGGCCCTCGCCAAGTCGCGCGGGGACTTCGCCGCCAATGCGCTCAAGGAGGCCGGCGCGCCGCCGGATCGCCTGTCGCTCGGCGCGCCGGAGCGCGTCGAGGCGGCGGAGAAGGAGGTTCCCCTCAAGCTCGACGTGGGGACGGCAGGCAGATAGCCTGGTCCGAGCGGCGCATGGACGCGCCGCGGGCGGTTTCCTATACCTCCCAACCGGAGGACACCGCCATGCCGACCAGCCAGACATCCAGCCTGCAGGGAAAGAAAGTCGCCGTCCTGATGACCGACGGCGTCGAGCAAGTCGAATACACCGAACCGCGCAAGTTCCTCGAGCAGCACGGCGCCCGCGTGACGCTGCTGTCGCCCAAGCCGCAGGGATCGGAAGTCCAGGGGTTCAAGCACCTGACCCCGGGCGACCGCTTCGTCGTCGACATGGACGTGCGCGACGCGCGGCCGGCCGACTTCGACGCCCTGATGCTGCCCGGCGGCGTCGCCAATCCCGACCAGCTGCGCCTCAGCACGGAAGCCATCGGCTTCATCCGCGAGTTCGCGCGCGAGGACAAGCCCATCGCTGCGATCTGCCACGGCCCGTGGACGCTGATCGACGCCGGGGTCGCGCAGGGCAAGCACCTGACCAGCTGGCCCAGC
This sequence comes from Rhodocyclaceae bacterium, assembly GCA_036391735.1. Taxonomy (GTDB): domain Bacteria; phylum Pseudomonadota; class Gammaproteobacteria; order Burkholderiales; family Rhodocyclaceae; genus Nitricoxidireducens. Next base: position 33,812 of record DASVZI010000109.1, read on the forward strand.
CTCAAGGAAGACCTGCGCAACGCCGGCGCCGACTGGAAGGACCAGCCGGTAGTCGTCGACGGCAAGCTGGTGACCAGCCGCAAGCCCGACGACATCCCGGCCTTCGACGAGGCGATGCTGAAGGAATTCGCCGCCGCGCCGCGGCGGCACTAGAGCCGCGGCTGCGACAGCATCGCGTCCTGCGCCGCGACGGCTTCGGGCGCGGCGGTCGCCGCCACCTTCTCGCCGGAGAACAGGTTGGTGTCGCCGTTGATCTTGATGATCTCGAAGGCCTCGGCGTAGCGCGTGTGGATCTGGTAGCCGCGGTACATGGCGCGGCCGCGCACGCCCTCGGACCACCACTCGCCGTTGCGCCGCAGCTGGCTGGCATGGGCCTGGATGCTCGCCACCTTGCGCTCGATGTAGCGCGAGATGTCGACCAGGTACTGGGCGCGGAAGCCGGCCGGCGTGATGCCGCCGGGAATGGTCTGCTCGTACATGTAGACGTTGAAGCTGTTCTTGCGCGTCGCCGCGATGATGCAGCGCGTGACGTTGACGTGGTCCTGGTGCGAATCCTCGTTCCAGTGCGTGAACACCGAGTGAGGCGCGAACTCTCGCACGACGAGGTCGATGGCGCCGATGGTGGCGCGGTTGTAGCCGAGCTGCGAGGTGCGCAGCGGCAGCGCGATGACCTCCTTGATGCCCAGGATGCGGGCCGCCTCGCGCGCCTCGCGCAGCCGCGACTCGCGATCGTCGGGGATGGTGGCGATGCACGAATAGACCGTGTGCCCGCTTGCCACCAGGCGGCAGATGGTGCCCGCCATGCCGATCTCGACGTCGTCCGGATGCGCGCCGAATACCAGGATGTTGCCCCGACTCTCCATTGCTTCCGACATGATCTCGTCCCTCCGCCAAGTGCCGCGAGAATTCGCGGTGATGCCGTGATTCGAGGCTAGCTACGCCCGATTAAGCGCGGGAGAACGCCGGCCGATTGTCCATAGTCTCTTCGGGCGGGGCCCCGCCGCTCGCATCAGATGCGCGGCTGCAGCTCCTCCAGCCGGCGTCGCAGCAGCTCGGCCACCGACAGCACGTGGGGCTCGCGCAGCAGGTTGAAGCCGTCCGAACCCGGCGGCCCGAAGTACTCGTCGGCGCGGTCCGCCAGGCTGCGCCAGCGGCCCGCCCCGTCGTTGAGCACCGCATCCTGGAAGGGCAGGAACAGGCCCATGCGGCCGCCGAAGCGCACCGGCGCGTAGCGCTTGACCGCCTTGAGCGTCGCCTGTTCCACCAGCCTGCGCCGCTGCAGCACCGGGTCGGCATCGGCGGCCGACTCCATCTCGTGGCGGATGCGCCTGCCGGTCCACTTCTCGCGCAGGTACGCCGGCAGCGCCGAGAACGGACGCTGCGCCGCCGCCTTCGCGTGCATCGCGAGCCGGGCCAGCTGCCGGCGCGTGCCCCATCGCAACTGGGCCGGCAGCCGGTACCAGGTCGGGAACGGCGCCGCGAACAGCGCCAGGTAGCGCACCGCGGTGCCGCGCTGCCCGAGCTGCCGCGCCAGCTCCAGGGCCACCGTGCCGCCTGCGCAGTAGCCGGCCAGGATGCAGGGCCGGTCGCCGTTGAAGGCGCGGATCTGCGCGGCGAAATAGGTGGCCAGCCCTTCGAGGTCGGAGAGCGGCTCGCCGAAGCCGTCGAGCCCGGGCGGTTCCAGCCCGTAGAGCGGCTGCTCCGATCCGAGGTGATGCGCCAGGCCGCGATAGCAGAAGACGTCGCCGTTGTGCCCGGGCACGGCGAAGATGCCCGGGCGTTCGCCGTGCGGCTGCAGCGGCACGATGGCGCGCTCCTGCAGCGCGAGCGACTGTGCCGCGCGCAGGAACTCGAGCAGATCCGCCTTGCGCTGGCGCAGCTGCTCGCGCAGCTCGCCGGTCAACGCGCCGCTGGGCGCGTCGCAGTGCAGGCGGTCGCCGTCGGCCCAGACGCGGATGTCGCGGCGCCTCAGGTCGGCGAGAAACGCCGCCACGCTCACAACTCGATTTCCTCGCGCTCCGCGGTCTCCACCGCCGGCGCCCTCCCCGACGCCAGCCACGAGAGTTCGTCGATCACCTGCGCGAGCCCCGCTGCGGTCGGATGCTCGAACAGGCTGCGCAGCGGCAAGGCCAGGCCGTAGGCTTCGCGCAGCCCGGCCATCAGGCGCGCCGCCATCAGCGAATGGCCGCCGCTGTCGAAGAAGTTGTCGAGCACGCCCAGGTCGGCGCGGCCGACGGCGTCCTGGAACATCGCCAGCACCTTCGCCTCGGTGGCGCTGCGCGCGGCCAGCGTCTCGCGGCGCGGCGCCTGCTGCAGGGCCTGCGCCGGCTCCGGCAGCGCCTTGCGGTCGATCTTGCCGTTGCCCGTGAGGGGAAGCGCCGGCAGGCGCACGAAGACCGCCGGAACCATGTAGTCCGGCAGACTGCCCCGCAAATGGGCCCGCAGGCGCTCCTCCATCGCATCGGGCGCGTCGGCCGCGGCGGCGAAGTAGGCGACGAGTCGCAGTTCGCCGGCAGTTTCGCGCGCCACCACCACCGCCTCGCGAACGCCGGGATGGGTCAGCAGGGCCGCCTCCACCTCCCCCGCCTCGATGCGGAAGCCGCGGATCTTCAACTGGTGATCGGTGCGCCCCAGGCACAGCAGGCGACCGTCGGGCTGCCAGCGCGCGAGGTCGCCGGTGCGGTAGAGCAGCGCCGCCGCGTCGAAGGGGCTGCGCACGAAGCGTTCGCGCGTCAGCTCGTCGCGACGCCAATAGCCGCGCGCCAGGCCCCGGCCGCCGATGTAGAGCTCGCCGACCAGGCCGGGCGGCACCGGATTGCGGCCGGCGTCGAGGACGTACACCTGCGTGTTGGCGATCGGCCGGCCGATCGGCAGCACGCCTGCCGCGGCGTCTTCGGCGTCGATGCGCGCGAGGGTCGACCACACGGTGGTCTCGGTCGGCCCGTACATGTTCCACAGTTCGCCGCAGCGCGGCAGCAGCGCCTGGGCAAGGTCGGGTGCCATGGCTTCGCCGCCGCACAGGATCTTGAGGCGCGCGTTGCCTTGCCAGCCTTGGCCGAGCAGCGCGCGCCAGGTCGTCGGCGTCGCCTGCATGAACGTGGCGCCGCTTTCCTCGAGCCGCGCCGAGAGCAGTCCGGGATCCAGGGTTTCCTCGCGGCTGGCGATCGCCACCGTGGCCCCGGCGATCAGCGGCAGGTAGAGCTCGAGGCCGGCGATGTCGAAGGACGGCGTCGTCACCGCAAGCAGCACGTCGTCCTCGCCGATGCCCGGCTCGCGGCGCATCGAGCAGAGGAAGTTGGTCAGCGCGGCGTGGGGGATCGCCACGCCCTTGGGCTTGCCGGTGGAGCCCGAGGTGTAGAGCAGATAGGCGAGATTCGCCGGGCCGGCCAGCGCGGGCGGCGCCGCCGGGCTCGGTACGCCCGGGTCCGCGACCGGCAGCACTTGGCGCGGCGGCCGCTGCAGCAGCCGGTCGAGCGAACGGTGGCTGACCAGCAGCTCCATGCCGCTGTCTTCCACCATGTAGTCGAGGCGCTCGGGCGGATAGTTGGGGTCCAGCGGCACGTAGGCCGCGCCGGCCTTGAGGATGCCGAGCAGCCCCACCAGCATGTCGAGGGAGCGCTCCACCATCAGCCCGACCGGCATGTCGGGACACGCGCCCGCATGCCGCAGGCGCGCGGCCAGGCGCTCGGCGCGCTCCTCCAGGTCCGCATAGGTCAGGCGTTCGCCGCCGAAGGTCGCCGCAATGCGCCCCGGCGCGCGCCGCGCCTGTTCGGCGATCAACTCATGGACGCAGCGCGCCGGCACTTCGAGCGCCGTCGCATTGCGCTCGACGAGCAGCGCATTCAGCTCGGCATCGTCCAGCATGGCCAATTGCGCCAGGCCGGCGTCCGGCTCGGCGACCGCCGATTCGAGCAGGCGGCCGTAGTGGCGCGCCATGCGCCGGATCGTCTCGGGCTCGAACAGGTCGGTGCTGTATTCGACCAGGCAGTCGAGCCCGTCGGCGCTCTCGGAGACGAACAGCGTGAGATCGAACTTCGAAGTGCCGGTCTCGAGTTCGAGGCCACCGCCGACCTGCGCCACGCGCGACAGCCCGCCGGGGTTGTGCAGGATGAACATCGCCTGGAACAGCGGCGTGCGGCTGGGATCGTGCTGCGGCGCCAGTTCCGCGACCAGGCGCTCGAACGGCAGGTCGGCGTGGGCATAGGCGCCGAGGGCCCGGCTGCGGGTCTGCTGCAGCAGCGCACGGAAGCTCATGCGCTCGGCGAAGCGAGAGCGCAGCACCACGGTGTTGAGGAAGGCGCCCACCAGCCCTTCGGTCTCGGTCCAGCTGCGCCCGGAGATCGGCGTGCCGACCAGCAGGTCCTCCTGCCCCGTATATCGCTGCAGCAACGCGGCGAAGCCGGCTTCGAGCACCATGAACAGCGTCGCCTTCTCCTGCTTGCCCAGCTCGCGCACGCGCTCGCGCAGGCGGCGCGGCAGGGCGAACGCCTCGCAGGCGCCCCGGAAGCTCTGCAGCGGCGGCCGGCGCTTGTCGGCCGGCAGCTCCAGCGTTTGCGGCGCGCCGTCCAATTCCGCTTCCCACCACGCCGCCTGCCGCGCGAGCGCCTCGGCCTGCATCTGCTCGCGCTGCCAGTGCGCGAAATCGAGATACTGCAGCGGCAGCTCCGGCAGGTCCGCCGGCCGGCCGCTGCCGAAGGAATCGTAGAGCTGGCGCAGCTCGCGCTGGATGAGCTCCATCGACCACTCGTCCGCCACGATGTGATGGATGCAGAAGACGAGGCGATGCTCGGTCGCCGAGAAATGGACCGCGGTGGCGCGCAGCAGCGGCGGCCGCGCCAGGTCGAACACCTTGCGGCCTTCCTGCCGAACGATCTCCAGCCAGCGGCGCTGGCGCTGCTGCGGCGCGAGGCCGGCGAGATCCTCCTCGGCGAGCGGCGGCACCAGGTCGGGCAGGATGGTCTGCATCGGCCGCCCGCCGACCAGCGAGAAGGCGGCGCGCAGCACCTCGTGACGGCGCATCAGTTCGCGCAGCGCCTGGTCGAGCGCCGCCGCGACGTAGGTGCCCGGCAGCTCGATCACGTCGACGATGTTGTAGGCCGGGCTGTCGGGCGCCAGCTGGTGCAGGAACCACTGCTGCTCCTGGGCGAAGGAAAGCGCGCAGGCGCCGTCCTGCGCGCGCCGCCCGATGCGGCGCACCTGGCCGCCCGCCGCCCTCGCTTCCGCCATCACGCGCGCCAGCCCGGCGACGGTCGGGTTCTCGAACAGCACGTGGGCCGCCATGTCGACCTCGAACAGGTCGCGGATGCGCGATACCGCCTGGATCGCCAGCAGCGACTGCCCGCCGAGATCGAAGAAGTCGTCGTGCACGCCGAGGCTGTCGATCTTGAGCAGATCCTTCCAGATCGCGGCCAGCACCTCCTCGGTTTCGGTGCGCGGCTCGGCATGTCCGATCGCCGCCACCGGCTCGGCCGCGGCAATCGCCGGCAGCGACTGGCGATCGAGCTTGCCGTTGGCATTGAGCGGAAACTGCTCGAGCAGCATGATCGCCGTCGGCATCATGTAGGGCGGCAGCCTCGCCGCCAGATGCCGGCGCAAGGCTTCCTCGACCAGCACGCCGGGTGCCGCCGCGGGCACCGCGCGCAAGTGCGCGTCGGGCGTGGCCTGACGGTGCAGGCCGCTGCCGGGCCGCGCGGCATAGACGTAGCGCAGCTGCGTCTCGCGCAGCAAGGGGTCCTGCTCCACGATGACCTCGTAGCCTTGCCGCACCAGCAGATCGGTGATGCCTTCGAGATTGGCGTCGCGGTCGACCTCGATGGCGAGCTGGCGGATCTTCGGCCAGTCGGCCGGCGCGATGCCGAGCAGCACGTCGAGTTCGCTCTTCTCGACGTTTATCTTGAGCAGGTCGATCCGCTCGATGCCCTCCTCGGCCATGACGCCGGACAGCGTGCGCAACTGAGCCACGACCTCGCGCTGCTGCATTCGCTCGTCGATCAGCGCCTCGATTTCGGCGTCGAGCCCCTCGTCCGCGCCCGCCGCCTGGTTGGCGACGTAGCGCCGCACCACGCTGCGCTCGGTCGCCGCGTCGGCATAGAACCCCGACAGCAGCGAGAGCCCCTCGAAGAAGGTGAGCGCCGCCGTCTTGTCCTCGCTGGACAAGCCGACCGGCAGGCACTTGGCGTCGCCGCACCAGGCGCGCGCATTGGCTTCCAGGCAGGCGAAGGCCGCGGGATTGGGCTCGAAGGAGTAGGTCCGCAGCCCGGGCGAGACGCGATTGGCGAACACGGTGAACATGCCGATGTTGGCCCCGGCGTCGACCACCACGTCGCCCGGCGACAGCGTGATGCCGTGCCGCAGGTAGGCCTGCAGCCCGAAGACTTCGCGGTAGATGTAATCGGTCTCGTTGCGGTTCAGATGGGCGACCGCCATGCCGTCGGGCAGCATGTGCACGTCCTGCCGCTGCCACAGCGGCTGCGGCATGCGGTGCGGCACCACGTAGGCGGCCAGCTGCGTCCCGCCGAGGGCGTCCTCGCGCGCGAGCACCACGGCATCGCGCACGCCGGTGTGCTCGCGCAGCGCCGCCTCGATCTCGCCCAGCTCGACGCGGTAGCCATGCCGCTTGACCTGGTCGTCCACCCGGCCGCAGAACTCGAGGTTGCCGTCCGGAAGCCGCCTCGCCAGGTCGCCGCTGCGATAGAGGCGCGCCGCCGGCGTGCCGCCGGCCGGATCGGCAACGAACCTCTCGGCCGTCAACTCGGGCCGATTGAGATAGCCGCGCGCCACGCCGGCTCCGCCGATGTAGAGCTCGCCGATCTCGCCGTCGGGCACCGCTTGTCCGCCCTCGTCGAGAATGTGCACGCGGGCGCGGCGCAGCGGCTTGCCCAGCGGCAGCTTGCCGGTCGCCGTGGCCGGCAGCGTCGTTCCTGCCGCGTAGGTCAGCACGCCCACCGTGGTCTCGGTCGGGCCGTAGTGGTTGTGGATTTCGCACTGCGGCGGCGCCAGCCGCTGCAGATGCGCGACCCAGTCGAGCCGCGAGGCCTCGCCGCCCAGGATGAGCCGCCGGGCCGGCATCACGTGCTCGGGATTTCGCGCGGACTGCAGCGCCGCCAGGTGCGAGGGGACGATCTTCAGTACGTCGATGCGCTCGCGCAGGAAGTACTCGGCGAGCATGCCCTGGTTCTCTGCCCGCTCCTGCGAGATCACGTGGAGGCAGCCGCCGGTCGCCAGCGCCGGAAAGACGACGGTGTTGCCGAGGTCGGCGGCGATGGTCGACACCGTCGCGTGGTTCATGCCGGGCTCGAAGCGCAGGCGCTCGCAGACGTCCTGCACATAGGCGACGATGTTGCGATGCTCGATGCAGACGCCTTTCGGCCGTCCGGTCGACCCGCTGGTATAGATCACGTAGGCCAGGCCGTCCGGCGTGACGTGGGCCGGCGGCGGCGCGTCGGCTCCGCCCCACTCCCATTCGTCGAGCAGGATCGGCACGGCCGGGCCGGCCGGCAGCCGCTCGCGCAGGGCCGCGTGGGTCAGCAGCACGGCCGCCTTGGCGTCCTCAACCATGAAGGCGATGCGGTCGGCCGGGTAGCCGGGATCGATCGGCAGGTAGGCGGCGCCGGCCTTGAGGATGCCGAGGATGGCCACCACCATGTCGAGCGAGCGCTCGACGCACAGCGCGACGCACATGTCGGGACCGACGCCCATGGCCCAGAGCCGCTGCGCCAGCTGGTTGGCGCGCCGATCGAGTTCGCCGTAGGCGAGGCGCTCGTTTTCGAATACCAGCGCGGGCCGTTCCGGTGCTTCCGCCGCCTGCGCTTCGAACAATCGGTGCAGGCAGGTTTCCTCGCGCGCGATTTTCACAGTGACCATCCGATCATCTCCTTCATCATTTCGTTGCTGCCCGCGTAGATGCGCTGCACTCGGCTGTCCGTCCACATCTGCGCGATGGGGTACTCCGTCATGTAGCCGTAGCCGCCGTGCAGCTGCAGGCAGGCGTCCACCACCCGGCACTGGCATTCGCTGAGCCAGTACTTGGCCATCGCGGTGGTGATGTCGTCGAGTTCGCCGGCCAGCTGGCGGCGGATGCAGTCGTCGACGAAGACCCTCGCGATGTGGGCCTCGGTCTTGCATTGCGCCAGGCTGAAGCGGGTGTTCTGGAATTCGATCAGCTGCTTGCCGAAGGCGCTGCGCTCCTTGACGTAGCGGGCGGTGACGGCCAGCGCCCGCTCGATGGTGGCGACCGCCGCGACGGCGATGGCGAGCCGCTCGTAGGGCAGCTGCTCCATCATCTGCGCAAAGCCCTTGCCTTCGGCCGGCCCGAGCAGGTTGGCGGCCGGCACGCGCACGTCGTCGAAGAACAGCTCGCAGGTGTCCTGCTCGCGCATGCCGATCTTGTCGAGGGCGCGGCCCACCGAGTAGCCGGCAAGGTCGCGCGTCTCGACGACGATCAGCGAGATGCCTTTCATGCCGGGGACGCGGCTGTCCGTCTTCACCGCCAGGCATACCAGCCCGGCCAGCGCACCGTTGCTGATGAAGGTCTTGCCGCCGTTGATGACGTAGTGCTCGCCGTCGCGGCGCGCCGTGGTGCGGATGCCCTGCAGGTCCGAGCCGGCCCCGGCTTCGGTCATCGCGATGGCGGCGACCAGTTCGCCCCGCGCCATGCGCGGCAGCCACTCGCGCTTCTGCTGCTCGCTGCCGTAGGCAAGCAGGTAGCGCGCGACGATGCTCTGCAGCGCGCTGCCGAAGTTCACCCCGGCGCGCGCGAGTTCCTCGATCACCACGCACTGGTGGGCGAAGCTGCCGCCGGCGCCGCCGTATTCCTCCGGCACGTCGGGCAGCAGCAGGCCGACGCGGCCGGCTGCGAGCCAGGCCTCCGCATCGGGGCGCTTCTGCTTCTGCCAGTTGGCGAGCTGCGGCACGAACTCCTTCTGGATGAACTGCTGGACGGTCCTGCGGAAGGCCTCGACGTCCTCGTCGGCCCAGGCGGCGCGGTGGTGGCAATCGTTCATGGAAGGATCTCGCTGTTCGAAGAAGGCTGCATTTCGCAGACCACCGCGGCGACGAAGCCCGGCCGCGGCACGAAGGCATCGAGCCGCCAGCCGGTGTCCTCGCCGCGACGCTCGCCGACGCGCAGCAGTTGCGCCGGCTCGCCCGGCGCCAGGGAAACGTCGAAGCAATCGTAGGGGTACGCGAGTCCCGCGCCGACCGCCTTGACGAAGGCCTCCTTGCGGGTCCAGCAATTGAGGAAGCCGCGCAGCTTGTCGCCGGCGCCGAGCGTCCGGTAGGCCGCGCGCTCGCGGCGCGAGAAGAAGTGCTCGACGATGTGGTCGGCGCCGCGCACTTCGCGGACCGCCTCGAGATCGATGCCGACGCGGCGATCGCGGGCCAGCGCGAACAGCGCCAGTTCCCCGCAGCGCGACAGGTTGAAATGCCAGCCCGAGGCAGCCTGGTCGCCGCCAAGGCAGGGCTTGCCGTGCTCGCCGCCGGCCAGCCGGACCGCCTCCGCGGGGATGCCGAGGCGCTCGCCGAGCAGCCGGCGCAAATGCGCCCGCGCCACGACATAGCGCCGCCGGTCGCGCGGGAAGCGGCAGCGCTGCGCGCGCTCCACCTCCTCCGGCGACAGCCGTGCGGCCAATGCGGCGACGTCCGCCGCGGCCAGATCAAGGCGCGCGGCAAGGACGCGCACGCCGGCCGGCACGGCGAACACCTCCGTCTCGTCGTCCCGCCGAGCGAGCGTCGTTGGCTCGAATATGGACATGGCTCCGTACCGACTGCGGCGCGGGCCGCCCCCACGGCTGGCCCTGCGCGCCGACAGAATCTACGCGCCGCAACCGCGCTCCCATGTTCAGCCGCGCCCTGCCCAGCTAGTCCGTTCGGCCCGGGCGGACCGCCATGCCGACGTACCCTGCCGACCGGCGCATCCCGGCCGCCCGTGCATTTCACGCGCGGCGCCTAAGGTCCCGGTGTCGCTTCCGGAGATGCCGATGATCGTCGCCGTCCACCAGCCTCACTTCCTGCCGTGGCTCGGCTATCTCGACCGCATGCGCCAGGCGGACCTGTTCATCCTGCTCGACCACGTGCAGTTCGAGCGCCGCAACTACCAGAACCGCACGCGCATCAAGCTCGACGGCACGCCGCGCTGGATCACCGTGCCGGTGCAACAGCATTCGCAGCAGGAGCTCATCCTCGAAAAGCGCATAGAGAACGAGGAGAACCCGCGCTGGGGCGCCAACCTCGCGCGCACGCTGCGCCATGCCTATCGGGACGCGCCCTATCTGCGCGACTACGCCGACGAATTGTGCCGCCTGCTGGAGTCGCGCTGGGAGCGCCTGGTGGACATCGACCAGGCGACGCTCGATTTCCTGCGCGGCGCCTTCGCCATCCGCACGCCGCTCGTCCGCAGTTCGGAGCTCGGCGTGCCCGGCGCCAAGTCCGAATTGATCCTCAATCTGTGCCGCGCGGCCGGTGCGGACACCTACCTCGCCGGCCTCGGGGGCTCCCGCCACTACCTCGATCGCGACGCCTTCGCGGCGGCCGGCATCGACATCGCCTGGCAGGCGTTCGAACATCCGCGCTATCGCCAGGACGATGCCGAGTTCACCCCGGGCTTGTCCGCGGTTGACCTGCTGATGCGGGAAGGTCCGCGCGGCGCCGCGCGGCTGTGCGAGCCTGCCTCCGCCGGGTCCCCGCATCTGGCGACCGCCTGACATGGATCGCATCGCCGTCACGGGCGGCGCCGGCTTCCTCGGCAGCCACCTGTGCGAGCGGCTCGTCGAGCGCGGCGCCGACGTGCTCTGCGTCGACAACTTCTTCACCGGCAGCAAGGACAACATCCGCCACCTTCTCGGCTGCGGGCGCTTCGAATTGCTGCGCCACGACGTCACCTTCCCCCTCTATATCGAGGTCGACCGCATCTTCAACCTCGCCTGTCCCGCCAGCCCGATCCACTACCAGCACGACCCGGTGCAGACGGCGAAGACCAGCGTGCATGGCGCCATCAACATGCTCGGGCTGGCCAAGCGCCTCAAGGCGCGCATCCTGCAGGCATCGACCAGCGAGGTCTACGGCGACCCCGAGGTGCATCCGCAGGACGAGGGCTACTGGGGACGCGTCAATCCGGTCGGCACGCGTTCCTGCTACGACGAGGGCAAGCGCTGCGCCGAGACGCTGTTCTTCGATTACTGGCGGCAGCACCGCGTCGAGATCAAGGTGGTGCGCATCTTCAACACCTACGGGCCGCGCATGCATCCGAACGACGGCCGCGTCGTCAGCAATTTCATCGTCCAGGCGCTGCGCGGCGAGCCCCTGACGATCTACGGCGACGGCAGCCAGACGCGCAGCTTCTGCTACGTGGACGACCTCATCGACGGCCTGCTGCGCATGATGGACACGCCGCCGGCGGTGACCGGTCCCATCAATCTGGGCAATCCGGTGGAAGTGACCATGCGGGAGCTGGCGGAAACGATCCTCTCCATGACCGGGTCGCGCTCCCGGCTCGAGTGCGTGCCGCTGCCCGAGGACGATCCGCGCCGCCGGCGGCCCGACATCGGGCTGGCGCGGGAGACGCTCGGCTGGGCCCCGCGCACCTCCCTGGCGGACGGCCTTGCGGAGACCGTCGCCTACTTCAGGCGCTCGCTGGAACGTCCCCCCGGCTGAGGCGCGAGCGCGGCCAGCACGGTCGCGCAGAACTCGCCCGGCGCAACGGGCTTGGTCATGAATGCGTCCATGCCGGCGGCCAGGCAGCGCGCCTTGTCCTCCGCGAAGGCATTGGCCGTCAGCGCGATGATCGGCACGCCGGCCCGCTCCGGCAGCGCGCGTATCCGCCGCGTCGCCTCGAGTCCGTCCATGCCGGGCATCTGCACGTCCATCAGCACCAGTTCGTAGGCGTGCCGCTCGAGCCGCTCGACGGCCGCCGCGCCGTCGCGCGCCGTGTCCACTTCCAGTTCCATTGCGCGCAGCAGTTCGCTCATCACCAGGCGATTGTCGTCGTCGTCCTCCACCAGCAGCACGCGGCATCCGCCGACTTCCGGCGCAGCCGCCGCCTCGGCGGCCTGGCGGCGAGGCGGCGCATCGTGCCGCCCGGGCGCGCCGCCGCGACGCAGCCGCACCGTGAACCAGAAGTCGCTGCCGGACCCCGGTTCGCTGCTGCCGCCCGCCTCGCCGCCCATGAATTCGGCCAGCTTGCGGGTGATCGCCAGCCCGAGGCCGCTGCCGCCGTACTCGCGGGTGGTCGAACTGTCGGCCTGTTCGAACGGCATGAACAGCCGCGCCATCTTGTCGGCTTCGACGCCCACGCCCGTATCCTCGACGTCGAAGCGCAGCCGCACCGCTTCCGGCTGGGACTCCAGCACCCGCGCGCGGATGGTGACGCTGCCGCGCTCGGTGAACTTGATGGCATTGTTGCCCAGGTTGAGGAGCGCCTGCATCAACCGGGTGGCGTCGCCGCGCAGCGGTCCCGCGGCTTCATGGAGTTCGGCATCCACGATCAGCCGCAGGCCCTTCGCCGCGGCCTTCGACGCCAGCAGCGCACCTACCTTGGAAAGCACCGTCCGGAGCTCCACCTCCGCGTCCTCGAGTTCCAGCTTGCCGGCCTCGATCTTCGAGAGGTCGAGGATGTCGGAAATCACGGCCAGCAGGTGGTCCGCGGCATCGTTCACGCCCTCCATCCGCTTGGCCTGCGTGGCCGTCAGCCCTTCCTTGCGGATCAGGTGCAGCATGCCGACGATGACGTTGAGCGGCGTGCGGATCTCGTGGCTCATGTTGGCGAGGAAGGCGGTCTTCGCGCGGTTCGCCTCCTCGGCGGCGTCGCGCGCAGCGGCCAGCGCGAACATCATCTCCTGGCGCTGGGTGACGTCGCGGGACAGCCCGATGAGCCGCAGCGGACGTCCGGCCGCGTCGCGCTCGATGCGGCCGCGTTCGTGCAGCCAGGCGGCGGTGCCGTCGGGATGCACGACGCGGAATTCGCTTTCGTAGAGTCCGTCCGGCCGCGCGATGGCCTCGTCGATGGCCGCCATGAACGCCGCACGGTCCTCGGGATGGACCACCTCGCACACCTCCGCGATGCAGCTCGGCCCGCGCCCGGCGGGCAGCGCCGGATCGCTGGAAGCGGCCCGGGTCACCTTGTCGTGCACGATGTCCCACTCGAAGGAGATCAGGAAGGCGGCGTCGAGCGCCAGGCGCAGGCGCTGCTCGCTCTCGCGCAGCGCCTCGACCAGCCGCCGCGAGGCGCGGATGTCGCGCGCGATGTCGGCCGCGCCGATCACGGTTCCCGCTGCGTCGAGGACTGGCGACACGGTGACCGAGACGTCCACCAGCGAACCGTCCTTGTGGAGCCGCACCGTATCGAAGGCGCCGATGCGCCGGCCCTGCCGCAGTTCCGCCAGCAGACGGGCTTCCTCCTCGGCGTGGTCGGGCGGGATCAGCCGGTCGATGCGCTGCCCGACGATCTCGTCGGCGCAGTAGCCGAACAGCCGCTCGGCGCCGGCGTTCCAGCTGGTAATCACGCCGTCCGGGTTCTTGCCGATGATCGCATCCTGCGAGGATTCGACGATCGCCGCCATTTCGGCGCGCTGCCGCGCCCCGGCCAGCCGCTGGCCCACGTCGCGGATCACCGACACCACCATCGGGCGGCCCCGGTATTCGAACTGCCGGGTCTGGATCTCGGCATCGATGTGGCGGCCGTCCCGCGCGACCAGCGTCTTGCGGTGCGTGAGCGGCCCCCCGGCGAGGCGCTCGCGGTCGCCGGCTGCCAGGCCTCGCTGTTCCGGCGTGACGATGTCCAGCGGCGACAGCCCGCGCATTTCCTCGAGCGAGTAGCCGAGCAGTTCGCAGGCCGCGGGATTGGCGTGGAGGAAGCAGCCGCGATTGGTCTCGGTGACCAGCTCGTGCATCACGATGCCGTCGCCGGCGAGATCGGCCAGTTCGTTGTAGCGCTGCTCGGCTTCGACGAGCGAAATGAAGTTCGGCTGCCACGAACGCCGCCGCGCGACGAACGCGGCCGCCAGCATGTAGACCGAGGCGACATATTGGGCGACCCGGCCGGTCCATGAAAGCGGGGAGCCGACGGCGCGCTCGAGGAGGATGGCGACCAGCCCGATGCCGACGAGCAGCAGCGCCGCACCGTACCACCCCGCAAAGCTCTCGCCGCCGCGCGCCCGCCCGAGCAGCCGCAATCCGGCCAGCACGAACATCACCACGGCGGACAGCAGGACGGCATCGCGCAACGGGGTGCTGCCGTGCAGCGGATCGATGAAGGGCGGCGTCAGGCCGGCTGCCACGACGGCCGTCAGCAGCAGGATGGCTACCAGCATCGCGCCATAGGCGACCCAGGGCGAGCGCGCCGGCGGCAGCCGCGCCTCGTCGCGCCAGCGCTCCGTCGCGAAGACGCCGTAGGCATGACAGGCCGCAGCGACCCACACCAGCAGGTTGTGGATGGTGACCGCGGCATCGATGCTCGTGCCGAGCAGCAGCCCGGCCAGGAACCCGCTCAAGCCCCAGGCCAGCGCCCCGCAGCCCAGCGTCAGCAGCCCGGCATCGCCGTTGTTGTCGTAGCTGCGCGCCGCGAGGAATGCGACGAAGCCGGCCGACGGCAGCACCAGCAGGAAGTTGATGAGCGGCAGCAGCCAGGGGGGCTCGAAGACGCCCGCCACGGGGAAGCGCCACAGGATCAGGGTGGCAGCAAGCAGGATCGGCAGCGGAAGCCAGGCCAGCCTGCCCGGGAATGCCTTCATGGCGTTCATCCGGAAATCATAAGGAGGCCACAGGATGGCCAAGGGAAGCGCCGCTGTCAATTGCGGCGGCGGGGGTTCAGCCGGGCGGGCGCGGCAGGCTGAAGCGGAAGGTGGCGCCGCGGCCTTCGACGCCTTCGGCCCAGACGCGCCCGCCGTGGCGTTCCGCAATGCGCTTCGCCATGGCCAGGCCGATGCCGGTGCCCTCGTATTGGCCGGGCCCATGGAGCCGCTCGAAGACCTTGAACAGCTTGTCCCCGTAGCGCATGTCGAAGCCGACGCCGTTGTCCCGCACGTAATAGCGGTTCTCGCCGTCGGCCTCGCTCCCGCCGACCTCGATGAGCGGCTCCCGATCGCCGGATGCGAACTTCAGGGAATTGCCGATGAGTTCTGCCAGCAGCAGCTTCACCATGTCGTGGTCGGCCCACGCGACGGGTGCCGGACCCACCGTGAAGCGGACCGGCCGGCCATCCGCCGCGGAAAGCTCCGCGAATACCTCGCCGGCGACTGCCGCCACGTCCACCACGGCGTACTTGACCTTGCGCCGCGCCATGCCGAGAAAGCGCAGGATGTCGTCGATCAGGTGTCCCATGCGTCCGGCATTGCGGGAGAGTTCGCGCAGCAGGCGGCGGCCTTCGTCATCGAGGCGATCCCGGTAGTCCTCGAGCAGGATGGTCGCGTAGCCGTCGATGGCCCGCAGCGGCGTGCGCATGTCGTGCGACATCGAATAGGAGAATTCCTCCAGCTCCTTGTTCGCCGCCGCGAGCTGGGCCGTGCGCTCGCCGACCCGCAGTTCCAGCTCGTCCCGGCTGTGCGCCAGCTCCTCCGCCGCCTCCTGCTGCCTGTGCCACGCCCGCAGCAGCAGCCAGGCGGAAGACAGCGTGACCAGCGCGAACAGCAGCATGGCGGCGGCCGCCGCGTACGCTTCCTGCCGCCAGACGGCCAGGTAGTCGTCCTCCGCGATGCCTATCAGCACGTAGAGCGGATAGGGGTCGAGACGGCGGAACGCCGCGGCACGCTCCACCTGATCGAAGCCCGTGGGTGCAAGGTAGTTGCCGCTGCTCTTGCCGGCACGCACCAGTTCCACGAGTTGCGGCGATACGGCGCGGCTACCGATGATCTGTTCGAGCGGATGGGATTCGGGAACCCGCACGATCACCCCAAGGTCGCCGTCGCGCAGGCTGGCGGACCCGGATGCACCGATGTCGAGCGCGGCGAACTCCCCGCTCAGCCGGTCGAGGGCGAGGTTGACGTAGACGACGCCGGCGAAGCGGGCGTCCGCCGTCTCGAGCCGCCGCGCGAACACGATCACCCACTTCTTCGCGATGCGGGCGAACACCGGCTTGCCGACAATCAGCCCGGCGTCGGGCCGGTCGCGCGCGGCGATGAAGAAGTCGCGATCCGCGAGGTTGGTACGCGCGTTGGCACCGACGCCGTAGTACACGTTGCCGTTCGCATCCGTCGCCCGCAGGCTCTCGATCTCGGGCAAATGGCCGAGCTGCCGGGTGAACAGCTCGTTGATCGTCTTGGCATCGACGCGCTCCGCGTGCCGGTATTCGTCCGCGACGGTAAGCAAGGCCAGATCGATGTGCCGGATGACGCCCGTCAGCGACGCCTGCAGCACCTGGGCCAGGTTGTCGACATTCCTGCGCGCGTCAACCCGGTTCTGCGCCAGGCTGTGCACGAGCCAGGCGACGATCATGGCGGCGGCAAACAGATTCAGCCCAGTGACGACGAACACCAGTCTCTTGGCGAACGGGGAAAGCTTCATGGCCGGCGGCGTGGCGAGGATGGCGACTTCTATCCTAGTCCAATCGCCCTGCCGCTGCCGCGGACAATGTCAGCTGGGCGGCACGTACATGAACTGCCAGTCCGCGTAGCTGGGCCGCTGGCCGGGCCAGTCGAGCTCCGCCGGGAAGTTGGCCTGCTTGATGGGGCGCCCCTTGGCCAGGCTGAACACGCCCATGATGCCGCCGCCCGGGGCGAGCACGACGCCCCAGGTATCGGAGTTGGTCATCGGGTCGAGATAGGGGCGCCGCAGATAGCGCGCCATGCCCGGCATGCGATCGTCGCGCAGCAGCGCCGCGATGCTCGGCGGGTAGGCATGCGCCGGGCTCGCGTTGTAGTAGCGCGCGATGGCATGGCGGTACTGCAATCCGACGAAGAGGAGTTCCTCCTCCATCGCACGGCGCTGGGCCTGGTGCCAGAAGGTCGCCGCCGCCGCCAGCCCGGCGCCCATCACCGCCACGACGATCAGCACCGCCAGCAGCGCGAATCCGCCGCTCCTACCAGGCGTTGTACGGGGTCCCATCCCGGCCCTTCCCGGCTGCGCCGCTCCTGACGTCCGCCACCCCGCCCATGCGCGCATCCTGGGGCGGCACCGCCACCCAGGTCTTGTCGCTGCCGGTGATCGGGTCGGGCGGGATGCGCCGCAGATAGCGCTTCGTGACCAGGTCCTGCAGCTGTTCTGGATAGCGGTTGTTGTCGCCGTAGTACTTGTCGAGTGCGTCGCGCATCTGGTGCAGATCGTCGCGCAGCACCGCCTCGTTGGCCGCCTCCACGCGCCCGAAGTAGCGCGGCACGGCGATGGTCAGCAGCACCGCGATGATGGCCAGGGTCACCAGCAATTCGATCAGCGTGAAGCCGGCGCGTGCGGCGCGGCGGAGGGACTTCACCATTGCCGGTACGGCACCCCGTTGATGCCGACGCCGTCGGAGAGCGAGTACACGTCGAAGACGTCGTCGCCGGGCCGCGGATCGTCGTAGGGCGACAGGTAGCTGCGCAGGCCCCAGGTCTCCTCCGGCTTCAGCGCCGGGTCGGCGAAGGGATCGCGCGGAATGCGCCGCAGGAAATGGATCGGCAGACCCATCGGGCTCTTGGCGTCGCGCACGCCGGTCACCAGCAGCATGAGGTTCTTCGGATAGCCCGACGCCCCGGCCGGAACGACGATGCGGCCGTCGTCGACCGCCTGCTTGTAGGCGTCCAGGCCGGTGCGGATCCGGTGCAGCGCCTCGCGCAGTTCCGTCTCGCGGCTGCGCTTGACGGCCAGTTCCTGCAGCGGCAGCGCCAGGGTGGCGAACAGCGCGACGATGGCGACGGCGACCACGAGTTCGATCAGCGTGAAGCCGACCTTGTTGCGCATCTTCAAGGCTGGGACGGCTCCGCCGGAGGCGCCGGAAGCGGCACGGCATTGGTCGCCGCGGGATTCACGGTGGCCGGCGGCGCGGACGGCGCCACCAGGGCCGGGCCGAACTGGGCGGGTGCGCCGAGCGCGGACGGCTGCGATTC
>DASVZI010000110.1:0-12163 GCA_036391735.1 Rhodocyclaceae bacterium
CTGCTGGAGCGCATCCGCGGCAGATGCAGAAATGCCTAGTTTCGGATGGCCAGATATGGAAGCTTCTTCCAATATGTGGACAGAAGTTCATACATCAGGACGTCGGGGATGACGTCTACTTTACGTTGGGGGTCTCACCTATGAAGAAGCTATTTCTATTCGTTGCGTTCTCGTTCATAGCGGCTACATCGCACGGAGCAGATGAGGTTGGGAGATACCAAGTCATATCCCTTCCAAAAGATCCAAACGAGATCGGGAAATCCGTCGTCATTTTGGACACCAAGGAAGGCCATCTATGGGAATGGACCGAATCGCCAAAGATCGGTCAAATCCCTGGTGGGTACTATTTGAGATACCAAGGCAAGGTGAAGCCTGGGAAATCCATCGGCGAGCTAATCGAGCAGAAACAATTTTGACCGGAGGCATAACGATGGAAAAGAAAGTCATGTGTCCTTGCTGTGGCGAAGAGCTATTTCGCATTGGAGTAGTACAGACCGATCCTCTCGTCCTTGGAAAGAATGGACCATCAATAATGTCTGATGAGAAAGGGCATTTCATTTGTTGCCCTCTTTGTTCGACTCGGGTTGTTTTTGTGGGTTCGGAGGGAGGCCCAGCAGGAAAAACGTTCCAGCTTTCCGATATTCAGCCATGCGAGAAGTGTCCGTAACTTCCCCATGAACAGGGCATCTAACTATTCCTCCATCTAAATACAACGGGTTTCCTTTGCCACACGCAAAGCATTCTGGGCAACCAGCAAAAGCAATATCGCTCATGATCCAAGACCCCCAACCCGGCGGTCAACCGGACGCTCCGCCGATAAGGCCGGCTCCGCGCCGGTTACCTCTACGTTAGGCCGCAGAATGACGCCGCTACTGGGAACTCTTGCTGCGGCCATGCTCGCTGGCCTTATCGGTTCCGTCGTTGACGCGAAGTTCAGGCATCCTGCTCGGGAGTTTTCGGTTTCTGAGATTGAGCCCGCCCCTCGGCTAATCGTCATCCGCATTGCCGCCACCTTCGTCTTTTCGGCCTGGGTTGCTCTCGTCGCTTTCCTTCTTTCCATCGTCCTTGCGAAGGCCAACGTTTGGCAATCCGAGCCTCTGACGCTTGGTTCGCTGTCCCTGGTCGTTACTGCCGGCGTTATCTATCTTGCGGCCGCGGCCTTGGTGAAGTGCCCCAAGTGTGGGCGGCCATTGCTGTTTCAGTGGGTTACGCAGCCGAAGTTTGCGGAGCCTTACAGAGGCTTAGACGGCTGGGCCTCAATCATCGTAAGAGTCGTGCTCCGAAAGCCGTTTCGTTGCATGTACTGTGGGCAGCGCTATGCGAGTTAGCGACAGCGGCCTAACCCTGCAATCCACACGGACCTCGCGCGAAAAGCCGCGCGAGGCCGGTGATTTTGAACGTTAGGGGGCATCTTGGCCGAGGCGCAGCTGCCATCTCAATGGTGTCTTGTCGGGAACATCAAGAACATTATTGCGTATGGTCCAGGTCAGTCGGAGATCAGGACGGGAACGCAGCACTTCACCGCGGGGACAAGGGTTTTTTGTCTTCCCGCTCAGTGGGGCGATGGCTACGAAAAGATCGTCGTTTTCGGTCGCCATCGGGGATCGAAGCAATTCGCGAGAATGGTCATCCGCTCGGACTGGGTTACTAATTGGCGACCAAAGGTCATCTACAATCCGACTGTCATTTCTCTCATTCAAGAGTTTTGCGCCGAGGTAGGCCATCGAAATTGGTCGTCGCTTGAAGAGGTAACCGTGTATCTAAACGGTTTGGAGGAGTTCTATGGAACCCATGCCCCCTAACCCTGCGTTGCAGGCGACCTTGCGCATAAAGCCGCGCAAGGCGCCTGAACTTGAACGTTATGCGGCATAGGGCCGTCGTCGTGATCGTGCTCGCCTCATGCGTAATCACCGCATGCGAAAAGACTCGCCTCGACCTGAAGGTCAAAGAGCTATGCGCGAAGGACGGGGGTATTAAGGTCTACGAAACCGTAGCATTGCCACCGGAAAAGTTTGACAAATACGGCGCCGTACATATTCCTGCGAAGCAGAATGCGAAGCCAACAGACGAGTATTACTACGAGTTGGACATTCAATACCTCAAGACCGGAAATCCCGAGATGTCGCGTAGCGACTATCGAATAATTCGACGGAGTGACGGAAAAGTATTGGGAGAGTCGATCCGATACGGCCGGGGTGGTGGAGATATGCCCGGGCCGTGGCAGGAATCATCATTCACCTGTCCGCCAATCGCCGCAGGTCAGCCGACAATAGAAGGGTCGGTGTTTCTGAAGAGGGCGCAGTAGTAGGGAATGGAGCATATGCCGCATAACCCTGCAGTCGAGCGGACCTGCGCGAAAAGCCGCGCAGGCCACTCACTTCCACGTTGGGCGTCACATCAGTAGCCTCAACACTGACCTCGTATTGTTGGCCGCGCTCGCCGTGTTTGCCACTTGGCTGTTGGTGACCATCTGGCGGTACGTCACAATTCAATCCCGCAAGGGTCTGCTGGAACAAGAACAGAACATTCTTGGGAAGAGTGGGCGTGCCGAATATCGAGGCTTAATGGCAGTCGTGGTTCCGCGAGTACCTTCATCGTTGGCGCTTTTCACGGTGCTTGCCATCGTCGTGCTTCTCGGCCTCGCAAAGCTCCTCGGCTATCTCTAATGGTGCTGCCCAACAATCTCACTCCGCGCGCCACCGCTATCGTTCGCGTGGTGACGCCCAACCCTGCGGTGCAGGGGACCTGGCGCATAAAGCCGCGCCAGACCCCTGACCTTGAACGTTGGGCGTCATGAATCTTCTGGCCGCCGCCGTAGCCGCTGTTGCGGTTGGATCGTGGGTTTCTGTGCCTGGCGGCTCGTGGTCCCCTACGAATGACCAAATTGCGAGTTTGCGTGCTGAGATCGAGCCGTTCGTGAAGTCGCAGGCGAGCGAAAGAGGCCTTGAGCTGAAGAAGTGGTCGTCGTATTCGTTCCAGTATCAAGGCCAAGTCGAGTCTGGCCGAAACGTGGTTTTCGTCAACGCTTTCTGCATCGTGCCGCCGTCATATACTTCGGAGCGTTTCGTTCTCGTCCTAGACGGTGGGCCTTGCTACTTTCAAGCGAAGTACGATCCTCTGGCGAAGCATTTCATTCACCTTGCCTTCAACGGAGTCGCCTAGCAAGTGAGCGAAATGACGCCCAACCCTGCGGTCAACCGGACCTTGCGCATAAAGCCGCGCAAGGCCGGTTACCTTGAACGTTGGGCGTCTGAATCGGCCTTACCGAAACTCCCGGAGGATTGAATGTCCCGCGACAACAAATTCAAAGAAGCGGCCGCCGCGCTTGGCTATAGCTTTGATGGCGAGATCAAGATTGGCGGCAACTACGTGCCCTTGCTTCGAGAGGGAAATACCATTTATGTCAGCGGCCAGATTCCGCGCGTTGGAAGCGACATTGTCGTCACAGGCTCCGCCGGAGATCAAACAGATCTGTCTCGCGCCCAGGTGGGCGCGAAGATATGCGCCATGCGTGCGCTTGCGCTTCTTCAGCGCTCCCTTGGGAGCTTGGAGCGCGTGAAGGCCATTCTGAGCATTTCTGTTTTCGTTCAATCAGCGCAGCACTTCACGCAACAGAGCGAGGTCGCTGATGGAGCGTCAGACCTACTGTTCAAAGTCCTTGGGTCTGCCGGCGCCCACACACGTACCTCGGTTGGCGTATATCAGCTACCCAAGAATGCGACGGTCGAACTTTCTCTTGTCGCAACAGTCGAGTAGCGCATTTTGAAACAGACGCCCAACCCTGCAATGCACCGGACCTTGCGCGAACAGCCGCGCAAGGCCGGTGATTTTGAACGTTGGGCGTCATGACGCATCGCTTCATTAGGCGGGTACTGACAGGGCTCGCGCCAGTCTTCATCGCCGCGTTGCTATCCGGCTGCGACCGCGTACTCCTTTGGGGAGCGCACGCAAACGAACCGCTGGTTGTCACCGCCTCTATTGCCGCCGGGGCCAATATCAATGCGCATGACGAGTTCGGCCTAACGCCGCTGGAGTGGGCTATCAAGGAGAAGAACAACGACATCGCCAAGCAACTTCTCGACAAGGGCGCTGATATAGAAGCAACAAATAATATGAAAGCAACAGCGCTGCATATTGCGGCTGTTACGGACAACCTTCCCATGGCAGAGGATCTAATTGCTCGCGGCGCCAATCTGTCCGCGACGTCGTCTGAAGGTTGGACGGCTCTTCACTTCACTGTCGCCAAAGAGTCAGACCAAATCGCCGAATTACTCATTGCAAAAGGCACTGGCCTAAACGCACAAACGGTCGAAGGAAACACAGCCCTGCATCTGGCAGCACAAGGTGGCCGTGTTCGCCTCGCCAGGCTGCTCTTAGCAAAAGGTGCAAGCTCCGATGTAATGAATCGTGCGGGAAAGACCGCTCTTCAACTTGCCAAAGAGAATGGGAAGATAGAGATTGAGAACTTGTTGCGCGGCTCGCACGACGCCCAACCCTTCGGTCAACCGGACCTTGCGCATAAAGCCGCGCAAGGCCGGTTACTACTGGCACCGGCACAGGTCGACGCGTGCTGCGTGCGCGTTCGAAGGGCGCTTGCCCGCTGGTGAGACAGCGGTTCGGATGGTCGTCGGCTCTCGGCCCGTTTCGGGCTTGCCTGTATGCGTTCGCATAGGCAAAATGCATATCCGCTGGCATGCCCATATTAGAACCTGAACGGAGACTCATCGTGATCGTCACGCGCCGCCTTGCCTCCCTCGCCGCTGCCCTGCTGTTCGTCCTGGCACCTCTCGCTCGCGCCGAGGCGCCGATGGCCGGGACGCAGGTTCCCGGCTACTACCGCCTGCAACTCGGGAAGTTCGAAATCACCGCCTTGTACGACGGCGCCATCGAGATCGATACGGCGCTGCTGAAGGACACCAAGGGCGTGGACCTGCAGCGCCTGCTGGCGCGCATGTGCGTCGGCAGCCCGAAGATGCAGACGGCGGTCAACGCCTACCTCATCAACACCGGCGACCATCTGGTGCTGGTCGATACCGGGGCCGCCAAGCTGTTCGGGCCGACGCTGGGGCATGTGATCGACAACATGAAGGCCGCCGGCTACGCGCCCGCGCAGGTCGATACGGTGGTGATCACGCACCTGCACGGCGACCACATGGGCGCGCTCGAGGATGCCGAAGGGAAGCGCGTGTTTCCCAAGGCGAAGGTCCTGGCGGCGCAGCAGGACTCGGACTTCTGGCTGTCGGAGAAGGTCGCGGCCGGCGTGCCGGACAAGTACAAGCCCTATTTCAAGATGGCGCGCGATGTCGCCGCGCCCTACATCGCCAGCGGCCAATGGTCGACCTTCTCCGAGGGCAGCGAGCTGGTGCCGGGCATCAAGGCCGTGCGGGCCTGGGGACACACACCCGGCCACACGGCCTATGCCGTCGAATCCGCCGGGCAGAAGCTGCTGATCTGGGGCGACCTGGTGCACGCGCATGCGATCCAGTTCGCGCGGCCGGGCGTCTCCATCGAGTACGACACCGATCGCAAGCAGGCCATCGCGACGCGCCGCGCCATCATGAAGGCGATGGCGAAGAGCCAGTCCCTGGTCGCCGGCATGCACCTGCCGTTCCCCGGCATCGGCCACGTCAAGCAGGATGGCCCCGACCGCTACCGCTGGGTGCCCATCGAACTGCATCCGGTGTCCGCCGCGCCGTGAGGGTGTCGTCCCTTGACGTTGTCCTGACGCATTTCGGGCGATAATGCCCGTCTTTGCCGTCGGGGATAACCGCGGCGCCGTACGTCGACCGTCATGAGCGCATATGTCGTGCAATGCCAGGCCTGCGGAGCTTCCATCGAGGCCGAGTTGCGCCATCTTGCGGCCGGCGACATGGACGCGCTCTACTGTTCGTCGTGCCCGAAGGTGCTGCTGGCGAGAACCTCCCTGCTCGAACGGTTCGGGCTGGTCCGTCCGCCGCTCGGGCATCTGCATCCGGGCTTCCTGCCCTACTTGCGCCACCTGCTGCCGTACTACGCCAAGGTCGAGGCGCTGTTCCGGCCCTGCGACTGCGGCGGCCACTTCGGCTTCATGAACTCGCCGCGCTGCCCGAAGTGCAACGGCCTGCTGCGGGGCGACCTGTACGGCGACAAGCCGATCGCCAAGGTGACCGACGGTTACGCGATCGTCAGTGCGGGCGCGGTCGACGACGTCGGGCGGCTCAAGCCGGAATTCGCGGAACCCACCAGCCCGTGAAGGTCCTGCTGCTCCAGCCGCCGAGCAGCGATCCCCTCAGCGACCGCGTCTTCCTGTTCGAGCCCCTGGCCCTCGAGTACCTGGGCGCCGGGCTGAAGCTGGACGGCCACGAGGTCGAGGTGGTCGATGCGCGCCTCGCGCCGGACATCGACGGGGCCTGCCGCCGCTTCGCGCCGCAGGTGATCGGCATTACCGGCTTCACCAGCCAGCTGAATATCGTCAAGGATCTGGCGCTGCGGCTGAAGGCCCTGCTTCCGGGCGTCATCGTGGTCGTGGGCGGACACCACGCAACGGTGCGGCCGGCCGATTTCGACGTCCCGGGCATCGACGCCGTGGTGATCGGCGAAGGCGTGTTCGCCTTGCGCGAGATCCTGCAGGCGATCGCGGCGGGGCAGGACCTGGCGGCCATCGCCGGTGTGGCCGTACCCGATCCGCGCGGGATGCGTTTCGGTGCGCCGCGCCGCTACACCGAGCTCGATCGCCTGCCGCTGCCCGATCGCAGCCTCACGGCGGCCCATCGCCGAGAATACTTCAGCGAGTGGTTCAAGCCGCTCGCCTCCGTGCGCACCTCGCTCGGCTGCACGGCGCGCTGCAACTTCTGCGCGCTGTGGTCGATCACGGGGGGCAAGTACCTGCGCCGGTCGCCCGAATCGGTGGTCGAAGAACTGAAGACGGTGGCGGAGCCCAACGTCTTCTTCTGCGACGACGAGTCGATGTGCGACGTGCGGCGCATGGACCGCCTGGCTGACCTGATCGCCGCAGCGGGCATCCGCAAGAAGTACTTCCTCTACGGGCGCGTCGATACCATCGCCAGGCATCCGGCGCTGTTCGCCAAGTGGGCGAAGATCGGGCTGGCGCAGGTGTTCGTCGGCATGGAGGACTACTCGGATGCGCGCCTCGCCGCGATGGACAAGGGCATCACCCCGGCGCAGCAGGCGCAGGCGGTGCGCATCCTCGACGATCTCGGCATCATGATGTACGCCTCGTACATGGTGGATCCGGCCTACACGCGCGAGGACTTCGCCGCACTGCTCGCCTATGTGCGGCGCATGAAGCACAAGTACGCGACCTTCACTGTGCTGACGCCGCTGCCGGGTACGCGGCTGTTCGCCGACCGCCAAGGCGAACTGCTGAGCGACAAGCCGGAACTCTTCGACATGCTGCACCCGTTGCTGCCGATGAAGCTGCCGCTCAGGGCGTTCTACGCCGAGTACGCCAGGCTGTGGACCCGGGCGGTGCCGTTCCATCGCGCCGTGGCGACGCTGGCGCGCTTCGGGCCGCACGGCGTCCTGCCGCGCCTGCGGCTGCTCGGGGATTTCCTTCGCCGGCTGCGCAGCGCGCACCTCGACTACCCCGCCGAGCCCCGTTCCGCCGGGCAGTCACGGGCGCCATGCTAGAATTTGCGGCACCAGAACGGCCGCGGGACAAGCGCTTCGGCGCCTCGGCGGCCGCCTCCCAATCGCCCTGACGGATACCGACTTTGAACGCCCCAGCCCCCGAAAAGATCGTCATCGCCACGCGCGAGTCGCGCCTCGCCCTCTGGCAGGCCGAGCATGTGCGCGACCTGTTGCAGAAGCTGTACCCGGCCTGCCGCGTCGAACTGCTCGGCATGACGACGCGCGGCGACCAGATCCTCGACCGCCCGCTCGCCAAGGTCGGCGGCAAGGGCCTGTTCGTCAAGGAACTCGAGACCGCGCTGCTCGACCGCAGCGCCGACATCGCCGTGCACTCGATGAAGGACGTGCCGATGACCATGGAGCCTGAGTTCTCCCTGGTCGCCATCGGTCCGCGCGAAGTGCCGCAGGATGCCTTCGTCTCGAACAAGTACGCGACGCTCGACGACCTGCCGCCCGGCGCGGTGGTGGGCACCTCCAGCCTGCGGCGCGAATCGCAGCTGCATGCGCGCTATCCCTACCTGTCGGTGACCTCGCTGCGCGGCAATCTCGACACGCGGCTGCGAAAGCTCGACGAGGGCCAGTACGACGCGATCATCCTCGCCGCCGCGGGCCTCAAGCGCCTGGGGCTCGGTGCCCGCATCCGCTCGGTGCTGCCGGCGGAGGCTTCGCTGCCGGCGGCCGGTCAGGGCGCGCTGGGCATCGAGGCGCTGTCCGACCGGCCCGAGGTGGCCGCCTGGGTGGCGCCGCTCAACGATCCCGAAACGTCGGCCTGCGTGCGCGCCGAGCGCGCCGTCTCGCGGGCCCTGGCGGGCAGCTGCGACGTGCCGCTGGGTGCCTATGCCCTGATGCGCGACGGCAAGCTCTGGCTGCGCGGCTTCGTCGCACTGCCGGACGGCAGCCGCATTGCGCGCGCCGAGCTCGAGGGGCCGGCTGACGTCGATCCCGAACTGCTCGGCCTGCAACTCGCCGACGCGCTGCGCGCCGAAGGCGCCGCCGACATCCTCGCGACGCTGGGTGGCTGAATGGCGGGCCAGCCGCTCTGCGGGCGCCATATCGTAGTGACTCGTCCGGCGGGACAGGCGGTCCATCTCGCCGAAGCGCTGGTCGCGCTCGGCGCCAAGCCGGTGCTCTATCCCGTGCTGGAAATCTTCGACGTCGAGGACAACGCGCCGCTGCTGGCGGCTGCCGAGCGGCTCGACGAGTTCGACTGGGTCGCCTTCGTCAGCCCCAACGCCGTCGAGAAGGCGCTCCGCGTCATCCTCGACCGCCGCGCCTGGCCGGCAAAGCTGCGCGTCGCGACGATCGGCAAGAGCAGCGAGCAGGCGCTCGCCGTGTTCGGCGTCGGCGATGTCGTCGCGCCGCGCGAGCGCTTCGACTCGGAGGCCCTGGTCGCGCTGCCCGAACTGCAGGACATGGCCGGCAAGAAGGTGCTGATCTTCCGCGGCGACGGCGGACGCGAACTGCTCGGCGACACGCTGAAGGACCGCGGCGCGACCGTCGAGTACCTGACTTGCTACCGCCGCGGCAAGCCGGCGCTCGATCCCGCCCCGCTGCTCAAGCTGTGGACGGACCATCAGCTCGACGCCGTCACGGTGACCAGCAGCGAAGGCCTGCGCAACTTCTTCGACATGGTCGGCAAGCTGGGCCAGGCCTGGCTGCGCAAGACGCCCGTTTTCGTGCCGCACGCCCGCATCGCGGAAGCGGCGCGCGCGCTCGGCCTGCACGAGATCGTACTGACCGGCCCCGGCGACGAGGGTCTCGTCGCCGGTCTCAACGCTTATTTCGGAACCGCTCGCCATGTCGCCTGAAACGCCGATCCCGCAACCCCCGGATGCTGCCGCAGCGCCGCCGGCGCGCAGCTTCGTGCCGGCCGCGCTGCGCCGCCCGCCGGTGCTGATCGCCGTCATCGCGCTGCTGCTGCTCGGCTGGCAATGGCTGGAGACGCGCAGCCGCTTGTCGGACATGCGCGAGGAAGTGACCAAGCGCCTCTCGGAAGGCGACGCGGTCGCCGCCGCCGCGCGCACCCAGTCCAAGCAGACGCTCGAGGACCTGCAGTCGTTGCAGGCACGCGTCGCCGCGCTCGACGCCAAGCTGGCCGAGACCCAGGGCCAGCAGCTGGCCCTCGAAGCGATGTACCAGGAGCTGTCGCGCAGCCGCGACGAGCGCGTGCTGGCCGAGGTCGAGCAGTCGGTGTCGATCGCCGCCCAGCAGCTGCAGCTGGCCGGCAACGTCGAGGCCGCGCTGATCGCGCTGCAGAGCGCCGACGCCCGTTTGGCACGCGCCTCCAATGCCCGGCTGGCCGGCTTGCGCAAGCTGCTGGCGCGCGACATCGCGCGGCTCAAGGCCCTGCCCGCCGCCGACGTGCCGGGACTCGCCCTCAAGCTGGAGAACGTCGCCGTCGCGGTGGACTCGATGCCGCTCGCCTTCGAGCAGCGGCCGAGGGCGGAAGCGCCGGCGAAGCCCTCGCACTCGCCGGCCGACCTGAGCTTCTGGCAGGCGCTGGCGAAGGACATCTGGAACGACACCAAGCAGCTGGTGCGCATCGAGCGCATCGACACGCCCGAGCCGGGCCTGCTGTCCCCCAGCCAGAGCTTCTTCCTGCGCGAGAACCTCAAGCTGCGGCTGGTGAACGCCCGCCTGGCGCTGCTGTCGCGCGACGCCCGCAGCTTCAAGGAGGACGTCGGCCAGGCGCGCGCCTGGCTGGAACGCTACTTCGACACCAGCGCCAAGCCGGTGCAGGCGGCGCTCGCCACGCTGAAGGGCCTTGCCGCGACCGACATGCCGAGCGAGCTGCCGTCGCTGGACGACACGCTCAACACCTTGCGCAACTACAAGCTCGCGCAGGAGAAGAAGTAGATGCGTGCGCTGCTCTGGCTGCTGACGCTCGCCGCGCTGGCCGTCGGCCTCTCCCTGGCGGCCCGCTACAACGAGGGCTACGCGCTGTTCGTGCTGCCGCCCTGGCGCATGGAGATCTCGCTCAACCTGCTGCTGATCCTGCTCGGTGCCGGCTTCCTGGTGCTCTACCTGATCCTGCGCGCCGTGGTGAACACCCTTGGTCTGCCCGCCAAGGTGCGCAGCTTCCGGGCGCGCCGCGTGCGCGAGAAGGCCGCCACGGCGCTGGCCGAGGCCGTGCGGCTGATGCAGGAAGGACGCTACGCGCGCGCCCTGAAGCGCGCCGAAGCCGCCTATGACGCGGGCTACGAGCAGGGGCTTGCCGCCCTGACTGCCCAGCGCGCCGCACACCAGCTGCGCGACGAGGAGCGCGAAACGCATTGGCGCGAGCGCGCCACCTGGCACGACGCGGAGGTCTACGCGGCGCGGCTGATGACGGCGGCCGAACTCGCGCTCGACGCGCGCGACTTCGAGACGGCGCACCGCTCGCTCGGCCACCTGGCGACCAGCGAAGGACGCCACATCGCCGCCCTGCGGCTGTCGGTGCGCGCGGAGCAGGGGCTGGGCAACTGGGCCGAGGTGTTGCGCCTGACGCGTCAGCTGGAAAAGCACAAGGCGCTGACGTCGGAACAGGCGGCACCGCTGCGCAACCGGGCCTACCGCGAGATCATCTCCCAGATGCCCGATCCGGCGCAGCTGGTGCGCTATTGGAACGACATGCCGGACGCCGACCGGCTCGAAGCGCGGTTGGCGACGCAGGCGGCGCGGACGCTGGCGGCAACGGGCGGCTGCGCGGAAGCGGCGGTGCTCATCGAGGACTTTCTCGACGAGCGATGGGATTCATCCGTCGCCGCGCTCTATGCCGATTGCGAAGGCGGCGACACGCTCGCGCGCATCGCGCACGCCGAGAAGTGGCTGCGCGCCCATCCGCGCGACGAGCAATTGCTGCTTGGGCTCGGCCGCCTGTGCGTCAGGCAGAAGCTGTGGGGCAAGGCGCAGAGCTATTTCGAGGCGTCGCTGGCGGTGCTGCCGACGCGCGGCGCGCATATCGAGCTGGCGCGCTTGCTCGACGACCTCGGCCGCGGCGACGAAGCCAACCGCCATTTCCGGGCGGCCGCCACGCTCTGAGGCGCTGCGGGACTGCGGTCAGATCGCCTTCACCTCGGCGTCGAGGGTTGCCGATTCGCTCCGCCGGCGTTCCAGCAGCCGCAGCAGGATGCCGCCGAGCGCGCCGCCGCCGAGTACGGCGACCACGAGGTCGAGCGTCTTGGCGAAACGCGAGTAATCGGCGGCCTTCTTGGCTTCGATGCGCTCCTGCTCGGCATGCGCAAGCTGCGCCTGCACGGTGATGAGCTCTTCGCGCAGCTGGTTGTAGCTGGCCTCCAGCTTGGCGACGTTGGCGACCAATTCCTCCTGCTGCTTGTTCTGTTCGATCAGCACGTTGGCGAGACGCTCGGCCTCGGCCAGCAGCACGGACTCCTTGGATTCGGGCGCTGCGCCGAGCACCAGCCGGTCGCTGCCCTTGCCGGCGGGACGCTGCCTGGCCTGCGGCGCGGGCGGGGGCGGCGGCGCAGGCGGTTCGGCCTCGGCGGCGCGCCTGGCGCGCTTCGCCGGCTGCCGAGGCGGCGCCTCGGCGGCGCGC
>DASVZI010000111.1:0-4967 GCA_036391735.1 Rhodocyclaceae bacterium
GGCGTGCACGTCGATCTCATCAAGCTATACGGTTCCATGGAGTTGGCGCCGCTGGCGGGGCTGGCCGAGGCCATCGTCGACCTCGTCTCCAGCGGAGGCACGCTGCGCGCCAACAACCTCGTCGAGGTCGAGCAGATCATGCCGATCTCGTCGCGGCTCGTCGTCAACCAGGCGTCGCTCAAGACCAAGCGCGAACTGCTGCAGCCGGTCATCGACGCCTTCGCCAAGGCCGTGCAATGATCCGCCGCCTCTCCACCCGCGACCCCGAATTCCTGGCCACGCTGGACGTGCTGCTGGCGTTCGACAATTCCACCGACGAAGCCATCGAGCGCACCGTCGCCGAAGTGCTCGCCAATGTCCGCATGCTGGGCGACGCCGCGGTGATCGACTACACCAGCCGCTTCGACAAGCTCGCCGTCACCGCCATGGCGCAACTCGAGTTGCCGCGCGACGCGCTGAAGAGCGCGTTCGGCGGGCTGCCGGCGGCGCAGAGGGACGCACTGGAGAAGGCCGCCGCGCGCGTGCGCAGCTACCACGAGCGGCAGAAGGCCGAGTCGTGGGAATACGCCGAAGCCGACGGCACCCGGCTGGGACAGAAGGTCACGCCGCTGGACCGAGTCGGCCTCTACGTGCCGGGCGGCAAGGCCGCCTATCCGAGCTCAGTGCTGATGAACGCGATCCCGGCCAAGGTGGCGGGCGTCAAGGAACTCATCATGGTGGTGCCGACGCCGGGCGGCCAACGCAATCCGCTGGTGCTCGCCGCGGCGCACCTCGCCGGCGTAGACCGCGTGTTCACCATCGGCGGGGCCCAGGCTGTCGGCGCGCTCGCCTACGGCACGCAAACGATTCCCCAGGTCGACAAGATCGTCGGGCCGGGCAATGCCTACGTGGCTTGCGCCAAGCGGCGCGTCTTCGGCGTCGTCGGCATCGACATGGTCGCCGGTCCGTCCGAGGTGCTGGTCATCGCCGATGCCAGCGCCAATCCCGACTGGGTCGCCATGGACCTGTTCGCCCAGGCCGAGCACGACGAACTGGCGCAGTCGATCCTGCTGTGCCCGGATGCCGCCTTCATCGAGCGCGTCGAGCAGAGCGTCGCCCGGCTGCTGCCCGAGATGCCGCGGCGCGACACCATCGCCGCCTCGCTTTCCGGCCGCGGCGCGCTGATCCAGGTCGGCGATCTCGACGAAGCCTGCCTGATCGCCAATCGAATCGCGCCCGAGCACCTCGAGCTGGCGATCGCGCAGCCGCGCGCGCTGGTCGACAAGATCCGCCACGCCGGCGCGATCTTCATCGGCCACTACGCCTCGGAATCGCTTGGCGACTACTGCGCCGGTCCCAACCATGTGCTGCCCACCTCGCGCAGCGCGCGCTTCTCCTCGCCGCTCGGCGTTTATGACTTCCAGAAGCGCAGCAGTCTGATCGAAGTGTCCGAGCTCGGCGCGCAAGCGCTGGGTCCCATCGCCTTCGAGCTGGCCCAGGGGGAAGGCTTGGCGGCCCACGCACGCGCCGCCGAACTGCGCCTGAAGCGCTGATTCGGATACCAGGCCGGCGGCCGCCGGGCCGCCGTGCTATGGTGGGATGAGGGAGGATGCCATGGACATCGGGACCCTCGTCAGCACGCAATTGCAGTTCGCCCAGCTTTCCCAGTCCACCTCGACCAGGACGACAACCCAGGTCGGCGACCTGACCGCGCCGGCTGCTCAGCGCATCGGCCGGCAGTTCGAATCGACGAACGTCCAGCTATCTGCCTACGGGCAGATCAAGAGCGCATTCGCCGGTGCGCAGACGGCGGCAACGGCGCTGGGCACCAGCGCGACGAGCAAGACGGCGCCCAGCGCCGACATCGTCAAGGCGGCGCAGGCCTTCGTCGATAGCTATAACCTGGCGGTGAAGACCGTGAGCGGCGCCACGGCGAACTCCGCGAGTCAGCCGGGCGCGCTGGCCTCCGACCTGCGCGCGCGGGCGGCGGCCACCGACCTCGCCCGTTCCGTGACGTCGGGCAACGCGCTGGCCAGCCTCAAGCAGGCCGGCATTGCCCTGAACCGCAACGGGACCCTGACGCTGGATACCAAGGCGTTGCAGCAGGCGCTGCAGTCGAGCGGGACGCAGACGAAGGGCGCGCTGGCGAGCTTGGCAGGGCAGGTCGGAGGCGCCGCCGGCCGCGAGTTGGCGGGCACCGGCAACGTCGGCATCAGCGTCGCGAGACTCACCAGCCGCGCGCAGGCGCTGGCCGGACAGCAGAGTGCGCTGCAGCAGCAGGCCGCAAGCGTGCAGTCGACGCTCGACCGGCAGGGCGCCACATTGAACTACGCGACGGCCAACGGCCTGGCGGCCTACCAGCGCCTGATGGGCTGACTCGGGCGACTCAGCCCCCGCCGCTCCCCTAACCGAGGATTTCCCGCAGCGCCGCGACCAGCGTCCGGCACTGTTCGTCGGTGCCGATGGTGATCCGCAGATACTGCTCGATGCGCGGCAGCCTGAAGTGGCGCACGATGATGCTTCGCTCGCGCAGCGCCCGCGCGAGCTCGGCGCCGTCCCGCTGCGGGTGGCGGGCGAAGATGAAGTTGGCCTGCGACGGCAGCACCTCGAACCCCAGCGCGCCGAGGTCGGCGATCAGCTGGATGCGGCTGGCGATGACCGCCTGGCGCGTCTTCTCGAAGTATTCCTCGTCCTCGATGGCCGCCGCGGCGCCCGCGATGGCGACGCGGTCGAGCGGATAGGAGTTGAAGCTGTTCTTGACGCGCTCCAGGCCCTCGATCAGGTCGGCGTGGCCGATGGCGAAGCCGACGCGCAGGCCCGCCAGGGAGCGCGACTTCGACAGCGTCTGGACGACCAGCAGGTTGGGGTAGCGGTCGACGAGGCCGACGGCGCTGTCGGCGCCGAAATCGACATAGGCTTCGTCGATCACCACCACCGAGCCGGCGTTCTGCTGCAGCAGGCCCTCGATGTCCGCGAGCGGCAGCGCGGAACCCGTCGGTGCATTGGGATTCGGGAAGATGATGCCGCCGTTGGGGCGCAGGTAATCCTCGATGCGGATGGCGAAGCCGGCGTCGAGCGGCACGTGTTCATGGCGGATGCCGTAGAGGCGGCAATAGACCGGATAGAAGCTGTAGCTGACGTCGGGAAACAGCACCGCTTGTTCGTGCTTCAGCAGCGCCAGGAAGACGTGAGCGAGCACTTCGTCCGAACCGTTGCCCACGAAGACCTGGGCGGGTGTCAGGCCGTGGCGCGCAGCGATCGCCTGCTTGAGCCGGTCGGCGTTCGGATCGGGATAGAGGCGCAGCGTGTCGGCCACTTCGGCCGCCATCGCGGCCAGCGCCCGGGGCGACGGTCCGTAGGGATTCTCGTTGGTGTTGAGCTTGACGAGGTCGGCGAGCTTCGGCTGCTCGCCGGGAACGTAGGGGGTGAGGCCGTGGACGACCTCGCTCCAGTAGGCACTCATAGGGGAAAACCGGTAATGACGTCGCGGCATGAGATGGTATCATGCCCCTTCCATCAACCAGCCGTACCGGGATGCGCCAGGCCTTCGTTCAACGCAACACCTTGGAGACGCAAGTCAGCGTTCGGGTGGACCTCGATGGCAGCGGCAAGGCCAAGCTTGCCAGCGGCATCGGTTTCCTCGACCACATGCTCGACCAGATCGCCCGCCACGGGCTGATCGATCTCGAGGTCGAGGCCAAGGGCGATTTGCACATCGACGCGCACCACACCGTCGAGGATATCGGCATCACGCTGGGGCAGGCGCTCGGCCAGGCGCTCGGCGACAAGAAAGGCCTGCGCCGCTACGGCCATGCCTACGTGCCGCTCGACGAGGCCTTGTCGCGGGTGGTGGTGGACCTTTCCGGCCGGCCCGGACTGGTGTTCGAGGTTCCTTTCACGCGCGCGACGATCGGCGAGTTCGACGTCGACCTGGTGCGCGAGTTCTTCCAGGGCCTGGTGAATCACGCCGCCATCACCGTCCATATCGACGGACTGCGCGGCGACAACAGCCATCACCAGGCCGAAACCGTGTTCAAGGCCTTCGCACGCGCGCTGCGCATGGCGGTCGAGCCCGACCCCCGCGCCAGCGGCGGGGTGCCTTCGACTAAAGGGTCCCTCTAAGTCCTTCCGCTATGACCACTGTCGCTGTCGTCGACTACGGCATGGGCAACCTGCGCTCCGTGGCGAAAGCCATCGAGCACGTTGCGCCTGCCGCCCAGGTAATCGTCACCGCCGACCCGCGTGCCGTGGCGGCGGCCGATCGCGTCGTCGTTCCCGGCCAGGGCGCGATGCCCGACTGCATGCGCGAACTCAAGGCGCGCGGGCTCGACGCCGCGGTGATCGAAGCCGCGCGCAACAAGCCGTTCCTCGGCATTTGCATCGGCCTGCAGATGCTGTTCGAGCACAGCGAGGAGGGCGACGTCGCCGGCCTCGCGATCCTGCCGGGCCGTGTGCGCCGCTTTCCGCAGGAGCTGATGACGGCACAGGCGCTGAAGGTGCCGCACATGGGCTGGAACCAGGTCTCGCAAGCCGAGTCTCACCCGCTCTGGAACGGCATCGAGGACGGCGCGCGCTTCTATTTCGTGCACAGCTATTACGTCGAGCCGGCGTCTCCGGACGCCATCGCCGGCTCCACCGGCTACGGCATCAACTTTACCAGCGCGGTGTCGCGCGCTAACATCTTCGCCACTCAATTCCATCCCGAGAAGAGCGCACAAGCGGGCCTGCGCCTGCTCGCGAACTTCATGGAATGGCGACCTTCCTGACCCCAGATTCCCCGGCCAACGGCTGACTCTCGACCCCACTCATCATGCTGCTGATCCCCGCAATCGACCTCAAGGACGGCCATTGCGTGCGCCTCAAGCAAGGCGCCATGGACGATGCCACCGTGTTCTCCGAAGATCCGGCCGCCATGGCGCGGCACTGGATCGACCAGGGCGCCAAGCGCCTGCATCTGGTCGACCTCAACGGCGCCTTCGCCGGCAAAC
>DASVZI010000112.1:0-25103 GCA_036391735.1 Rhodocyclaceae bacterium
CGGCG
This sequence comes from Rhodocyclaceae bacterium, assembly GCA_036391735.1. Classification (GTDB taxonomy): domain Bacteria; phylum Pseudomonadota; class Gammaproteobacteria; order Burkholderiales; family Rhodocyclaceae; genus Nitricoxidireducens. Next base: position 6 of record DASVZI010000112.1, read on the forward strand.
ATCGAGAACGCCAGGCCCACCATGAACACGATGCCGTCCGGGCGCAGCGACGCCACCCAGGCCGCGACCATGGCGACCACCAGCAACAGCGCCTTGGTCATCACCAGGCGGCGCTGCGCGGATGCGTCCGGCGACAGCATCTTGTAGTAGATGTCGTGCGACAGGGCGTTGGCGATGGTCAGCAGCAGGCCGTCGGCGGTGGACAGCGCCGCCGCAAGGCCGCCGGCAGCCACCAGGCCCGACACGACGTAGGGCAATCCGGCGATCTCCGGCGTCGCCAGCACGATGACGTCTGGATTGAGCGTCAGCTCGGCGAGTTGCAGGATGCCGTCGCCATTGACGTCCTCGACCTTGACCATGCCGACCTTGGCCCAGGACGCCACCCAGGCCGGCAGATGCGCGATGGCCGAGCCGACGAGGTCGTTGTAGACGATCCATTTCGCGAACACCGCATAGGCCGGCGCCGTCACGTAGAGCACGAAGATGAAGAGCAGCGACCAGGCCACGGACTCGCGCGCCTCGCGCACCGAGGGCGTCGTGTAGTAGCGCATCAGGATGTGCGGCAGCGCCGCCGTCCCCACCATCAGGCAGACCATCAGGGCGATGAAGTTGCGCCGGGCGATATCGCGCTCGGCCGGCGTCGAGCCGAATGCCTCGGCGTGCGGCTTCGGCCGCTCCGCCTTCTCCAGCAGCGAGCGCCGCTCCGTCTCCCACTTGACGCGCGCTTCGGCTTCGTTCCTCGGCAGATCGCGCAGGTTGCGCTGCGCCTGGTGGAAATCGCGCACCGGCGCGCTGTTGGTGCGCAGCGACTCGAGCTGCCGCGACAGCGCGACGCGCTCGGCGTCGAGCGAACCCGGCAGCTCATTCAGCTTGCGCTCGAGTTCGGCCGCCTCCGCCTTGTAGCGGTTGCGCACGTCGACTTCCGCCGGCGCGTCGAACAGCTTCTTCTCGACCGTGCCCAGGCGCTCCAGCACGGCGCCGTAGGTGATCTGCGGCACCGGCACCCCGGTGACCTTCTGCGACATCATCACCACGGGCACCAGGTAGGCGATGATGAGGATGATGTACTGCGCGACCTGCGTCCAGGTGACGGCGCGCATGCCGCCGAGGAACGAGCAGACCAGGATGCCGGCGAGCCCGACGAAAACGCCGATCTCGAAGTCGATGCCGACGAAGCGGCTCATGATGAGGCCGACGCCGTAGATCTGCGCCACCACGTAGGTGAAAGAGGCGACGATCGCCGCCACCACGCCGACGAAGCGCGCCACGTTGCCGCCATAGCGCGCGCCGAGGAAATCCGGGATGGTGAACTGGCCGAACTTGCGCAGGTACGGCGCGAGCAGCAGCGCCACCAGCACGTAGCCGCCGGTCCAGCCCATGACGAAGGCGAGGCCCTCGTAGCCGGCAAAGTACAGCGTGCCGGCCATGCCGATGAACGACGCCGCCGACAGCCAGTCGCCGGCGGTCGCCATGCCGTTGAAGAAGGCCGGCACGCGCCGCCCCGCGACGTAGTACTCGTTGACGTCGGCGGTACGGCTGATGACGCCGATGCCTGAGTACACCGCGATGGTGGCGAACAGGAAGAGGTAGCCGATGACGCGCGCCGACAGGCCGAATTTCTCGCCGGCGGACAGAGCCAGGATGAACAGCGCGATACCCAGCGTATACCAGGCGTAGAGCCGCTTGAGGCGGCGATCGAAGGGACGGGAGGAGAACATGTGGGCGTCGGCTCAGAGCCGGTATTCTAGCTGGAGCCGCGTCTGCAGCTTCTTCGCCTGCTTGAAGGCCTCCTTGAGGATGTAGCGGTCCAGCTCGTTGAGTTCTTCGGGGTCGATGCGATTGGCCAGACCGGCCGGCCTGCCGGACTGCTGCTGCCGCAGCCGCAGCTGCTGGATGTAGAAGAAGCTGTCGACGACGGCGTCGACATCGTCGGTGCCCAGCTTGCCGCCCGCCGCCAGGGCGCGCAGCCGTTCCGCCGTGCCCGTGGCCCCCACGCCGTTTGCCAGCGCGAGGATGCGGGCGACATCGACGAACAGGCGCGAACCCGATGCCTTCAAGTCGATGGTGTGGGGAAAGTCGCCGCCCTTGTCGTACGCGAAGTCCCGCACCAAGCCCAGGGGCGGGTGGACGCGCAGCGCGTTCTCGGCCATGAAGCGCAGGAACAGCGGTCCGCCTTCGGACGTGCCGAGCAGCCAGGCCCGCAGGTCCTCCGTCAACGATTCGTCGCCGTACAGCGGCCGGAAATCGAAGAAGATCGTGGCGTTGAGCAGCGCCTGGGGATTGGCGGACTGCAGCCAGGAGTGGAACTTGGCCTTCCACTCCCCAAGCGACAGGCAGAGGTCGGGGTTGCTGGCCATGATGCTGCCCTTGCACAGCGGGAAGCCGCAGGCGGCCAGCCGCTCGTTCACCGCGCGGGCGAACGGCAGGAAGGCATCGCGCAGCGCTTGAGCGCCGTCCGTCGGCGCATCGAACACGATGCCGTTGTCCTGGTCGGTCGACAGCGTCTGTTCGAAGCGGCCTTCCGAGCCGAACGACAGCCAGCACCAGCGCACCTTGGGCACGGCGAAGTCGGTCGCGGTCAGCTCCAGGATTCGCGCGGTGAGGTGATCGTTGAGCGAGGAGATCAATTCGGTCAGCGGCTCGGCGGCCGTGCCTTCGGCGAGCATGCGCTCCGCCAGGCGCCGGATGTCCTCCGCCGCTGCGATCAGGCCCTCCATGTCGCGGGCGCCGCGGATGGCACCGGAGATGGCCTTGCCGCCGCCGCTCTGCAGCTCGTAGATGTCGTCCTGGGACACCACCCCGACCAGCTTCTCCGAAGCGTCGACCACCACCACGTGATGGATGCCTTCGCGCGCCATGACGAGCGCCGCCTGGTAGATGGTGGACCGCCAGTTGAGCGCGATGATGCCGCGCTGGCCGGCCGCGGAGACGATCATCTGCTCCATGTCGCAGCGGGGCGAGGCGACGCAGCGGCGCAAATCGCGCAGCGTGAAGATGCCGATCGGCTTGGCGCTCTCCGGCTCGACGATCACCATCGAACCGACGCCGTGTTCCTCCATCGTTTCGACCGCCTCGCGCAGCGGCGTTTCGGGCGCTGCGGTGACGGGCCTGCGCCGGACCAAAGCGGCGAGCTGGCTGTGCAGGGTAAGACGGGCGGCGTTGTTCATGGCATCAGTATTTGACGCGCGAATAATAAGTCTTCTCGGAAGCCTCCAGCGCCTGGCGCAGCGTGACGATGCCCATGGCGTTCAACAGAGGAACCAGCTTGATGAAGATCTCGCCGGTGACGAAGGCGTCGCCGAGCGCCGTATGCCGGCCGATGACGCTGATGCCGAGCCGCTCGGCGATGCTCTCGAGACGGTGCGATTCCTGGTTCGGATGGACCACCACCGACAGCAGCAGCGTGTCGAGCACCGGCTGTGCGAAGCGCACGCCGGTCGCCGCCTCCTTGAGCTCGAGGAAACGCATGTCGAAGGCGGCGTTGTGCGCCACCAGCACGGTCTCGCTGCAGAATTCGTGGAATGCGGGCAGCACGGCGTCGATGGTGGGTCGGCCGCGCACCATGTCCTGGGTGATGCCGTGGATCGGTATGCCCTCGGGGCGCAGCGGCCGGCGCGGATCGATCAGCTGATCGAAGACCTCCTGCCGCAGCAGGCGCAGGTTGACCATGCGCACGGCGCCGATCTGGATGATCTCGTCGCCACCGGAAGGATCGAGGCCGGTGGTCTCGGTATCGAATACCGAATAGGCGAGGTCGGCCAGCGGCCGGTCGAGGTCGATGCTGGCGTCGCGGGCGGCGAACAGGTTGAAGTCGTAGTATTCGGGCCGGCTGTCGCCGCGCAGGTGCTGCGACTGCAGTTCCGGCACCGCCTCGGCGGCCGCCTCCGCCACCGGCAGAACCAGGCGGAAAAAGGCCCGGTGCGCCGCCTTGTCGCGCTGGAACCAGATCTCGCCGCCATGACGCTGGCTGACGTCGCGCAGCGTCAGCGGCGTGGTGTCGGCGCCGACGTTCATCGGTTCGAGTTCCCAGGCGTAGTAGGTCTCGGTCGAAATCGGCACGCCGGACCAGATGAGGTCGACGAAGCCCATGCTGCCTTCCGCCGAAAGCCGGAAGCGCAACTCGCGGATGTCGTAATGCTCCTTCAGGCGAGCGGCCAGGAAGGTGATCGCCTGGATCAGCGCGAAGCTGTCCGCGCGGATCCACAGCTTGTCGTCCATCTCCTCGGTCTTGATCGGCAGGCCGACCTTGTCCTCGATGCGCTGCCGGGCGGCGGCGAGCAGATCCACGCCGAGCACGTCCTCGAGCGGCCAGCGCGTCTTCAGCGCGTCGGCGAAGTCGCCGGTGGCGACCTCCAGCTGCCGGCTCATGCGCAGCGTCTCCTCGCCGATGGCGGACAGGAAGCGCTCGCGCAGGTCCGCTTCCATGTCGGGGCTGTCGAGCAGCGTCTCGACCGCCGCGCGGATGCTGCCTAGCGCGGCACGGCTGCCGTCGGTCAGCGCCTGCATCACCTGGTCGCGTTCGGCCTCGCGCTCGAAGCTCTTGGTGATGTTCTCTACCGTCAGGACATAACCCGTGATCTGCGCCTCGGCGCCGTCGCCGGCAGGCGCGAGCACCGGTGCCATCTGGGTGCGCAGCAATTGCCCGCCGCGTGTCGAGGTAATGAAATGGGCGCTTGCCTCGGCGCTGCCCTTGCGCAGCCGCAACCGGATGTTGTCGAGCGCATGCGCGATCTGCGCGCGTTCCAGGATCGAGAATATCGAGCGCCCGAGGCCGATCAGGGCGCCGCCGCTCATCGACGTCGGGCCTTGCGCCAGCGCCTTGAATTGCGCCCTCGCGCGATGGTTGTACAGCAGGATGCGGCCGTCGAGGTTGCAGACCACCACGCCCAGGGCAAGCTCCGACATCAGCGCCGCCAGGCGGTTCTTCTCCTCCTCCACGGACGCGGAGGCGGCGGCGATCTGGGCCTCGACGTCGGTGAGCAGTTCGTCGCGCTGCTGGGCGAGATCATTGGCGGCGCTGGCCAGTTCCCGCACTTCCGGCGGCCCCTCGACCTCGACCCGGAAGTTCCGGTTGGCGCCGAGCATCAGGCGCAGGGCTTCGCCCATCCTGAGCAGGCCGTGCACGTATTGCCGGAACAGCATGCGCAGGACATGGACCCCGACGATGAATCCGATGAGCGTCATCAGCGCGCCGATGGGCAGCCGCGGCAGCAGGATCGCCGCGGCCGTCGCGCGTTCCCCTTCCTTCAGGTCGGCGACCAGGATGGCGGCCGTGACCAGGAACGGCCCGGTCATGAGGAGCCCGAGGATGACGACGGCGATGAGGAAGCGGATGCGCGCGTTCATGCGGGCTGGAGAATCGACCGGATGCGGGCCACGAGTTCCTTGGTGGAGAACGGCTTGGTGATGTAGGCGTCGGCACCTAGACCGGTGCCCTTGGCGATTTCGGAGTCGCGCCCCTTCGCCGTCAGCATGACGATCTTGAGGGCGGCGAACCCCGGGTCCGCGCGCAGCAGCTCGCAGACCTCGAAACCGGATTTCTTCGGCATCATGACATCGAGCAGCATCAGGTCGGGGCGGTAAGCGGCCGCCATCTCCAGCGCCGCCTCGCCGTCCTTCGCGATCGCCACGTCGAAGCCTTCCTTCTTCATCAGGTATTCCAGCGAAATGACGATGTTGGGCTCGTCATCGACGATGAGTATTTTTTGTGCCACGTCTCTCTCCTTGGTTTGTAATTATCGCGCGTCCGGCAGGGGCAGCATGAATTTGAAGCGCGCGCCTCCTCCGGGGGCGCTCTCGGCCCACAGGCGGCCGCCGAAATGCTCGATGATCTGGCGGCTGATCGGCAGCCCCAGCCCGGTGCCCTGCGGCTTGTCGGTCATGACATCCCGGCCGCCCTGGCGGAACTTCTCGAAGATGCTCTCGCGTTCGTCCGGCCGGATGCCGGGCCCGTTGTCCGTCACCGCGATCCCCGCCTGTCCGCCCGCACGGGCCACTTGCAGCCACACCCGCCCGCTGCCCGCCGGAACGAACTTGGCTGCGTTCGACAGCAGGTTGAGCAGGACCTGTATCAGGCGGTCGCGGTCCGCCAGCACGACGAGCGGCTGGGCCGGGGCCTCCAGCTCGACGATGATGCCCTGGTCGCGGAACACCTGGGTAAAGGACGCCAGGGACTCGCGGGCCACGTCGCCGAGGTCGACCTCGACGTGGTCCAGTTCGGCACGCCCGGACTCCAGCTTGGCGAGGTCGAGGATCTGGTTGATCAGCCTCGAGAGCCGCTCGGTTTCGCCGACGATGATGCCGAGGAAGCGCTCGCGCTCGGCGAGTTCGAGCCGAGGGTCGTCGTGAAGCATTTCCGAAAAAGCGCGAATCGACGTCAGGGGGGTGCGCAATTCGTGCGTGACGGTCGAGATGAAATCGTCCTTCATGCGATCGAGTTCGCGCAGTCGCTGGTTGGCCTCGCGAAGCTCCGCGCTGGCCTTCTCGAGCTGGCGCGACTTCTCCTCGAGTTCGCGGCTGTGCGTACGCAGCTGCGAGGCCTCGTCGAGGATGCTCATCACCTCGTCCAGGCTGAGCGGTTCTTCCTGCATGACCGAGGCCACCATGGCATGCGCGGATGCCGAGCCGATGGCCCCGGCCAGCAGGCTTTCGGCGAAATGGACGAGGCCCGTGTCTGCCGGCAGTTCCTCGATCGAAGCGATGCCCCGGCTGGCCGCGTAGCGCTCGAAGGCTTCGCGCGCCCGCTCCGGGCCGAGCCAGCGCGCCGCCAGCGGCAGCAGGTCGGCGACCCGGGCGCCGCCGCGCCATTCGCCGAGACCGTGGTAGCGCTGCGAGGCGTCGACGAACAGCCTCATCTGCCGCGCCTCGCGGGCATCCGGTGCGCGCCGCAGCGAGAAGCCGAGGTAGGCGCCGACGTTGGCCAGCAGGCTCCAGAACATGCAATGACTGATCTCGTCGAGGCCCGCCAGGCCGAACAGCTGCTGCGGGCGCAGCAGATCCATGCCGAACAGGCCCTGGCCGAATTCGGGCGGCAGCCAGCCCGACTTGGCGAACGACGGCAGCAGCAGCGTGTAGGCCCACAGCGCGAAGCCGGCCAGTAGCCCGGCCAACGCCCCCTCGCGCGTGCCGCCGCGCCAGTAGAGCCCGCCGATCAGGGCCGGTGCGAACTGCGCGACGGCGGCGAAGGAGATCAGGCCGATGCCGACCAGCGCATAGGCTTCGCCGGCGGCGCGGAAGTAGATGTAGCCGAGCAGCAGAATGGCGGCGATCGCCCAGCGGCGGATGCCCAGCAGCAGGCCCGAGAGATCGCGGCGCTCGGCCAGCCGCAGCGACCGCCAGCGCAACAGCAGCGGCATCACCAGGTCGTTGCACACCATGGTGGACAAGGCGATGGTCTCGACAATGACCATTCCGGTGGCGGCCGACAGGCCGCCGATGAAGACCAGCAGCGCCAGCGCCTCCTGTCCGTGCGCCATCGGCAGCGTCAGGACGAAGCTGTCGGCGTCGACGCCGGCGGGGAAACGCAGCATTCCGGCGATGGCGATCGGCAGCACGAAGATGTTGATGAGGAACAGGTAGAGCGGGAACAGCCACACCGCCCGCCGGACGTGGGCCGGATTGACGTTCTCGACCACTGCGATCTGGAACTGGCGCGGCAGCAGCAGCACCGAGAGCATCGACAGGAAGGTCAGCGCGCTCCAGCTGCCGTAGCCGGCGGCGCTGTCGCTCGCCACCAGCAGCCGCGCCAGCTGCGGCGCCTGCTCGGCGCGCGAGAAGATGTCGGAAAAACCTTCGTGAACGCCGTAGGTCACGAACAGGCCGGCGGCGAGGAATGCCAGCAGCTTCACGACGGATTCGAAGGCGATCGCCGCGACCATGCCCTCGTGGCGCTCGGTGGCGTCGAGGTGCCGCGTGCCGAACAGGATGGTGAAGGCGGCGAGCAGCGCGGCAACGTAGAGCGCGCTGTCCTGCCAGACCGGAACGGTGGCGGCGTTCGCCGGCATGACGATGTCCGGATAATGGCTGAGGATGCTGAAGCTGTTGGACACCGCCTTCAATTGCAGCGCGATGTAGGGCACCACGCCGACCACGGCGATCACCGTGACGAGCCCGGCCAGCAGCGGACTCTTGCCGTAGCGCGAAGCGATGAAGTCGGCGATCGAGGTGACGCGGTTCTCCTTGGCGACGCGCACCAGCTTGTGCAGCAGCACCCAGCCGAGCGCCAGCATCAGCGTCGGCCCGAGATAGATCGGTAGGAAGCCGATGCCGGTGGCGGCTGCGCGCCCGACGCTGCCGTAGAACGTCCAGGTGGTGCAGTAGACGGCCAGCGACAGCGCGTAGACCGTGGGATTGGCGATCAGCGAGCGGCCGCGATCCGCCCGCCGATCCGCGTAGTAGGCGATGGCGAAGAGCACGCCGAGGTATGCGAACGAGACCGCGATGATCGCGCCCGGCTGCAGCACGGGTCAGTCCTCGCGCCCTTCCGCGACGATGGCCATCAGCGCGATCAGCAGCAGCCAGCCGCCGAAGATGAAGACGTACAGCAGCGGAATGCCGAACAGCTCGCCATTGCGATTGAACAGGGCAAGCAGCGGATAGTTGAAGAGCACGCAGCCGAGCAGGAACAAGGCCGCCAGGCGCTGCGCCGTGAGGCTCGAATGATGCATTCCCGATCCCCTCCCCCGAGGATTCTAAGAAAAAGGGCGCCCGTGGGCGCCCTCTTCGCTCCGTCCGTCCGGAATCAGCTCGCTTGCTTGAGCTGGTCGAGGATGGCCGGGTTTTCCAGCGTGGACACGTCCTGCGTGATGTCCTCGCCCTTGGCCAGCGAACGCAGCAGGCGGCGCATGATCTTGCCGGAACGCGTCTTCGGCAGGTTGTCGCCGAAGCGGATGTCCTTGGGCTTGGCGATCGGGCCGATCTCCTTGCCCACCCAGTTGCGCAGTTCGGTGGCGATCTTGTGCGCCTCGTCGCCGGTCGGGCGGCTGCGCTTGAGCACCACGAAGGCGCACACGGCCTCGCCGGTCAGGTCGTCGGGACGGCCCACCACCGCGGCTTCGGCGACGATCGGGTTCGACACCAGCGCGGACTCGATCTCCATCGTGCCCATGCGGTGGCCCGAGACGTTCAGCACGTCGTCGATGCGGCCCATGATGGTGAAGTAGCCGGTCTTGGCATCGCGCACCGCGCCGTCGCCGGCGAGGTAGAGCTTGCCGCCGAAGTCGGCCGGGAAGTAGGACTTCTTGAAGCGCTCGGGATCGCCGTAGATGGTGCGGATCATCGACGGCCAGGGCTTCTTGACCACCAGGAAGCCGCCCTTGCCCCACTCGACGTCATGACCGGTCTCGTCGACGATGGCGGCCTGGATGCCCGGGAAGGGCAGCGTGCAGGAGCCCGGCACCAGCGGCGTGGCGCCCGGCAGCGGGGTAATCATGTGGCCGCCGGTCTCGGTCTGCCAGAAGGTGTCCACGATCGGGCAGCGGCCGCCGCCGACGTTGTTGTAGTACCACATCCAGGCTTCGGGGTTGATCGGCTCGCCGACCGTGCCGAGGATGCGCAGCGTGGACAGGTTGTAGTTCTTCGGGTGCGTCGTGGCGGTCGTCTCGGACGCCTTGATGAGCGAGCGGATGGCCGTCGGCGCGGTGTAGAAGATGTTGACCTTGTGGTCCTGGATCATCTTCCAGAAGCGGCCGGCGTCCGGGTAGGTCGGCACGCCTTCGAAGACGATCTCGGTGGCGCCGCAGGCGAGCGGGCCGTAGGTGATGTAGGTGTGGCCCGTGACCCAGCCGATGTCGGCGGTGCACCAGAAGACGTCTTCCGGCTTGATGTCGAAGGTCCACTTCATGGTCAGCACGGAATGCAGCAGGTAGCCGCCCGACGAATGCTGGACGCCCTTCGGCTTGCCGGTGGAACCGGAGGTGTAGAGCAGGAACAGCGGATGCTCGGCCTCGACCCATTCCGGCTCGCAGGCGTCAGGCTGGCCGGCAACGGCGTCGTGCCACCAGATGTCGCGGCCGGCAACCATGTTGGCGTTGCCGCTGCCGCGCTTGTAGACGAAGACGGTCTTGATCGATTCGCAGCCGCCCATGGTGAGCGCCTCGTCGACCGCCGGCTTGAGCGGAATCGGCTTGCCGCCGCGGTGCTGCTCGTCGGCGGTGATGACGGCGACGGCGCCGGCATCCTGGATGCGCTCCTGCACCGACTTGGCGGAGAAGCCGCCGAACACCACCGAGTGGATGGCGCCGATGCGGGCGCAGGCCTGCATGGCGACGACGCCTTCGATCGACATCGGGAGGTAGATCAGGACGCGGTCACCCTTCTTGATGCCCTTGGCCTTGAGCGCATTGGCGAACTGCGAGGTGCGAACCAGCAGTTCCTTGTAGGTGACCTTGGTGACCTTGCCGTCGTCCGCTTCGAAAATCAGCGCGACCTTGTCGCCGAGGCCGGCTTCGACGTTCTTGTCGAGGCAGTTGTAGGAGACGTTCAGCTTGCCGTCGGTGAACCACTTGTAGAAGGGCGCCTCCGACTCGTCGAGCGACTTGGTGAAGGGCTGCTTCCAGGCGACATGCTCCTTGGCCAGGCGCGCCCAGTAGCCGGCATAGTCCTGTTCGGCTTCCTTGCACAGCGCCTCGTAGGCCGCCATGCCGGAAATGGTCGCGCGCTTGACGGCTTCCTCCGAAGGATTGAATACGCGGTTTTCTTGGAGAACCGATTCGATCGACGATGACATCTACTTCTCTCCTCTAGCGTGAAACTGGATCATTGAAGGCGCGAGCTCTTAAGGCCCGCTCGCAGGCGAAGACGCCGCTGCAGTGCGAGCAGTCGATTTTATCGCCGAATTAGACTCGCCGTATCTTACGCGGCTCTTACAGGCCGGAATGCCCGAAACCCGGTTGCCGCAAGGGGTAGCGGCCGCCGGCCATTCCCGGATTATGCCAGCGGACTCGGATTCGGTCATAATAGCCGGCGCACGCGCCCCAAGCGATCGTAGATCTCGCCGCCGGGAAATCCCGTCAAGCGATCCCGAATTCCGGGTGGGCCGCCGCGAAGGATCGGTAGGAAATTGCCCGTTCGCGCTCCAGCGCATTTCGAGCGCCAGGACGGGCGGGGGCCACGGTGCGACCGGGCCGGAATGATAGAATCCGTCGCCTTCGCCGGGCGGATCGTGGCTGTAGGAAGCCGGCCGGACAAGGACCGAACGACGCACCTCATCTTCCCCCGCGGAGCCCGACCCCATGACCGCCATTCGCCAGGAGGACTTCATCGCCTCCATCGCCGACGCCTTCCAGTACATCAGCTACTACCATCCGCTCGACTACATCAAGGCGCTGGGCGCCGCGTACGAGCGTGAGCAAAGTCCGGCAGCGAAGGACGCCATCGCCCAGATCCTCACCAACTCGCGCATGTGCGCCGAGGGCAAGCGTCCGATCTGCCAGGATACGGGCATCGCCGTGGTCTTCCTCAAGGTGGGCAGGGACGCGCGCTGGGACGCCGCGATGTCGGTGCAGGAAATGGTCGATGAAGGCGTGCGCCGCGCCTATATGAATCCCGACAACAAGCTGCGCGCCTCGGTGCTGCTCGATCCCGCCGGCGCGCGCAAGAATTCGCGCGACAACACGCCCGCCGTGGTGCATTACGAGATCGTTCCCGGCGACCATGTCGAAGTGATCTGCGCCGCCAAGGGCGGCGGCTCCGAGAACAAATCGAAGTTCTACGCGCTCAACCCGTCCGATTCCATCGTGGACTGGGTATTGAAGACCGTGCCGACCATGGGCGCGGGCTGGTGCCCGCCGGGCATCCTGGGCATCGGCATCGGCGGCACGCCGGAGAAGGCGATGCTGCTGGCCAAGGAATCGCTGATGGCGCCCGTGGACATCCAGGATCTCGTCGCCCGCGGCCCCAAGAGCCGCGTCGAGGAACTGCGCCTCGAGCTCTACGAGAAGGTCAACGCGCTCGGCATCGGGGCCCAGGGCCTGGGCGGTCTCACCACGGTGCTCGACGTCAAGATCCTCGATTACCCGACGCACGCCGCCTCGCTGCCGGTGGCGATGATCCCAAACTGCGCCGCCACGCGCCACGTCCATTTCCATCTCGACGGCTCGGGCCCGGCGGTGCTGACGCCGCCCTCGCTCGACGATTGGCCCAAGGTCACCTGGACGGCCGACACCAACGTCGCCACGCGCGTCGATCTCGACACGCTGACGAAGGAACAGGTCGCGTCCTGGAAGCCCGGCCAGGTGCTGCTGCTCAACGGCAAGCTGCTGACCGGCCGCGACGCCGCGCACAAGCGCATCCAGGACATGCTGGCGAAAGGCGAGAAGCTGCCCGTCGATTTCGCGAATCGCGTCATCTACTATGTCGGCCCGGTCGATCCGGTGCGCGACGAGGTGATGGGGCCCGCCGGTCCGACCACCGCCACGCGCATGGACAAGTTCACCGAGATGATGCTGGCGCAGACCGGCCTGATCTCGATGGTCGGCAAGGCCGAGCGCGGCCCGGCCGCCATCGACGCGATCAAGAAGCACAAGTCGGCGTACCTGATGGCGGTCGGCGGTGCCGCCTATCTCGTGGCGAAGGCGATCAAGGCGGCCAAGGTCGTCGCCTTCGCCGACCTCGGCATGGAAGCCATCTACGAGTTCGATGTGAAGGACATGCCGGTGACCGTCGCGGTCGATTCGGGCGGCACCTCCGTGCACCAGGCCGGCCCGCACGAGTGGATGCTCAAGATCGGCAAGATTCCGGTCTCCGCCATCGGCGGCCACCACTGAACCAACGGCATCGCCATGACCGGGGCCGCGGCTTGATCGGCGTCTTCGATTCGGGCCTCGGCGGCCTCTCGGTGCTGGCGGCGATCGCCGACGCCCTGCCGCGGGCCGACCTCCTCTATTTCGCCGACACGGCCCACGTGCCCTACGGCAGCAAGCACGACGACTTCATCCGCGGCCGCGTGCTGGCGATCGGGCGCCATCTGGTGGCGAACGGTTGCACCAGCGTGGTCGTGGCCTGCAACACGGCGACCGCCGCCGCGGTGCAGGCGCTCCGCGCCGAACTGCAAGGCATTCCGGTGGTCGGCGTCGAGCCGGGCGTCAAGCCCGCCGCACAGACCAGCGCGACCCGCCGCATCGCCGTCCTCGCCACGGAATCGACGGCCCGCAGCGAGCGCCTGGCGCGCCTGGTGCGCGACCACGCGCACGGCGTACAGGTGGACGTCGAGCCGTGTCCCGGCTGGGCGACCCGCGTCGAGACGCTCAACCTCGACGGCGCCGAATTCGTCGCCGAAGTTCGCGCCAAACTCGAACCCCTGCTCGAACGCGGCGCCGACCGCCTGGTGCTCGGCTGCACCCACTACAGCTTCCTCAAAGCCGCGCTGAGCGAAGCCTGCGCAGGACGCGCGCAACTGGTGGATGTGGCGGAGGCGGTGGCCCGGCAAGTGGCGCGCATCGCCGGGAGCTCTGGCGGCAGCGGCCGCCTGATGCTGCTCGCCACGGCCCGGCCCGAGCGCTTGCACGCGGCGCTGCCGCGCCTTGGACTGCAACGGCTTGCGGCACGCGCCGGCGCCGCATGCCTGGCGCCCGTGTAGGGCGGACGGTTTCTAGGAAACGGCGGCGCTGCGCGGCTTGCAGCGCATCAGGAAGTGCTCGGCGTACTTGCGGTCCTCGACGTCGATGTGATGGCGCAGCCAGTCGTTGAGGAAGCGAGAAGTGTCGCGCGCGATGTCCTTGCGCAGCGACTGCTTCTTGAGCCGCGCGATGGTCTCCATGAAATCCGCGTGCATCGCGTTGTGGGCCTCCGCCTCCGGAAAGCCCATCAGGCGCATCAGGCTTTCCTCGACGGCGAAATGCACGCGCGCCCAGAAGTTCAGGTCGTTGAGGGTCTGCTGCACGACCACCCAGCTGTCGGCGGTCGGAATCGCGGCGTCGAGCTTGCCGATGAATTCGAACAACGCGCGATGCTGTGCATCGATCTCCTCGATGCCGAAGGCATAGCGGCTGAGGCCGTCCTTGCTGATCATGTCTCTCTGTCGGCTGGACGTTTCACTGACGTCCAATAATGATGCGGCAATGCCGCGAATCGGTGAAGTCTAGCATCCGCCGTCGCCATCGCCGCGATGCCGCGAATAGCGGGCACGGACGTCCTCAATTTTCCGGCTCGTCGACGGTATGCGCGCGCGCGGGACCCGTACAATCGGATGCGTCGACACTGCGGTACAGCTCATGAACGGCCCGACTTCCCCGAAGGCCCGCGACGATGCGGATTCTCGCCTCCTCGGCCTGGCAGCCCTCCTGCGCCTGAACTTCTCGGGCGCGGACCTCAGCCGACTGGGCACGGACCTGCTGTCCCGCGCCGCAGCCGCCCCGGACGACGCATGCGCGCTGCTCGACGCCTCCTACATCCTGCAGTTCAAGGGCGAGGACGCGCTCGCCATGGCCGTCCAGCAGGAGGCGCTCGGGCTGCGTCAGCACTTCTGCCTGCAGGCCGGCGAGCGGCCGTCACGCCTGCGCGTGCTCGCCCTGATGGCGCCCGGCGACCTGATGTCCAACGTCCCGCTCGAGTGCCTGCTGGAGAACGGCGATGCCGACCTTCACCTCTATTTCGTGCTCCCCGAAGGCCGCAGCAGGGATCCCATGCCCGAGCACGACGTCCTGTTCGTCGCGCTCAGCGAGACCAGCGACAATGCCCCGCTGCTCGACGCCCTGGAGCGCCGACTGGCCGACTGGAGCCGACCGGTGGTCAACCAGCCGGCTGCGATACGCCGCGTGGCACGGGATCGCGCCAGCGAGTTGCTGGCCGATGCGCCAGGGATCGCGATGCCGCCTACGCTGCGCGTCCCGCGCGCGGCGCTGGCGGCCGTGGCCGCAGGCGAGGCAGCAATGGACGAATCGCTGCCGGGCTGCGAGTTCCCCATCATCGTGCGACCGCTCGATTCGCACGCCGGCCACGACCTCTGCAAGGTGGGCGACCGCGCGGCCCTGCAGAGCTATCTCGCCGCAGTGACGGTGGATCGCTTCTTCGTCTCGCCCTTCATCGACTATCGCAGCAGCGACGGGCTGTTCCGCAAGTTCCGCATCGCACTCATCGACGGCCGCCCCTACGCCTGCCACATGGCCGTTTCCGACGACTGGATGATCCACTACCTGAATGCAGGCATGGCCGATAGCGCCGCCAAGCGCGCCGAGGAGGAGCGTTTCATGGCGACCTTCGACCAGGATTTCGCGGTCCGCCACGCACAGGCACTGGCGGCCATCGCGCAGCGCATGGGCCTCGAGTACGTCTGCATCGACTGCGCGGAAACCGCTGACGGACGCCTGCTCGTCTTCGAGGTCGACCACGCAATGGTGGTGCACGCGCTCGACCCGGAAGACGTCTACCCCTATAAGCTGCCGCAGATGCGCAAGGTGTTCGGCGCCTTCCGCGAGATGCTGGGCCGGCACGCCGGACGCGCGCGAGCCCGGAGCCCTTCAAGGGAGCATTGATGGACCGCCTCAACTTCTCCGGCGGCCCGGGTGCCCTCCCCGAATCCGTGCTGCGCGAAGCGCAACAGGCGATTGCCTGCGTTCCGGAGGAAGGCCTTTCCGTGCTCGGCATCAGCCACCGCTCGGACTGGTTCGCCGCCGTGCTGGCCGAAGCGGAATCCAACGTCCGCAAGCTGCTGGGTCTGCCCGACGACTATTACGTGCTGTTCCTGCAAGGCGGCGCCACGCTGCAGTTCTCGATGATCCCCATGCTGCTGCTGCGCGGCAGCGGGCGTACCGCCGAATACCTGAGTACCGGCTACTGGAGCGCCAAGGCGATCCCCGAGGCGCGGCGCGAAGGCGCCGTGAAAGTGCTCTGGAACGGCGAACCGCACGGCTTCCGGCGCCTCCCGCGCGACGAAGAGCTCGAGTTCGGCGCCGATGCCGCCTACCTGCACTACGTCTCCAACGAGACGGTCGAGGGGCTGCAGTTCCATCGCATCGTCGGCCGCGACGACGTGCCGCGCATCTGCGACATGTCCTCCGATTTCCTTTCGGCGCCTTGCGACGCCGAACGCTTCGCCCTGATCTACGCGCATGCGCAGAAGAACATCGGGCCGGCGGGCGTAACCCTCGTCGCGCTCCGCCGTCAGCTTCTCGAGCGCGCGCCGCCCGACCTGCACAGCGCGCTCGACTACCGCAACCAGGTGAGCGCGCATTCCATCTACAACACGCCGCCGGTCTTCGCCATCTATGTCGTGCTGCTGGTGACGCGCTGGCTGCTCCGCGACGTCGGCGGCCTGGCACGGATGGCGCAGATCAATCGCGCCAAGTCGGAGCGGTTGTACGCCGCCATCGACGCCAGCGACGGGTACTACCGCGGGCGCGCCGATGCGGCGGACCGCTCGTGCATGAACGTCGTATTCAACTTGGAGTCCGCTGCGCTGGAAGCGGAATTCCTCCGCCAGGCGGCCGCGGCGGGCTTCCACGGCCTGCCGGGACACCGATCGCTCGGCGGCGTCCGGGCCTCCATCTATAACGCCTTGTCACTGGAAGCAGTCGACGCGCTCTGCGAATTCATGGACGACTTCCGGCGGCGCCGTCGCTGAGGCGCACCAAAAACAAACGGGGCCCGCAGGCCCCGTTCGTCGTTTCGGATCTGATCCGCTTACTTCTTGCCCTTCTTGCCCGCGACAGCGGCCTTGAAGCCGGCGCCCGCGGTGAAGCGCGGCACGGTGGTCGCGGCGATCTTGATCTCCTTGCCAGTGGCCGGGTTGCGGCCGGTGCGCGCAGCACGCTTGGACGACTTGAAGGTGCCAAAGCCGACCAGCGTGACGCTGTCGCCCTTCGACACAGCCTTCGTCACGGCCGCGATGGTGGCATCGAGAAAGGCGCCGGCGGCGGCCTTCGACAGATCGGCTTCCTTGGCGATGGCTTCGATCAGTTCCGACTTGTTCATGGTGATAGACCTTTCGTTGTTATCGATGAAAAGGATAAGGTGCGATCGTCTTGCCGCGAGCTGCTTCTCCCTCGGCAAACCGCTCGATCGCAGCGGCGGTCCGACAGGCGCATATGCTACACAAGCAAGAGGGTTTGTGTGAACGGATATCGCAAGATTTACGCGGTTTTCGCGCGTCGTTGGCGCGATTGCGACGCCCGCGGACACCAAAAAGAAAGGGCGCCGCGCAGGCGCCCTTCCTCATTTGTCGCTCGCCGAAACTCAGGGCTTCTTGGCGTAGGCGACGCAGGAACCGTTCGGGGACACTTCGGTGTCGCCGGGGAACAGCTTGCAGCCGCCCAGCTTGCCGCCGGGAACGAATTGCACGCAGGTGATGCACTTCTTGTCGCCGTCCGGCGTGTCCTTGTACTTCATCGAGGCGCGCATGGCGTCATTCTTGGCGGCCATCGCGACGACGGGAATCATGGCGAGCGCGGCGCCGCCGATTTTCAGCAGAGTACGGCGTGACTGGTTCATCTTCTATTTCTCCGTATGATGGTTGGACAACACGGTGCTACAGCTAACTGGCGGAGAGAGAGGGATTCGAACCCTCGATACAGGTTTGTGCCCGTATGCTCCCTTAGCAGGGGAGTGCCTTCGACCTCTCGGCCATCTCTCCGGTATTGCTTGCATGCGGCGAACCGCATCCCCCTCCGCGCCAGTCCCGCCGAATCTTCGGCAGGACCGCCCCCGGTGCAATAACAGCGGCGGATTATATGCTCAGGCCGCGCTTTGGTCCAGATCGAAGGCCTTGTGCAGCACGCGCACGGCCAGTTCGAGATACTTCTCGTCGACGACCACGGAAATCTTGATCTCCGAGGTGGAGATCATCTGAATGTTGATGCCCTCCTCCGCCAGCACGCGGAACATCTTGCTCGCCACGCCCGGGTGGGACCGCATGCCGACGCCGACGGCGGACACCTTGCAGATGCGGCTGTCGCCTTCGACGGCGCGCGCGCCCACGTGCGGCTTGACCTGTTCCTCGAGAATCTTCTTGGCGCGCTCGAACTCGCCGCGCGGCACGGTGAAGGAGAAGTCGGTGGTGCCGTCGTGCCCGACGTTCTGGATGATCATGTCCACGTCGATGTTCGCTTCGGCGATGGCGCCGAGAATCTGGTAGGCGACGCCGGGACGGTCGGGCACGCCGAGCACGGTCAGCTTGGCTTCGTCCCGGTTGAAGGCGATGCCGGAAATGATCGGTTGTTCCATCTTGCTGTCTTCCTCGAAAGTGATGAGCGTGCCCATCGTCTCCTTGCCTTCTTCCTCGAAGCTGGAGAGGACGCGCAGTTTGACCTTGTACTTGCCGGCGAACTCGACCGAACGGATCTGCAGGACCTTGGAGCCGAGGCTGGCCATTTCCAGCATCTCCTCGAAGGTCACGCGATCCAGCTTGCGGGCCTCCGGCACGATGCGCGGGTCGGTCGTGTAGACGCCATCGACGTCCGTGTAGATCTGGCATTCGTCGGCCTTCAGGGCGGCGGCCATGGCGACGCCCGAGGTGTCTGAGCCGCCACGGCCGAGCGTCGTGATGTTGCCGTCCTGGTCCACGCCCTGGAACCCGGCGACGATCACGACCGTCCCCGCATTCAGGTCGCGGCGGATCTTCTCGCTGTCGATGTCCAGGATGCGCGCCTTCGTGAACGTGTTGTCCGTCAAGACCCTGACCTGACCGCCGGTGTAGCTCTTGGCATTCAGACCGAGGTCCTTCAGCGCCATGGCCAGCAGTGCGATGCTGACCTGCTCGCCGGTGGACACCATGACGTCGAGTTCGCGCGCGTCGGGCTGCGGGGAAACATCCTTGGCCAGCGCGATCAGCCGGTTGGTCTCGCCCGACATGGCGGACACCACCACCAGCAGCTGGTGGCCCTGGGCCTTCCAGCGCGCCACTCGCTTGGCAACATTGCGGATGCGTTCCGGCGTGCCCATCGATGTGCCGCCGTATTTTTGAACTATCAGTGCCATCGTCGAATCAGTAGTTTTGCCGAAGCGGCGGATTTTAGCCGAATTGGCTTGGCGCCACCTGCCCCCTGGCCGACGGCGGCAAATATTCCATCCGCCATAACCGCAATTATTCCGGGGTTGTATGGCATGGCAATATCTGCTATGCTTGATTGCATATTACTTCGGTAATACGTAGTCGGACCCAGACCCTACTGTTTGATTACAGACTAAAGGATGATCCATGAAAGCCACAGACAAGATCGACGCCCGAGAAATCCGCCGCAAACTGGGCCTCAACCAGCAGCAGTTCTGGTCGAAGCTCGGCGTGACGCAAAGCGGTGGTTCCCGTTACGAAAGCGGTCGAAACATGCCCCGCCCCGTCCAGCACCTCCTGCGCCTCGTGCACGTCGAGCAGATCGACATCGGCAAGGTCCGCAAGGAAGACTTCGAAGTCATCGAGTACCTGAAGTCGCACGACAGCGAGCTCTTCAAGAGCCTCAAGAAGCAAGCGAAGGCCGCCAAGAAGGGCTGACGCCCGGATCTACGGACTCACCTTCACGGTGAGTCCGTAGTCGCGGATCCGATCCGCAAGTCCCTCGAGCCACTCCGCCGGAAGTCTCCCCAGCCGTTCAGCCTCCGGCTGCTGCGACGGGCGCGCCAATCCATATAGATGGACGCCCGCTATGCGCTTCGAGGCTTGCTCCAGCAGGGCAAGGTAGTCGTCGATGTCCGCAGCGGCGGGCGGAGCGCCGTCCACCGAGAAGAAGCAGCTTTGCACCCAGGTCCGGCAGAGCCCGGCGCACGCATTCAGGCGCCGCAACACGGTCGCCGGCTTCTGGCGGGTGCCGTTGATCCGCACCATGCCGGCCTCGCTGCCGGCATCGACCTTGAACCACACCTCCCCGCCACCCCGGCCGAGCAACGCAATGCCTTCGCGCACGGCCGCCCGATCCATCAGGCTCCCATTGGTGATGAGCCGCAATGCGACCCGGCCGGCGAGTCCGGCGCCCGAGAGCACGCGCAGCGCAATGGCGACGGCCTCGGGAAACTCCGCGGCGCTCGTCGGCTCGCCGTTGCCGGAAAAGGCGACGTCGGCGAGTGTGCGCAGGCCTTCGGGAACGCGCTGCGCCATGAACTGGCCCTCGCAGATGTCGGCCAGCAACCCACGCAGTTCGTCCTCCAGCAGCACCAGGTCGATGGCGGGCGGGCCGCCGCGCACCAGGCCGGGAACCTGGCAATAGACGCAGCGCCAATTACAGGCGTTGTTCGGATTCAGGTTGATGCCCACCGATACGCCTCCGGCCCGGCGCGAGACGACCGGATAGACGTAGGTCATCGCGGCGCTGTCGCGGCGATGATCCTCGACCGTGAGGGGTGTGGCGGGGGAAGTCACGACTGGGGCGATGCTATAATCCGCGGCCTTTCAGCTTAGCACCAATCCCATGCAGATCACGCGCCGCCTCGAGTTCGATGCCGGCCATCGCATTCCCGATCACCAGAGCCAGTGCCGACACCTGCATGGCCATCGCTATGCGATCGAAGTGACGCTGTCGGGAACCGTGATCGAAGCCGCGGGCGACCCGGCCAACGGCATGGTGATGGACTTCTCGGAAGTGAAGACGCTGGCGCAGCGCCATGTCGTCACGCCGTGGGACCATGCCTTCCTGGTATGGCGCGAGGACAGGGCCATCGCCGAGTTCCTCGCCGGGTTGCCGGACCACAAGACCGTCGTGCTCGATCGCGTGCCCACCGCCGAAAACCTGGCGCGCATCGCCTTCGCCACGCTTGCGCCGGTCTACCGCGATACCTACGGCAACCAGTTGAGGCTCGAGCGCGTGCGCATCTACGAAACGCCGAACTGCTGGGCCGATGCCACGGCGGCCGACGTGGCGGCGTGAGTCCGCCAAACTGTGGCAACATCCCGTCATCGGCAACCGGCTCCACTCGCATGAAGACACCATTCGCTCCCATCGTCCTCGCCGCAGCACTCGGCCTGTCGCTCGGCGCCTGCAGCAGCATCAGGGTCTGGCCCTTCGGCGACGACAAGCCGCAGGCGGGGCCCCGGATTCCGGCCAATGCCGTCGCCTACCAGTGCGCCAATGGCACCCGCTTCTACGTCCGCAAGCTCGAGGACGACAGCGCCATCTGGCTGATCCTTCCGGACCGCGAGGTTCGCCTCAGCAAGGCGAGCGAGGGCCATTACAGCAACGCCGCCACGGTGCTCGACCTGTCTGCCGGCGAAGCCTCGCTGGCCGACGGCCCGGCCAATCTGCGCGGCTGCAAGGCGGGCTAGGCCGGCTAGCCTTCGGCTTTGACAGGTTTCCGTCCGGATACTATGATGGTTTCCGTCCGATTACCGACGGAGCCGCCATGCCAACCCCCAACCGAGACGCCGAGCACCTCGCCAAACTGCGCGACTACTATGCCGATGCGCGGCGCATCCCTTCTCAGCAGCGCATCGCCGAACTGATCGGATTCTCCAAGGCCGCGGCGCGCAAGCTGCTCGAGCGCCTCGAAGCGCACGGCTTCCTCGATCGCACACCCGACGACGATGCCTGGGTGCCGGCCCGGCGGTTCTTCGAGCGCCCCCTGGCCGACGCCAGCGTGCCGGCCGGCATGCCGGCCTGCGCCGAGAGCGTCTCCGCCGACCCCTTCTATCTGGATGAATACCTCGTCCGCACGCCGTCCCGCACCGTGCTCATTCCGGTACGCGGCGAATCGATGATCGATGCGGGCATCAGCGATGGCGACATCGCCGTGGTGGACCGCAGCGTGCCGGCCAAGGTCGGCGACTTCGTCGTCGCCATCGTGGACAACGAGTTCACCCTCAAGGAACTCGCCAGCGAGCAGGGCAGCTTCGTGCTGCGGCCGCACAACAAGGCTTTCCCCGTGATTCGTCCCCGCGGCGCGCTGGAGATATACGGCGTCATGGTAGGACTGGCCCGGCGCTATGCCACGGCCGGTGAGCGGGGACCGCGCGCCAGGAGCGGACGTTGACCGGCCAGGCGGCGGCCCTGCTGCAACTCAACGAAGCCCAGCGCGCCGCCGTCGAGTTCGGCACAGGCGCCGACAATCCGGACCGCGATCGCCCGTTGCTGGTGATCGCGGGCGCCGGCTCCGGCAAGACCGCGACGCTCGCCCACCGCGTCGCGCACCTGATCGACGGCGGTGCCGACCCCGCGCGCATGCTGCTGCTCACCTTCTCGCGCCGAGCGGCCGAGGAGATGAAGCGCCGCGTCGCCCGTCTGCTGGCCCGTTCGGCTGCGCACGGCGTCGATCTGCTGCCCTGGTCGGGCACTTTCCATGGCGTCGGCGCGCGTTTGCTGCGCGACTACGCCGGCCGCATCGGACTCGATCCCGCCTTCGTCATCCACGACCGCGAAGACTCGGCGGACCTTATGAACATGGTGCGGCACGATCTCGGCTTCTCCGCCACGGCCAAGCGCTTCCCCCTCAAGGGCACCTGCCTTGCCATCTATTCCGCAGTGGTGAACACCCAATCGGACCTCGCCGCGGTGCTGCAGTCGGCATTCCCGTGGTGCGCCGAATGGCAGGCGGAACTCCAGCGGCTGTTCCTCGCCTACGTTGAAGCCAAGCAGGCCCACGGTGTGCTCGATTACGACGATCTGCTGCTCTATTGGGCGCAGATGGCGGCCGATCCGACGCTGGCCCGGGAACTCGGCGCCCAGTTCAGCCACGTGCTGGTGGACGAGTATCAGGACACCAACCGGCTGCAGGCCGCCATCCTGCTGGCGCTCAAGCCCGACGGTCGCGGCCTCACGGTCGTGGGCGACGACGCCCAGTCGATCTACTCCTTCCGCGGCGCGACGGTGCGCAACATCCTCGACTTCCCCAGCCTCTTCTCGCCGCCGGCCCACCGGGTGACGCTCGTCCAGAACTATCGCTCGACACAGCCGATCCTTGCGGCCGCCAATGCCGTCATCGCGCTAGCGAGCGAACGCTTCGCCAAGGACCTGCACAGCACGCGGACTTCGTCACAGCGCCCCCGACTGGTCTCGGTGCGCGACGATGCCGACCAGGCGAACTACGTCGTCGAGCGCATCCTCGCCCTGCGCGAGGAGGGGCTGAAGCTCAAGTCCCAGGCGGTGCTGTTCCGCACGGCGAGCCACAGCGCGCGGCTGGAGATCGAACTGACGCGCCGCCGCATCCCCTTCGTGAAATTCGGCGGCCTCAAGTTCCTCGAAGCCTCCCACGTCAAGGACCTGCTCGCCGTGCTGCGCTGGTCGGCGAACCCGCGCGATCGGGTGTCCGGCTTCCGCGCCTTGCAGCTGCTCGCCGGTATTGGCCCCAAGACCGCGGCGCGTATTCTCGACAACGTGGCCGGTGCGCGTCCGGGCTGCGCACTTCTTGCCGAGCAGCCGGTGCCGGAAGGAGCACGAGGAGGCTGGAACGGATTCGCTGCCCTCGTGGAAACGCTAGCCGCTGCGACGACCGCCTGGCCAGCTGCATTCGAGGCCTCGTCCGCCTGGTATCTCGAGCAGCTCGACCGGCTTTACGACGATGCGGCAGTGCGGCGCGCGGACATCGAGCAGATGACTCGCATCGCCGCCGGCTACCCCAATCGCGAGCGTTTCCTCACCGAGCTGACACTCGATCCCCCCGACGCCACCAGCGACCAGCCGGGCGCGCCTCACCGCGACGAGGATTACCTGATCCTGTCGACCATCCACTCGGCAAAAGGCCAGGAGTGGAAGGCCGTGACGCTGCTCAATGCCGTCGACGGCTGCCTGCCGTCCGACCTCGCGACCGGCAGCGCCGCGGAGATCGAGGAGGAACGCCGCCTGCTCTACGTCGCCATGACGCGCGCCCGCGACCATCTCGACATCGTGGTGCCTCAGCGCTTCTACGTCACCCAACAGGCGGGGCTCGGCGACCGCCACATCTATGGGAGCCGAACGCGCTTCATACCCAACGCGTTGCTCGTCCATTTCGAGCAGGCCGCCTGGCCGCCCGCCCCGGACGCCGGTCGCGGCACCCCGCAGTCGCGCGAACGGGCACTCGACCTCGCGGCGCGCATGCGGGAGATGTGGCGATGAGGTGGATCGCGCATCTCGACATGGACGCCTTCTACGCGTCGGTCGAGTTGCTGCGCTATCCGGAACTGAGAGGCTTGCCGGTGGTCGTCGGCGGCGGACGCCGCCACCAGCCGGAACCGCAACCCGACGGCACGCGCCGCTTCGCGCGCCTGCGAGACTACGTCGGACGCGGCGTCGCCACCACTGCGACCTACGAGGCGCGGGCGCTCGGCATCCACTCGGCCAGCGGCCTGATGAAGGCAGCCGCCCTGGCGCCCGACGCCGTCCTGCTGCCGACCGACTTCGACGAATACCGGCGCTACTCGCGGCTGTTCAAGGCGGCCGTCGGCGAAATCGCCCCCGTCATCGAAGATCGCGGCATCGATGAAATCTACATCGATCTCACCGACGTGCCGGGAGTACAGGAAGCCGCAGCCAGCGATCCGCACGCCGGGGTGCGCGCCGTGGCGCGCGAGATCAAGGCGCGGGTGCGGGCTGCCACGGGGCTCAGCTGCTCCATCGGGGTCACGCCCAACAAACTGCTGTCCAAGCTCTGCTCGGACCTGGAGAAGCCCGACGGCCTGACGATCCTCACCGAAGCGGACATCCCCGCGCGCATCTGGCCGCTCCCGGCGCGACGCATCAACGGCATCGGACCGAAGACCAGCGCCCGGCTGGAGGCGCTCGGCATCGCAACGATCGGCGATCTCGCCGCGGCCGATACCGCCTGGCTGGTCGAGCATTTCGGCGCCCACTACGGCGCGTGGCTTCACCAGGCGGCGCATGGCATCGACGACCGGCCGGTGGTCACGTACAGCGAACCGAAATCGCTTAGCCGCGAAACGACGTTCGAGCGGGATCTGCATGCGCGCCACGATCGCGCCGAACTCGGGCAGATCTTCACCGACCTATGCGAGCGCCTGGCGGCCGACCTGCGCAACAAGGGCTACCGGGCCCGGACGGTGGCCGTGAAGCTGCGCTATGACGACTTCAGGACGGTGACGCGGGAACTCACCCTGCCCGCCGCCACCGACGATGCGCGGGAAATCCGTCTTGGCGCCGGGCTGTGCCTCAAGCGCGTCCCGCTGGAGCGGCGCCTGCGGCTGCTCGGCGTGAGGGCGGGGAAGCTATGCAAGACCGGCGAGTACTCCGAATTGACCGCGGAAGAGCCGCG
>DASVZI010000113.1:0-21989 GCA_036391735.1 Rhodocyclaceae bacterium
AAGCACCTGCGCGGCGACGTGAACTTCGCCTGGCCGACCGCCGAGATCGCGGTGATGGGCCCCAAGGGTGCCGTCGAGATCATCTTCCGAGAGGAGAAGGGCGATCCGGCGAAGGTCGCGGCGCGCGAGGCCGAGTACAAGGCCAAGTTCGCCAACCCCTTCGTGGCCGGCGCGCGCGGCTTCATCGACGATGTCATCCAGCCGCACGAGACGAGGAAGCGCATCTGCCGCAGCCTGGTCATGCTGCGCAACAAGAAACTCGAGAATCCGTGGCGCAAGCACGGCAACATTCCGCTGTGATCGCCGGGGAGGAATAGGAAAAATGTTCAAGAAGATTCTGATTGCGAACCGCGGGGAGATCGCTTGCCGCGTCATCAAGACCGCGCGCCGCATGGGCATCCTGACGGTGGCCGTGTACTCCGAGGCCGACAAGGACGCGCTGCACGTGAGCCTGGCGGACGAAGCCGTGTGCATCGGGCCGGCGGCTTCCAAGGAGTCCTACCTGGTCGCCGACAAGATCATCGCCGCCTGCAAGCAGACGGGCGCCGAGGCGGTGCACCCGGGCTACGGCTTCCTGTCGGAGAACGAGGCCTTCTCACGCACGCTGGAAGAGCAGGGCATCACCTTCATCGGCCCGAAGCACTACTCGGTCGCGGCCATGGGCGACAAGATCGCCTCCAAGAAGCTGGCGCTGGAAGCCAAGGTCAACATCATCCCCGGCTACAACGATCCGATCGGCACGCCCGAAGAGGCGGTGAAGATCGCCCAGGGCATCGGCTATCCGGTGATGATCAAAGCCTCCGCCGGCGGCGGCGGCAAGGGCCTGCGCGTCGCGTTCAACGACCAGGAATGCCACGAGGGCTTCTCCTCGTGCAAGACCGAGGCGAAGAACGCCTTCGGCGACGACCGCGTCTTCATGGAGAAGTACGTCGAGGAGCCGCGCCACATCGAGATCCAGGTGCTCGGCGACGGCCACGGCAATTGCGTCTACCTGCATGAGCGCGAGTGTTCGATCCAGCGCCGCCACCAGAAGGTCATCGAGGAGGCGCCGTCGCCCTTCCTCGACGACAAGACCCGCAAGGCCATGGGCGAGCAGGCCGTGGCGCTCGCCAAGGCGGTCAAGTACCAGTCGGCCGGCACGGTCGAGTTCGTCGTCGGCGGCAAGGACAAGCAGTTCTACTTCCTCGAGATGAACACCCGCCTGCAGGTCGAGCATCCGGTGACGGAATGCATCACCGGGCTGGATCTCGTCGAGCTGATGATCCGCGTCGCGGCCGGCGAGAAGCTGCCCTTCGCGCAGAAGGACATCAAGCTCAACGGCTGGGCCATGGAATGCCGGATCAACGCCGAGGACCCGTTCCGCAACTTCCTGCCGTCCACCGGCCGCCTGGTGAAGTTCCAGCCGCCGGCGCAGACCATGTTCGCGGCGGAGCCGATGGACGTCTGCGGCGGCGTGCGCGTCGACACCGGCGTGTACGAAGGCGGCGAGATCTCGATGTTCTACGACTCGATGATCGCCAAGCTGATCGTGCACGGCGCCACGCGCGACCAGGCGATCGCCCGCATGCGCGACGCCCTGAACGGTTTCGTGATCCGCGGCGTCTCGTCGAACATCGCTTTCCAGGCCGCGCTGATGAAGAACGAGCGCTTCGTCTCCGGCAACTTCAACACCGGCCTCATCGGCGAGGAGTATCCCAAGGGCTTCAACGCCGCCGACGTGGTGCACGACGCGCCCGAGATGCTGGTCTGCGTGGCGGCGGCCATCCACCGCCAGTACCTGACCCGCAACGCCATGATCGACGGCCAGATGCCGGGCCACGAGTACAAGCCGGGAGACGACTTCGTCGTCATGCTCGGTGCCGGCCAGCACGAGGTTACGGTGAGCGCGGCGCCCGGCGGCTGGGACGTCGTCTTCGCCGGCAAGACCCACGAAGTCCGCTCCGACTGGCAGTTCGGCCAATACCTGTACCAGGGCACCTTCGACAACGAGCCCTTCTGCATGCAGGTCGAGCGCCATGGCCTGCGCTACCGCCTGTTCCATTGGGGCACCCAGGCCGACGTGATGGTCGAGACTGCGCGCGTTGCCGAACTCCACGCCCTGATGCCGCACAAGGCGCCGCCGGACACCTCGAAGTTCCTGCTGTCGCCGATGCCGGGCCTGCTGACGGCGATCGCCGTCGCTGCGGGGCAGGAGGTCAAGGCCGGCGAAGTGCTGGCGAAGATCGAGGCGATGAAGATGGAGAACGTGCTGAAGGCCGAGCGCGACTGCGTGGTGGACAAGCTGCTCGCCAATCCGGGCGAGAGCCTGGCGGTCGATCAGCCGATCATCGGATTCAAGTAGCCGTCGGCGCGGCGAGACGGAACGGCGGGCAGGGGCCCGCCGTTTTGCTTTTCAGCGCTGCTTGTAGACCTTGTGGCAGTCCTGGCAGGCGCCCTGGACCGCCTCGAATGCGGCGCGCGCCTTCTTCTCGTCGGGCGCCTTGGCGGCCGCGGCGAGCTGGTCCGTCGCGTCCATGAACTTCTTGCGTGCCGCCTCGAAGCCCGCGGCATCGGACCACACGTCGGGCTTCGCCTTGCTGGGCGGATAGAGGGTGTCGGGCTTGAAGTACTGCCAGGGAACGTCCCGCTCGGCGAGAACGGCATCGGCATGCAGCTTGAACTGCGTGGCGTCGTAGCGGTCCTCACGCATCATTACGCCGATCGGCTCGAAGTCCTTCAGCAGGTTCTTGAATGCGGCGCGGCGATGGGCCACCGGCTGGCCGGGCCGGTTGTCGGGCGCCTCGCCGCCGCAGGCGGCCAGGAGCAGGGGGGCGCACAGGAGTGCGGCGAGCTTGGGTGTCACGTTGGGAATACCTCTCGTGCAGCGGGGTGACGATCATAGCCGACAACTGAAGCCCGTCCGTTCAGGCTCCCGTCAGCTAGCCGCAGCGGCTTCCTAGAAGCTGAGCGTCAGCACGTCGTCCCGCTGTTCCATGCGAAGCTGCCGCAGTGCGTTCATGCCGATCAAGGGCACGTCGAGGTTGGGCAGCATCGTCACCGGGAAGTCCTCCAGCGTAAACGGGCCGAAGGTCAGGCGCTTGGCGTCCGCATGACAGGTCTTCGTCACGCCGTTTGCGGTGTTGCTGATGCCCTCGGCCTTGCAGCTCATGCCGACGCGGCGGCCGAACTGGCTCGGGATGCTGACCGTGGACGCGCCGGTATCGATCTGGAAGCGCGTTTCGACGCCGTTGACCGTGCCCATGACATAGTAGGCGCCGTCGGGCGAGAGCGAGATCGCCACCGACCTGGCCCCGCCGACACGGCGCGAGGCCTCGTTCTTGGCAGCAACCGGTTCCTCGGCCGTCTTCCAGCGGCCCACGGTCTTGTCGCCGCGATCGCAGGAGACGCTTTGATAGCCGAGCTGGCCGTCCGCATTCCGGCACTTGAAGATCTCGCCGGCAGAGCTGCCGAAACTCAAGACGGTCAGCGCGAAGCCGACGGCAAGAAGACATCGGTTACGCGTGAGGTTCGTGTTGTCCTGCGCGAATCCGGGGCGCAGTGTCGATGCCCAATCCATGATGTTGGAATTGCGTGGAGGGGATTTCATCTTGGCACTCGCCGGGCCCGCCCACAATACCCGGATCCGGTTAGGCCTTCCCCTAAGTACCCTAGGGCAAGGCCGGTATCGGCTGAAGTAAGGGCTGACATGCCGACCGCGAATCGGGCAGCGACTATGCTGTGTCTTGAGGGGCTGCCGGCATGTGGCCGGCGCCGTAGTCGGGATCACCGCATGTCGCACGAAGCCCTTATTGAAGGCGTGCTTTCGCGCCTCGGATTGAACGAGAGCAATCTCGCCGGCGCCACGGGCGATGGGCATTGGCTGCGCGCCGGCGTCGCCTTCCCCGACGAGGACCCATCCACCGCGAAGCCGCTCGGCCGCATCGGCCGCGGCACGGCGCACGACTATGAAACGGTGGTGGCGGCGGCCGAGCTCGGCTTCCGGCGCTGGCGCGAAGTGCCGGCCCCGCAACGCGGGCTGTTCGTGCGCGAGATCGGCGAAGAGTTGCGCCGGCTCAAGGACGACCTTGGCACGCTGATCGCGGCGGACGTCGGCAAGATCAAGGCCGAGGCGGACGGCGAGGTGCAGGAGATGATCGACGTCGCCGATTTCGCCGTCGGCCTGTCGCGCCAGCTGTGCGGCCTGACGCTCTCGTCCGAGCGGCCTCAGCACCGGCTGATGGAGCAATGGCATCCCCTTGGGCCGATCGGCGTCGTCACCGCCTTCAATTTCCCCGCCGCCGTCTGGGCCTGGAACGCACTGATCGCCGCGGTGTGCGGCGATACAGTGGTGTGGAAGCCGAGCCCGAAGGCGGCGCTGACGGCCATCGCCATCCAGCGCATCGTCGACCGGGTGGCGGCGCACCATGGGGCCGACGGCGTGCTGACGCTGTTCATCTCCGACGAGACGGCGGCCGGATCGCGCATGGCGGCCGATCCGCGCCTTTCGCTGGTTTCCTTCACCGGATCGTCGGGTGTCGGGCGGCAAATCTCGCAGACCGTCGCGGGGCGCTTCGGCCGCTGCCTGCTGGAATGCTCCGGCAACAATGCGGTGATCGTGGACGAGAGCGCCGACGTGGATCTGGCGTTGCCGGCCGTCGTGTTCGGTGCCGTCGGCACCGCGGGCCAGCGCTGCACGACGACGCGCCGGCTGATCGTGCACGAATCGCGCTTCGAGGCCTTTGCCGAACGTCTGGTCGACGCCTATGCACAGCTGCGCATCGGCGATCCCCTCGATCCGGCCACGCTGGTGGGGCCTCTGATCGACCAGCGGGCGGTGGAGGCCTTCAACGCCGCGGTGAGCGAGACGCGTGCGCTGGGTGGCCACGTGCTGGCGGGCGGCGCACGCCTCGCCCGCGCCGGACACTTCGTCGCGCCGACGCTGGTCCGTGCCGACAACGCCTGGCCCTCGGTGCAGCGCGAGACCTTCGCGCCCATCCTCTACCTGATGCGCTACCGCGACTTCGACGAGGCGCTGGCGATGAACAACGCCGTGCGCCAAGGCTTGTCGTCATCGCTGTTCACCCTCGACATGCGCCGCGCCGAGCGCTTCCTGGCGGCCGCCGGCAGCGATTGCGGCATCGCCAACATCAACGTCGGCACCTCGGGCGCGGAGATCGGCGGCGCCTTCGGCGGCGAGAAGGAGACCGGCGGCGGCCGCGAGGCCGGGTCGGATGCCTGGAAGAACTACATGAGGCGGCAGACGGCGACCATCAACTGGGGCACGACGCTGCCGCTGGCGCAGGGTATCCGCTTCGGGCCGCATTGAGCTTGCGCAGGGCGGGTCCCGAGTCGCGACGATCTACCGGCCGCGAAACTCCGGCTTCCGCTTCCCGATGAACGCCCGCACTCCTTCGGCGAAATCCTCCGTCAGCGTCGACGCGGCGAAGCATTCCTGTTCGGCGTGCAGTTGCGCATCCAGCGTCCGGTCGAAGGACTCGTTGAGCAGTCGCTTGGTCTTCGCGTAGGCCGCGGTCGGGCCGGCGGCGAGGCGCCGCGCCAGCGCGGAAGTTTCGGCTTCGAGGTCGCCGAGCGGCACGATCCGATTGACCAGCCCGAGCTCCAGCGCGCGGGCGGCGGCGAAGCGATCGCCCAGCAGCGCGATCTCCATGGCGCGCCGCAGGCCGACGAGGCGCGGCAGGCCCCAGGTGGCGCCGCCGTCGGGGCTGGTACCGAGGTGGCAGTAGGCGAGCGTGAAGTAGGCGTCCTCGGCCGCGATGGCGAGGTCGCAGGCGTTCATCAACGAGAGGCCGAAGCCGGCCACCGCGCCATGCACCGAAGCGACGACGGGCTTGTCCATGCGCCGCAGCCGGGTGACGGTCTCGTGCACCAGGCCGATGATCTCCTCGAAGTCGGCGCGCCGCTGGCGCGGCGGCGTGGCCAGCATGGCGTCGAAGGACTTGATGTCGCCGCCCGCCATGAAATGCTTGCCGGCGCCGCGGACCACGACAGCGCGCACCGCGGCGTCGTCTTCGACGTGCGCCGTCGCCTCGCGCAGGGCGCGTGCCATCGCGTGGTCGAGGGCGTTGAGCGCCGACGGCCGGTTGAGCGTCAGCGTCGCGATGCCGCCGGCGGTTTCGAGCTGGACCGGGGCGTCGCTCATGCGGCGGCCAGCCTGGCGAAGGCGGCGACCACTTCGGGCGGCGCCTGAACCAGCTCGATCAGCACGCCCTCGCCGGCGATCGGGAATTCCTCGTTTGCCTTCGGATGGAGGAAGCAGATGTCGAAGCCGGCCGCGCCCTTGCGGATGCCGCCCGGCGCGAAGCGCACGCCCTGCGTGGTCAGCCATTCGACGGCCTTCGGCAGGTCGTCGATCCAGAGGCCGACGTGATTGAGCGGCGTGGCATGGATGGCGGGCTTCTTCTCGGCGTCGAGCGGCTGCATCAGGTCGACCTCGACCTTGAACGGCCCGCTGCCCATCGCGGCGATGTCCTCGTCGACGTTTTCCCGCTCGGAGACGAAATTGCCGGTGATCTCGAGTCCCAGCATGTCGATCCACAGGCGGCGCAGGCGCAGCTTGTCCGGTCCGCCGATGGCGATCTGCTGGATGCCCAGCACCTTGAACGGTCTAGTCATTTCTTGTGTTCCCTCTGGCCAATAAATAGATGCCGGCGACGATCATCGGCAGGCTCAGCCACTGGCCCATGCTGACCGCGTAGGAGAAGCCGAAGATGCCGGTGTCGGGCTCGCGGAAGTACTCCGCGACGAACCGCAGCACGCCGTAGCCGATCAGGAACATGCCCGAGACCGCGGCGCGCGGGCGCTGGCGGCCCGAATACCACCACAGCAGGATGAACAGCAGCAGGCCCTCGCCGGCGGCCTCGTAGAGCGGCGACGGGTGGCGCGGCAGGCTGTCGCCCGCTTGCGGAAAGATCATCGCCCAGGGCAGCGCGGGGTCGGCGACGCGCCCCCACAGCTCGCCGTTGATGAAGTTGCCGATGCGGCCGGCCATGAGGCCGAGCGGCACCAGCGGCGCGACGAAGTCGGTCACCTCGAAGAAGCTCTTGCCGTGCTTGCGGCCCCACAGCCAGACGGCGATCAGGACCCCGAGGAAGCCGCCGTGGAAGCTCATGCCGCCCTTCCAGACCTCGACGATCTCGAGCGGGTGCGAGAAGTAGTAGCCGGGCTCGTAGAACAGCACCTGGCCGAGGCGGCCGCCCAGGATGACGCCGAACACGCCCCAGCCGAGCAGGTCGTCCACGGCTTCCGGCGTCATGCCGTGCCATGGCTGGGACTGGGCGCGCCGCTTGCCGAGGATCAGGAAGGCGACGAAGCCGGCGAGGTACATCAGGCCATACCAGCGCACGGCCAGCGGGCCGAGGTGGATGGCGACGGGGTCGAATTGGGGATGGATGAGCATGGGCCGCTATTCTAGCCGGCGGCGGCCCGGCGCCCCGCCATGCGATCAGATGGCGAGCGCCAGCGACTGCATGTGCTCCTTCTCCGTGTCCTTGTCGTAGCGGCTGCGCGTCATCGACCAGCCGTCGATCGACGTCGCGAGGGGCACGGTCTGGCGCATGAGTTCGAGCAGGTCGGGCAGTTCCTTCACCGCCACGCGCTGGCGCACGTGGCCGATGTCAAGGACCACGAGAAAGCCGTATTGCGGCGCCTTGTGCTCGCTGCGCCGCTCGTCGCGGTTGAACACCTCGACGCAATAGCAGGCGACGCGGCGGTCGCCGACGGCGAGGCCGGCGTAGCCGGTGAAGCCGGCGCGGCGCCGCTGCTCCGCCTCGTCGTCCACGCCCTGCTCGGCGAGGAAGTCGTCGATCTGCTGCCAGCCGTCCGAGATGCCGAAAGACCACATTGCCATGGCGGACCTCCTTGGGGCCGCACTCTAGTGCGATCGGCGGCGGCTGGCAACCGCCGGGAGCCTCGTCAGAGCCGGAACTGGCCGACCATCCGCTGCAGCGAGATGGCCATCTCGCCGAGATGGTGCGCGGCCGCCGCAGTTTCATTGACGGCGGCGCTGTTCTCCTCGGTCATCTGGGCGATGGTCTCGACGTTGCGGGCGATCTCGTTGCTGGCGACGCTCTGCTCGCGCAGCGAGTGCGAGATGTCGTCGACCACGCCGACGACGCGGTCGGCCTCGGTCTTGATCTCGATGATCGAACTGCCCGCCTGGTTGGCGAGCGTCACGCCGTGGCCGGCCTGGGCGACGCCGCTGTCCATGCTCGTCACGGCGGTGCGGGTGCCCTCCTGGATCTTGCCGATCATCTGGGCGATCTCCTGAGTCGACTGCGTCGTGCGTTCGGCCAGCTTGCGCACTTCGTCGGCGACGACCGCGAAGCCGCGTCCCTGTTCGCCGGCCCGCGCCGCCTCGATGGCGGCGTTGAGCGCCAGCAGGTTGGTCTGGTCGGCGATCTCCTTGATGACGTTCACGATGCTGGAGATCTCGCTCGATTGCTGCTCAAGCATCTGGATGACGCTCGACGATTCCTTGACCGAATTCTCGATGGCGAGCATCTCGCTCGCGGCGCTCTGGATGATCTGCGTGCCCTGCTGCGACAACTCGCCGGAGTGCGTCGAGACGCGCGCCGCCTCCGCGGCCCGTTCCGCCACCTGGTCGATGCTGACGGTGAGCTGCTCGACGGCCGCCGCCATGGAGGAGGCTGCCTCGGACTGGTGGCGCGAGCTCTCCGCCACCTGCCCCGACGATGCCGAGAGCTGCTCGGCGGTGGCGGACACGCGTTCCGCCTCACCCTGGATGGTCGTCACCATCTGCTTGAGCTTGTCCTGCATCTCTTTCATCGCCGCGATCATGCTGGCGCTGTCGCCCGGGCGCAGCGCGATCTCCATGCTGAGATCGCCGGCCGCCACGGCGTGCGCGATATCGACCGCGTAGGCCGGTTCGCCGCCGAGTTGGCGAACGACGCGGCGGATGGTGAGCGCAGCCGCCGTGCCGGCGACGATCAGCAGCACCGCCGCGGCCACGGTCATCATCCAGACGGCGTGGTGGTACTCGGCCTCGGCCGCCGCCGCCGCTTCGTCGATGAGCCTCACCTGGAACTTCGTGACGTCCTCGAGCGCGGACAGGTAGCGCTTTTGCGCCGGCCGGATGTCGGTGAACAGCAGGGCGACCGCCTCGTCCCGCCGTCCGCCGCGGACGGCTTCCACCGCCTTGTCCAGGGCCGCGGAGTAGGGCCTGCGCACTTCCACGGCGGTCGCCACCAGGGCCTTGCCTTCCTGCGACGTCACCATGCCGGCGAGCTTGTTGAGGCCCTCGGACACGGCTTTGCGCGACGCGTCGAGGGTCGCCAGTTCAGCCGGCACTTCCTCGTGCCCGGCCAGCATCACGTTCCGCAGCGAGCGGGCCGTCTGGTTGGCGGCATCCTGTATGCCTTTGACCACTAGGATCTTCGGCACCCGGTCCTTCGCCAGCAGGTCCATGTCCGACTTCAGGCCGGCTAGCTGCATCAATGACAGGACCACGGACGCGGCCAGGCCGATGCCGAGAATGGAAAAGGCGGCGCCGAGCCGCTGCGCGACGGTGAGATTGCCGAACATTGGATTTCTCCCTGGGGTTCTATTCCCTGCCGAGAGCAAGGTTGTGCGGCGAGTGTGCCCTCTGGAAGCATGGGCCGACAATACCGGGAAGCCGGTATTCTGACGGCCGGCTGACGGATTGCGATTCCGGCTGGAACGACTTCCCGGCCAGGGCGTGGCGGCGCCGCGGGAATGGCGCCGCAGGCAAACGGGCCCGCGCGATCCGCCGCGGCCGGCTGGCCGAGGCCCTGCCCCGAACGGGTAGAATCGCAGGCTTAGAGGCCGCAAGCCCAGGAGATTCCGCCATGCCCCAATACCGTTCCCGCACTTCGACCCAAGGCCGCAACATGGCCGGCGCGCGCGCCCTGTGGCGCGCCACCGGCATGAAGGACGGCGACTTCGAAAAGCCGATCATCGCCGTGGTCAATTCCTTCACCCAGTTCGTGCCCGGCCACGTCCATCTGAAGGACCTCGGCCAGCTGGTCGCGCGCGAGATCGAGGCGGCGGGCGGCGTGGCCAAGGAGTTCAACACCATCGCCATCGACGACGGCATCGCAATGGGCCACGGCGGCATGCTCTATTCGCTGCCGTCGCGCGACCTCATCGCCGATTCGGTCGAATACATGTGCAACGCGCACACCGCCGACGCCATGGTCTGCATCTCGAATTGCGACAAGATCACCCCAGGCATGCTGATGGCCGCGCTGCGGCTCAACATCCCCGCCGTGTTCGTCTCCGGCGGCCCGATGGAAGCCGGCAAGGTGCAGTGGCACGGCGCGCAGCGCGCGGTCGACCTGATCGACGCCATGATCGAGGCGGCGGACAGCAAGAACAGCGATGCCGAGGTGGCCGCCATGGAACGTTCGGCTTGCCCGACCTGCGGTTCCTGTTCGGGCATGTTCACCGCCAATTCCATGAACTGCCTGACCGAGGCGCTCGGCCTCTCGCTGCCGGGCAACGGATCGCTGGTGGCGACGCACGCCGACCGCAAGCAACTCTTCCTGCGTGCCGGCCGCCTGATCGTCGAGCTTGCCAAGCGCTGGTACGAGCATGACGACGCCACCGTGCTGCCGCGCTCGATCGCCACCTTCGCCGCCTTCCAGAACGCCATGACGCTCGACATCGCCATGGGCGGATCCACCAACACCGTGCTGCACCTGCTGGCCGCCGCCCAGGAAGCGGGCGTCGCCTTCACCATGCAGGACATCGATCGTCTCTCGCGCAAGGTGCCCTGCCTGTGCAAGGTTGCGCCGGCGACGCAGAAGTACCACATGGAGGACGTGCACCGCGCCGGCGGGATCATGGGCATACTCGGCGAACTGCAGCGCGCCGGCCTGATCCACGACCACGTGCACACCGTGCACGAGAAGACGCTCAAGGCAGCATTGCAGCGCTGGGACGTCATGGAGGCGCACGACAACGCCGTGTTCGACTTCTATCGCGCCGCGCCCGGCGGCGTGCCGACGCAGACGGCGTTCTCGCAGGAGCGACGCTACCCGGAACTCGACCTCGACCGCACGGCGGGCTGCATCCGCGACAAGGGCACCGCCTATTCCCAGGACGGCGGGCTTGCCGTGCTGTTCGGCAACATCGCCGAGCGGGGCTGCATCGTCAAGACGGCCGGCGTGGACGATTCGATCCTCAAGTTCACGGGCCGCGCGCGTGTCTGCGAATCGCAGGAGGAAGCCGTCGAGAAGATCCTCGGCGACCAGATCGTCGCCGGCGACGTCGTGGTGATCCGCTACGAGGGCCCGAAGGGCGGACCCGGCATGCAGGAAATGCTCTACCCGACCTCGTATCTCAAGTCGAAGGGATTGGGCAAGGCCTGTGCGCTGCTCACCGACGGCCGCTTCTCCGGCGGCACCTCGGGACTGTCGATCGGCCACGCCTCGCCCGAAGCGGCCGATGGCGGCGCGATCGGGCTGGTCGAGGAGGGCGACCGCATCGAGATCGACATTCCAGCGCGGCGCATCCATCTTGCCGTGTCCGATGAAGAGCTTGCCAAGCGCCGCGCGACGATGGACGCGAAGGGTGCGCAGGCATGGAAACCGGCCGCGCGCGAGCGCCATGTTTCTCCCGCGCTGCGCGTCTATGCGGCGATGGCGACTTCGGCCGACAAGGGCGCGGTGCGCGACGTCTCCAAGCTCGGCTGAGCTAAGCGGCAGGCATTAAAGGGCGAATAGAGGGAGTTTCCCCGGCAGGGCTTCCCTTTCGCCCCATTTTTGGTATGGTGAGGTCATCTTGCCTGGAACCCGCAGCCGATGGCCGATCGCTCCGCCCTCAAGTTTCTCGTCGTCGACGACTTTTCCACGATGCGGCGCATCGTGCGCAACCTGCTCAAGGAATTGGGCTTCCTCAACGTCGAAGAAGCCGAGGACGGCGCCATCGCGCTGGCTCGCCTGAAGAACGGCGGCATCGACTTCGTCGTTTCCGACTGGAACATGCCGAACATGGACGGCCTGACGCTGTTGCAGAGCGTTCGGGCCGATCCGTCGCTCAAGCACATCCCGGTGCTGATGATTACGGCCGAGGCCAAGAAGGAGAACATCATCGCGGCCGCGCAGGCCGGCGCCTCGGGCTACATCGTCAAGCCGTTCACCGCCGCGACGCTGAACGAAAAGATGGTCAAGATCTTCGAAAAGATGGGAGTCTGAAATGAAGACAGCGGCGAAGTCCTCCGCACGCGGCGCTTCGGCGGCCAAGTCGAAGGCGGCCCCGAAAGCCGCGGCGAAGAAGCCGGTGGTGCCGGCGGCCGAACCGGCGACGGGGCACGTACTCAAGGAGCTCAAGGCGCTGGCCAAGGAGCTCAACCAGGCGGCCAGGGGGCTCTCCAAGAACGGCACGGCCAACCCGAAGGAAGTGTCGGTGATCCTCGGCAACGTGGAACGCATGACGGCCGATGCCGCGACGAAATCGCTGACCGAGGCCGAGGCGGCCAAGGGGCTCGTCACGGGCGCCATGGACACGCTCGGCAAGGACTGGAATCGCCGCGAGCTGGAGACCGCGCTGCGCGGCGTCAGCGGACACCTGACCAACATCATGGTGGCACAGGAGTTCCAGGACCTCGCCGGGCAGGCGCTGCGCAAGGCCATGAAGGCCCTGGTCGGCGCGATCATCGTGGTGGAGGGCGGCGGGCCGACCGAGGACCAGCGGCTTTCGCAGAAGGACGTCGACGCCCTGCTCAAGGAATTGATGCCCTGATCGGCGGGCCCAATATAACCGAGTAAAGTAATCGGGTATAGTGAAACCTCCGTCCGCGGAGGTTCGCATGCCCGATTCTCTTTTCAACCGGCTCGCGGGCGAGACCTCGCCCTACCTTCAGCAGCACAAGCACAACCCGGTCGCCTGGCAGCCCTGGGACAATGCGGCGCTTGAGGCTGCCCGCCGCCTCGGCCGGCCCATCCTGCTGTCGATCGGCTACGCCGCCTGCCACTGGTGCCATGTCATGGCGCACGAGTCCTTCGAGGACCCGGACGTGGCGGCAGTGATGAACCGGCTTTTCGTGAACATCAAGGTCGACCGGGAGGAGCGGCCGGATCTCGACCAGGTCTATCAGGCCGCGCACCAACTGCTCACAGGCCGGGCCGGCGGCTGGCCGCTGACCATGTTCCTGACGCCGGACGGCATGCCCTTCTTCGGCGGCACTTATTTTCCGAAATCGCGGCGCCATAGCCTGCCCGGCTTCATCGACGTCTGCGAACGCGTCGCCGCCTTCCATCGCCAGCGCGGCGACGAGATCGCGCGACAGAATGCCTCGCTGCGGGACGCGCTCGACCGCACGCTGCCGCGCCCCGGCGAACCCGACGCCGATGCGCTCGCCGGGGCGCGGGAAATCCTGCTTTCCAACTTCGACGCCGAGAACGGCGGCTTCGGCGATGCGCCGAAGTTTCCGCAGCCGGCGCTGCTGTCCCTGCTGTTCCGCTGCGGCGATGAGGCGGCGGCATCGGCGGCGCTGCTGACGCTCACGCGCATGGCGGCGGGCGGCGTCTTCGATCAGGTCGGCGGCGGGTTCTTCCGCTACAGCGTCGACGCGCGCTGGGACGTTCCGCATTTCGAGAAGATGCTCTACGACAACGCGCTGCTGCTGCCGCTCTACGCCGAGGCCTGGCGGAGAACGCGCGAGGAGCGCTACCTGCGCGCGGCAGACGCGACCGCCGACTGGATGATGCGCGAGATGCAGGCGCACACGGGCGGCTATTTCGCATCCCTGGACGCCGATGCGGAAGGCGAGGAGGGCGGCTATTACATCTGGATGCGCGAGGAAGTCCGCGCGTTGCTGACGGCTGAAGAATGGCGCGTGGCCGAGGCGGCCTGGGGACTCGACGCACCGCCCAATTTCGAGAACCGCGCCTGGCACCTTCATCGCACCGAGGCCCCGGTGCGCGAGGATGTCTTGGAGGCGGCGCGCGCCAAGCTGCTGCAAGCGCGAGAGGCTCGCACGCGGCCCGGCCGCGACGAAAAGATCCTCACCGCCTGGAACGCGCTGGCGATCGCCGGCATGGCGCGTGCCGGCCGCTTGTGCGAGCGCCCGACCTGGCTCGCGTCGGCGCGGCGCGCGCTCGACTTCCTGCGTGCTGAACTGTGGCGCGACGGCCGCCTGCTCGCCAGTTGGAAGGACGGCCAGGCGAACCTTCCCGCCTATCTCGACGATCACGCCTGCCTGCTCGCCGCGCTGCTGGAGACGCTGCAGCATGAGTATCGCGGCGACGATCTCGATTGGGCGCTCGCGCTCGCGGATACGCTGCTCGCGCATTTCGAAGACAAAGGCGGAGGCGGCTTCTACTTCACCGCGCACGACCACGAGACCCTGATCCATCGTCCCAAGCCCGGCTTCGACAATGCGACGCCGGCCGGCAATGGCGTCGCCGCCGCCGCGCTGGCACGACTCGGCCACCTGCTCGGCGAGACGCGCTATCTCGAGGCCGCGCACCGCGCGCTCGAAGCCTTCGGCGGCCAACTGGCTCAGCCCGCATGCGCGACGCTGCTCGTGGCCCTCGCCGACGAACAGGCGCCGCCGCCGATCGTGCTGCTGCGTGGCCCGCGCCAGGACGTCGCGCAGTGGCAATTGCGCCTGGCGCGAAACTGGAGCGGCTTTGCGCTCGGGCTGCCGAATGGTCTCGCGTTGCCATCAATGCTCGCAAGACCCGAGAGCCGAGGCGTCAACGCCTGGGTATGTTCCGGCGTTAGTTGCCTGCCGCCGATCGACGATTTCGACGAATTGGCGCGGGCGCTGAATCCCGCAACCCCCACCACTGGAGAGACTTGAGATGAGAGTGTTTGCAGCAACCCTGATGGCGGCCGCCGCGATGGCCGCGGCGCCGGCGATGGCCGGCGACAGCGCCGGACTCGCCCTGGCCAAGAAGAGCAATTGCATGACCTGCCACGCCGTCGACAAGAAGATCGTCGGGCCCGCCTATCAGGATGTCGCGAAGAAGTACGCGGGCGACAAGGGCGCCGAAGCGAAGCTGATCGCCAAGGTGAAGTCGGGCGGCAGCGGCAACTGGGGCACCATCCCGATGCCACCGAAGGGCGGCAACGCCGCGCTGTCGGACGCCGACGTCGCGACGCTGGTGAAATGGGTTCTCGCCGGCGCCAAGTAGCTCCGCCACGTCTCGCAATAGCCCTACGCCGAGCACATTCTTGACGCTTCTTTGACGATCGTCGGCACAGAATCAGATCGCCGATACGCCTGAGTGGGGCGGACTCGCCCGGGACATCGCGTCGCGGCGTCCCGGTCCGACAACCTAACAAGAAAGGGGCTAGCGATGGCGAGCAATCAAGCGAGCATCGAATCGGGCGCCTCCGTCCGCAAGGGCGGCTGGAGCGATCTCTACCTCAAGGAAGACTGGTGGGCCATCTGGCTCGGCCTCGGCATCGTCATCCTCGATGTCGCCTTCTTCAGCAACGGCAGCACCTTGCTGAAGTCCCTCGCGCTGAATCCCGGCGGCCTGAAATGGACCAGCTTCGACCAGTTGCTGGCGCATTTCGCCAACAACGCGCCGACCTATCTGATGCAGTTCGCGGCGTGGCTGGTCATCTTCGGCGCCAGCTGCCGCATCATGGGCATCAAGCTAGGCGAATTCATGCCGGCTTTCGTGTTCCTTTACGCCCTGTCGATGGCGATGTTCGGCATCGCGGGCTGGGCAAACGCCTCGAAGTACAACATGGAAGCGCCGCTGCTGGCCCTGCTGATCGGCTTGTTCATCTCGAACTTCATCGGGCTGCCCAAGTGGATGGACGCGGGTTTCCGCGTCGAGTACTTCGTCAAGCTCGGCATCGTCCTGCTAGGCGCCACCTTCCCGATCTCGCTGGTGGCGACCGCGGGTCCGGTCGCGATCGGGCAGGCCATGACGATTTCGCTGGTGACCTGCCTCACCATCTTCTTCGTCGGCACGCGCGTGTTCGGCCTAGACCGGCGCATGTGCGCGGTGCTCGGCGTCGGCGGTTCCGTCTGCGGCGTTTCGGGCTCCATGGCGATCGCCGCATCGGTCGGCGCCGAGAAGGAGCATCTGTACACCTCCGTGACCCTGGTGGTGGTCTGGGCCCTCATCATGATCCTGTTCCTGCCGTTCATCTCGCAGGCGCTAGGTCTCTCGGCCGGCGTTGCGGGCGCGTGGATCGGCACGTCCGAGTTCGCGGACGCGGCGGGCTTCGCGGCGGCCAGCGCCTACGGCAAGATGGCCGGCAACGAGGAGGCGGCGATCAAGGCCTTCACGCTGATGAAGGTGATCGGTCGCGACCTCTGGATTGGCATCTGGTCGCTGGTGTTCGCCCTGATCTCGACCATGGTTTGGGAGCGCAAGGAAATCGGGGCCAAGCCGGACGCCGGCGAGGTGTGGCGCCGCTTTCCGAAGTTCGTCATCGGCTTCTTCGTGGCCTCGGCCTTCATATCGCTGATGACCGCCGGCGTCACGCCTGAGGACATGAAGAAGACCGTCAAGCCGCTGCTGCTCGATCCGCTTAACTCGCTGCGCACCTGGGCCTTCATCTTCTGCTTCCTCAGCATCGGCTTGACGACGCGGTTCCGCGACCTCAAGTCGGTGGGCTGGAAGCCCTTCCTCGCCTTCACCGTCGGCGTCGGCGTTAACGTGGTGCTGGGCTACGTCCTGTCCGTCCACGTCTTCGGCGAGTATTGGGGGAAACTCTGATGCCGCACTGCAGTCAATGCAGCCATTGCGAGGATGACCCAGGCGCCTTCGAGCGCATGGTGCCGGGGCTCGGCAGCCTGAGCTCCGGCTATGGCGAGAGCAAGGGAGAGACGGCGCTGTGCCGGCGGCACAACATGTTCATGATTCCCGGTCCCGGGTGCACCGAATTCGAAGCGCGGCTCGCGGCGGCCCGGACCGAAGCGGCGCCGTAATTCCATTGACAAGCCACAGGGCGCGCGCAAGAATCGCCGCGCCCTGTATTCTTTTGTGCCCGATTCGAACAAGCCCACGGAGAATCCCGATGAACCTGCCCATCAAAGCCATTTCGATCTCGATGGCCGCCGCACTGGCGGTAATCGGCTGCGGCAAGGAAGCGCCGCCGCCCCCGCCCCCTGTTCAGGCGCCGCCGGCGCCCGTGCCGCTGGTGGTGACCATCGGCCATGCCGCGCCGCTGACCGGCCCGCAGGCCCATCTCGGCAAGGACAACGAGAACGGCGCGGTGCTCGCCATCGAGGACGCCAATGCGGCCAAGATCAAGTTCGGCGACCGTCCCGTGACCTTCAAGCTGATGAGCGAGGATGACCAGGCCGATCCGAAGCAGGGCACGCTGGTCGCGCAGAAGTTCGTGGACGCCAAGGTCAACGCCGTCGTCGGGCACCTCAACTCCGGTACGACCATCCCGGCCTCGAAGATCTACAACGACGCCGGCATTCCGGAGGTTTCGCCCTCGGCGACCAACCCGACCTACACTCACCAGGGCTTCAAGACGGCCTTCCGCGTCATGGCCAACGACGAGCAGCAGGGCAAGGTGCTCGGGCAGTACGCGGTGAACAACCTCAAGGCGAAGACCATCGCCGTCATCGACGACAAGACCGCCTACGGCGAAGGCCTGGCGGGCGAGTTCAAGAAGGCCGCGCTGGCTTCCGGCGCCAAGGTCGTCGCCGAGGAGCACACCGACGACAAGGCGGTGGACTTCGCGGCGATCCTGACCAAAGTGAAGGGCAAGCGCCCCGACCTCGTCTTCTACGGCGGCATGGACGCGCAGGGCGGCCCGATGGTCGCGCAGATGAAGAAACTGGGCCTGAAATCCAAGTTCCTCACCGGCGACGGCGGTTGCACCGTCGAGTTCCACAAGCTCGCCGGTGCGGCGGCCGAGGGACAGTACTGCTCGCTGCCGGGCGTGCCGCTCGAAAAGATGCCGGGCGGTCCCGCCTTCAAGGACAAGTACCAGAAGAAGTTCGGCACCGAGATCCAGCTCTATGGCCCCTACGTCTATGACGCGGTGATGGTGGTCGTCGACGCCGCGAAGCGGGCCAACAGCGCCGAGCCGGCCAAGATCCTCGCCGAACTGCCGAAGACCAACTACAAGGGGGTCACGGCGAACATCACGTTCGACGAGAACGGCGACCTCAAGGACGGCGCCATCACGCTGTACCAGGCGAAGGACGGCAAGTGGGAGCCCCTCGAGACCATCGGCGGCGCCCCGGCGGAAGCAGCAGCGCCGGCCGAGACCGCAGCACCCGCGCCGGCCGCCCCGGCGGCGGCACCGGCAGCTGCTCCGGCCGCCCCGGCGCCCGCCGCTCCGGCGCCAGCACCTGTCGGGAAGTAAGCCGGCAACGGCCAGGGAAACGGCACCTTCGGGTGCCGTTTCTTTTTTGCCTTACGTACATACCAAAGCTATATCATCGCGCCCGATGGACATCTTGCTGCAGCAAATCTTCAACGGGCTCACGCTGGGCAGCATCTACGCGCTGGTCGCGCTCGGCTACACCATGGTCTATGGGATCATGGGCCTCATCAACTTCGCCCACGGCGAGGTGGTGATGGTAGGCGCGCTCTCTGCGCTCGCCGTCATGAAGCCGCTGGAAGCGGCCGGACTGCCCGGCCCGCTGGTGTTCGTCCTCGCTCTGGCCGCTGCCGCCGTCGTCTGCATGGCGCTCGGCTTCTCCATCGAGCGCGTCGCCTACCGGCCGCTGCGCAATGCGCCGCGGCTGGCGCCGCTGATTACCGCCATCGGCGTCTCCATCGTGCTGCAGCAACTCGCCATGCTGATCTGGGGGCGCAATTATTTCTCCGTGCCGTCGCTGCTGCCGGCGGCGCCGCACGAGGTCCTCGGGGCGGAAATCACCGAACTGCAGCTCATCATCATGGGCGTCGCGGCGCTCACGATGGCCGGGCTGATGTTGCTGGTGAACCGTACCCGGCTGGGGCGCGCCATGCGCGCGACGGCCGAAAACCCCGCGATCGCGGGGCTCATGGGCGTCAACGTCAATCGCATCGTTTCGCTGACCTTCGTCATCGGCTCGGCGCTGGCGGCGCTCGCCGGCGTGCTGGTGTCGGCCAACTACGGCATCGCCCATTACCACATGGGCTTCATCCTCGGCCTCAAGGCCTTCACCGCCGCGGTGCTCGGCGGCATCGGCAATCTCGCCGGCGCCATGCTCGGCGGTGTGCTGCTCGGGCTGATCGAGGCCCTCGGCGCCGGCTACATCGGCGACCTCACCAACGTCTGCACGCTTTCCCATGTGGCGCCGGGGCTTGCCGACATGTGCGCCGCCGATCCGAGCCAGAGCCTGCTGGGCAGCAACTATCAGGACGTCTTCGCCTTCTTCGTGCTGATCGTCGTGCTGATCTTCCGGCCGTCGGGGTTGGTGGGCGAGAAGGTCTCGGAGCGGGCCTGATGGCGAACGACAAGCAGAAGGCCCAACTCGGTGCCGCGCTCGTCGCAGCGGTGCTGGTCGTCGCGCCTTTCGCCGTCGGCCATTTCGGCAACGCGTGGGTGCGGGTGCTCGACTTCGCCGCGCTCTACATCATGCTGGCGCTGGGACTCAACATCGTGGTCGGCTTCGCCGGGC
This sequence comes from Rhodocyclaceae bacterium, assembly GCA_036391735.1. Taxonomy (GTDB): domain Bacteria; phylum Pseudomonadota; class Gammaproteobacteria; order Burkholderiales; family Rhodocyclaceae; genus Nitricoxidireducens. The sequence continues at coordinate 19,523 of DASVZI010000113.1, forward strand.
TGCTCGACCTCGGCTACATCGCCTTCTACGCCGTCGGTGCCTATCTCTACGCCTTGCTGGCCTCGCCGCATTTCGGCCTGCATTGGCCGGCCTGGGCGATCCTGCCGATGGGCGCCGCGGTGGCAGGCATTTTCGGCGCCCTGCTCGGGGCGCCGACGCTGCGGCTGCGCGGCGATTACCTCGCCATCGTGACGCTCGGCTTCGGCGAGATCATCCGCATCTTCCTCAACAACCTCAACGCGCCGATCAACATCACCAACGGGCCGCAGGGCATCGCGCGCATCGACCCGATCACGCTCGGCCGGCCGCTGTCGCGCACGGTGGAGGTCGCCGGCGTCTCGGTTCCCGGGACCTACCTCTACTACTACCTGTTCGTGCTGCTCGCGCTCGGCATCGTGTTCGTCACCATCCGCCTCCAGGATTCGCGCATCGGCCGCGCCTGGGTGGCGATCCGGGAGGACGAGATCGCCGCCAAGGCCTGCGGCATCAATACCCGCAACATCAAGCTGCTCGCCTTCGCCATGGGCGCAAGCTTCGGCGGCGTCGCCGGCGGTCTGTTCGCCGGCTTCCAGGAATTCGTCTCGCCGGAGAGCTTCGGCCTGATGGAGTCCGTGATGGTGCTCTGCATGGTGGTGATCGGCGGCATGGGGCACATCCCCGGCGTGATCTTCGGCGGCGTCCTCCTCACCGTGCTTCCCGAAGTGTTCCGCAGTACCGCCGGCCCGCTGCAGACCGCGCTGTTCGGCAAGGTGCTGCTCGATCCGGAAAGTCTGCGCATGCTGCTGTTCGGCGTCGCGCTGATCGCCGTGATGATCTATCGCCCGGCCGGCCTGTGGCCCGACCCGCGGCATCGGCGCGAACTGGCGGGGAAGAAGGAATGACGGCGCCGGAGCGCATCGAAGCGCAGGCGCCCGTCCTGCTCGAAGCGCGCAGCATCGCGAAGCGTTTCGGCGGCGTGACGGCACTGAAGGACGTCTCGCTGACGATCGGGCTGCGCGAAATATATGGCCTCATCGGGCCCAACGGGGCCGGCAAGACGACCTTCTTCAACGTCCTGACGGGCCTTTATGCCCGCGATGCCGGTGACGTGCTTTTTGCCGGGAGCGCCCTGCCGCTCGGCAGCCCGCACGAGGTGACGCGCGCGGGCATCGCCCGCACTTTCCAGAACATCCGGCTGTTCGGCAACATGACGGCGATCGAGAACGTCATGGTCGGCCGCCATGCGCGGACGCAAGCGGGTGCCATCGGCGCCGTGTTTCGCGACCGCGGTACGCGCGACGAGGAGGCGGCGATCCGCCGCCGCGCCCTGGAGTTGCTGCACTACGTCGGCATCGGCGACCGGGCGAACGACCTGGCGCGTCACCTCGCCTACGGCGACCAGCGGCGGCTCGAGATCGCCCGCGCGCTGGCGACCGATCCCAAGCTGCTGGCGCTCGACGAGCCGGCCGCGGGCATGAACGCGACCGAGACGGCGGCGCTGCGCGAACTGATCGTCGGGCTGCGCAACGACGGCCTCACGGTGCTGCTGATCGAGCACGACGTCCGGCTGGTCATGGGCTTGTGCGACCGCGTGGCGGTGCTCGACTACGGCGAGAAGATCGCGGAAGGCGTGCCCGCGCAAGTGCAGAAGGATCCGAAGGTGATCGAGGCTTATCTTGGCGGGAGCCTGGCCTGATGGCGCTGCTCGACGTCCACAATCTCGAGGTTGGCTACGGCGGCATCAAGGCCGTGAAGGGTGTCTCCTTCGCCGTCGAGGAAGGCGAGATGGTCTGCCTGATCGGCGCCAACGGGGCCGGCAAGACCACCACGCTCAAGGCCGTGGCGCGCCTGTTGCCCGCCAGCGGCGAACTGCGGCTGCGCGGCGAGCCGCTCGACCGGCTGCCGCCCCACGAACTGATCGGCAAAGGGCTGGCCCTGGTCCCCGAAGGCCGCGGCGTCTTCGCACGCCTGTCGGTGGCCGAGAACCTCGACATGGGTGCCTACCATCGCACCGACGCGGAAGTCGGCGACGACCTGGCCCGCATCTACGAGTTGCTGCCGCGCCTCAAGGAACGCCGCGACCAGACGGCGGGCACGCTGTCGGGCGGCGAGCAGCAGATGCTGGCGATCGGCCGCGCACTGATGGGGCGCCCGAAGCTGCTGCTGCTCGACGAGCCCTCCATGGGGCTGGCGCCGCTGATGGTGCAGAAGGTCTTCGAGGTGGTCCGCACGGTGGCGGCGCAGGGCGTCACCATCCTGCTGGTCGAGCAGAACGCGCGGCTCGCCCTCGAGGTCTGCAGCCGCGGCTACGTGATGGAAAGCGGCCGCATCACCCTGGCCGATACGGCGGCGAACCTGCTTGCCGACAGCCGCGTGCGCGCCGCCTATCTCGGCGAGTAGACTGTCCGCAAGGAGGGTCCGTCATGAACCAGGAAGAGATCTGGAGTGCGCGCTATCGCGACGCCGGCGACGACTATCTGTTCGGCGT
>DASVZI010000114.1:0-21700 GCA_036391735.1 Rhodocyclaceae bacterium
CCGCTTTATGTCTTCTTCTCGATCCACCTGGTGGAGCACGGCTACGGCAAGACGCTGGTCGGTGCGCTGTGGTCGCTCGGCGTCCTCGCCGAAGTTCTGGTGTTCGCCTTCCTGCCGCGGCTGATGCGTGCTGTCTCACTGCGTGAGATCCTGCTCGCCAGCTTTGCCCTCGCGGTGCTGCGCTTCCTGCTGATCGGCTGGGAGGTCGATTCGCTGCCGCTGCTGCTGGCGGCGCAGGTGATGCACGGCGCGACCTTCGGCGCGTATCACGCGGCGGCGGTGACCGCCTTGAATCGTTGGTTCCCCGGCCAGCAGCAGGGGAGGGTGCAGGCGATCTACGGCAGCGTCTCCTTCGGTGCCGGCGGTATGCTCGGCAATTTCGTCAGCGGCGTGACCTGGGGGCCGTGGGGCGCGGGATGGACCTACACGCTCGGCGCCGCGTTTGCGCTGGTGGGCTGGATGCTGATCTGGCGCGGCATGCGGACGGGGCAATGCGCCGAGCTATGAGATAATTCCTAGGTTTTCGGAATGGGATGATCGGGCAATGAAAAAGGTAGGTCTGGTAGGTTGGCGCGGCATGGTGGGTTCGGTCCTGATGCAGCGCATGCGGGAAGAGAACGATTTCGCACTGATCGAGCCGGTGTTCTTCTCGACTTCGAATGTCGGCGGCAAGGGGCCGGCCGAAGGCGGCGGAGCGCCGCTGCAGGATGGCGCATCCGTCGATGCGTTGAAGGCGATGGACATCGTCATTACCTGCCAGGGTGGCGACTACACCAACGAGGTTTTCCCGAAGCTGCGTGCGGCCGGCTGGAAGGGCCACTGGATCGACGCGGCTTCCGCGCTGCGCATGAAGGACGACGCGGTGATCATTCTCGATCCCGTCAATGCGCATGTCATCAAGGATTCGCTGGCCAAGGGCGGCAACAACTGGATCGGCGGCAACTGCACCGTTTCGCTGATGCTCATGGCGCTGGGCGGCCTGTTCAAGGCCGACCTCATCGAGTGGATGACCTCGATGACCTATCAAGCCGCATCGGGTGCGGGCGCGCAGAACATGCGCGAGCTGCTGCAGCAGATGGGCGAAGCCCACCGCGTCGCCAAGGGCCTGCTGGACGACCCGGCCTCGGCGATTCTCGACATCGATCGCGAAGTGGCGGGCGTGCTGCGCGACGAATCCTTCCCCACGGCCAATTTCGGCGTGCCGCTGGCCGGCTCGCTGATCCCGTGGATCGACAAGGACCTCGGCAACGGGCAGAGCCGCGAGGAATGGAAAGGCCAGGCCGAGACCAACAAGATTCTCGGTCGCGGTGACCAGCCGGTTCCGGTGGACGGCCTGTGCGTCCGCATCGGCGCGATGCGCTGCCATTCGCAGGCCTTGACCATCAAGCTGAAGAAGGATGTCCCGCTGGCCGAGATCGAAGCCATGCTGGCCGACCACAATCCTTGGGCGAAAGTGGTGCCCAACGTGCGCGATGCCTCGATGCGCGAACTGACGCCGGCGGCCGTGACCGGGACGCTGATGACGCCGGTGGGGCGCCTGCGCAAGCTGAATATGGGGAACGAGTATCTGTCGGCGTTTACCGTCGGCGACCAACTGCTTTGGGGGGCGGCGGAACCGCTGCGCCGGATGCTGCGAATCCTGCTCGAATGACCTTAAAACGACAGCCGGCAATTGATGATCTAGAGGTTGAGCTTGCAGCCTTAAGGCCATGATGTTATTTTAATTACCGAAATTTCATATCCCCTCGGGGAGGCGCCGTGCTGAAATCCGATAATTCAAAACCCTTCCGGCTGTCCGCGCTTGCGGTGGCCCTGGCGATGCTTCCACTCGGCGCACACGCAGCCGGCTTTGGTCGGCTGACGGTGACGTCGGCGCTGGGCCAGCCCCTGCGTGCGCAGATCGAGGTGACGGCGAGCCGTGAAGAACTCTCGTCCCTGTCTGCACGCATGGCATCCGGTGCCGCATTCAAGGAAGCGGGAATCGAATACACGCCGGCGCTTTCCGCCTTGCGCTTTTCGATAGAGAAACGACCGAGCGGACAGGCGTTCATCGTCGTAGGTTCGGATCGCCCCTTCAACGAGCCCTTCGTCGACATGCTGGTGCAGATGGATTGGGCGTCGGGACGGCTGGTACGCGAGTACACTTTCCTGCTCGACCCGCCGGACGTCGTCAAGAAGGCGGAGACACCCGCCGCGGTGCCGCTTCCCGAAGTGAAGAAGGAGGCGCCGGCTGCCACCGCGCCCGAACCCGCACCAGCACCAGCGCCGGCTGCCGCGGCTCCGGCCGAGAAGCCCGCTGCCCAGGCCCCTGTCAAGCCGACCGCCAAGGCGACGGCGGCGGGGACGACGCGCCAGGTCGTGAAGGGCGATACCCTGGCGAAGATCGCCAGCGAAACGAAGCCCTCCGACGTGAGCCTCGACCAGATGCTGGCAGCCTTGTTCCTGAACAACAAGGAGGCCTTCGACGGCGGCAACATGAACCGCCTGCGCGCGGGGAAGATTCTCACCATCCCGGACGCCAAGGCAGTGGCGGAGGTTGCGCCGGCCGAGGCGCACAAGATGGTCGTCGCCCAGGCCAGCGACTTCAACGCGTATCGCCGCAAGCTGGCCGCCGCAGCTGCAGCCGAGCCGGCGAAGGAAGAGGCACCGAAGCAGGCCGCCACCGGCAAGATCGCGCCCAAGGTCGAAGAGAAGGCGCCGCCGGTTCCTGCCGGCAAGGACAAGCTCGAAGTGTCGCGCACCGAGGCTGCGAAGGGAGGCGGGAAATCCGCCGCCCGCATCGGCCAGGTGGAAGAGGACCTCATTGCGCGGGACAAGGAGCTCAAGGAAGCCAACAGCCGCATTGCGGCCCTCGAGAAAAACCTCGCGGAGCTGAAACGGCTTGCCGACATGAAGGCCGCGGCTGGCGCCAAGCCGGCTGAAGCCCCGGCCAAGCCGGCCGAAGCGGCCAAGCCGCCTGTCCCGCCCGCCGCGCCTGTTCCACCCGCGCTTACGGTCCCGGCCAAGCCCGTAGAGCCGGTCAAGCCGGCGGAGGCGCCCAAGGCCGCCGAAGCGCCGAAGCCTGCCGAAGCGGAAAAGCCCGCTGCGCCGCCCAAGCCGAAGGCTCCGCCGCAGCCGGTCGAGCCGCCCCCGCCGCCGCCCAGCTTCGTCGACGAGAACCCCGAGATCGTGTTCGGCGGTGCGGCCGTCCTCGCCGCGCTGGCCGGCTATTTTGGCTACAGCGCCTGGCGCCGCAAGCGCGAAGCGGCAGAGCCCGACACCGGGGCGAGCGAGATGGCCCCGAGTTCCGTGTTCGGCACGGCGGGCGGCCAGAGCGTGGATACGGGAGCATCGCTGCCCACCGACTTCAGCCAGCAGCCGGTCGACAGTGGCGACGAGGGCGTGGACCCGGTCGCCGAGGCCGACGTCTATATCGCCTACGGCCGCGACAAGCAGGCGGAGGAGATCCTGCTCGAGGCCCTCAAGACCGATCCGACGCGCGCGGCGATTCACGTCAAGCTGCTCGAGATCTATGCAGCGCGCAAGGACACGTCGTCGTTCGAATCCGTTGCTCGCGAACTCTATGGACTGACCGGCGGCGCCGGCCACGATTGGGAGCGCGCGCAGTTGCTCGGCCGCTCGATCGACCCGAACAATCCGCTGTACGGCGCGCCTGTGGCGGCCGCAGCGCCGGCCGCCGCTCCGGCGCCAGCCCCCGCCGCGGCACAGCCGAAGGCCGAGGCTGCCCCGGCGCTCGACATGACGTCTACGGTCGTCACGTCGGCGCGTGCGATGCAAGCGCCGGCGGCCGAAAGGCCTGCCGCTCCGGCGCCGCAACCGACCGCAGCGCCGGCCGCAGCGCCGGCCGAGGAGTTGCCGGCAAGCCTGGATTTCGACCTCGATCTCTCCGCGCCGACGCCGGAAGCCGCAGCGCCGGCCGAGGCCCCCAAGTCCGAGGAACCGATCAGCCTTGACTTCGATCTCGGCATGGCAGCGCCGGCACCTGAAGCGGCGGCTGCTCCCGCTGCGGCGCCGAGCATCGATTTCGAGCTCGGCACGCCGGAACCGGCGAAGACCGTCGAAGCGCCGCCTGCAGCACCCGAGGCCGGCGGACTGGACTTCGACTTCGACCTCAGCGAGCCTGCGGCGCCTGCCGCGCCCGCGCCCGCCGCGCCGGTGGCCGATATCCCGCTGCCGGTCGAGCCGGCCAAGCCCACCGCTGCCGCCTCGCTCGATCTCGCCGGCATCAGCCTCGACCTGGATGAGGTGCCCGCGGCCGCAGCCGTTCCGGAGACCACCGCGCTCATCGACGATCCGGAAGTGGCGACCAAGCTTGAATTGGCGCAGGCCTACGAGGAGATGGGCGACAAGGAAGGCGCGCGCGAACTGCTCAACGAAGTGCTCAACGAAGGCAGCCCTGCGCAGCAGGATGCCGCCAAGCAGAAGCTCGCGGCGCTGGCCTGATCCTGATCGCGGTGCCCGGCCGGGCACCGCGGTTTGCTCCCCATGTTTCATCCCGCCACCTTGCTGCTCGCCTGGGCGGGCTTCGCCTTTGCCCTGCCGGCCCTTCCGCTGCGCGTCCTCGCCGGCCTGCTGGTGCTCGTGTTGATCCTCGCCCTGTGGCTCGCCCGTCCGCGCGCGCTCGCGCTGTGGCGCCGGGCGCGCTGGCTGCTCCTGTCGATCGCCGTGCTGTTCGCGTTCGCCACGCCGGGCCTGCTTGTTCCGGGTCTGCCGGGGCGCCTCGGCGTCACCATCGACGGACTGCAACTCGCGGGCGAGCATATCGGCCGGCTGCTGCTGCTGCTGACCTCGCTCGCGCTGCTGCATGAGCGTCTCGGCACAAGGGGGCTGGTGAGCGGTCTCTATTGGCTGCTGGGTCCGCTGTCGCGTTGGCCCGGACTGCGGGAGCGCATCGTGGTGCGCCTGATGCTCGTCGTCGAGTTCGTCGAAAACGACCGACGCGGCGCCTGGCGCGATTGGCTCGAGGAGCGCCAGGACGCCGGGCCGGCGCAGTTGCCGCTCGAGGTGAGGACCGCGCGCTGGCACGATCGGGTCGCCATGCTCGCGCTCGCCTGCGCGCTCGCGGTGCTCGCATGGTGAGGATCGCGCTCGGCGTCGAATATGACGGCTCCCGCTTCGCGGGCTGGCAGTCGCAGGCGCATGGCAACACCGTGCAGGACGCGCTCGAACATGCGTTGGCGGCCGTAGCCGGCATTCCACTTCGCGTCGCCTGCGCGGGACGCACCGACGCGGGCGTGCATGCGCTCTGCCAGGTGGTCCATTTCGATTGCGGCGTGGCGCGGCCGGAGACCGCCTGGGTGCGCGGCGTCAATGCCCACTTGCCGCCTCAGGTCGCGGTGCGCTGGGCGCGGGAGGTCGGCGGCGATTTTCACGCGCGCTTCCTGGCCCGTTCGCGCAGCTACCGCTACCTGCTACTCAATCGCGCCGTGCGGCCCGCCTTGCTCGCCGGCCGCGTCGGCTGGTGCCATCGTCCGCTCGACGTCGGCGCGATGCGCCAGGCGGCCGCCTGCCTGCTCGGCGAGCACGATTTCTCGGCTTTCCGCGCTGCCGAATGCCAGGCCAAATCCCCGGTCAAGCATCTCTACCGCGCCGACATCGCCAAGCAGGGTGACTGCATCGTCTTCTACTTCCGCGCCAACGCCTTTCTGCATCACATGATCCGCAACATCGTCGGCAGCCTCGTCCATATCGGCAAGGGGAGGCAGCCGCCCGGCTGGCTGGCGGAGTTGCTCGAAGCGCGCGATCGGACGCTTGCGGCGCCGACGTTCGCGCCCGATGGTCTCTATTTCGCCGGTGCCGAATACGACGCCGTCTGGCAACTGCCCGACGCGGGCCTTATCATCGAGGATTCGATCCTGCCCGTCATGCCATGACCCGAACCCGCATCAAGATCTGCGGCCTCACGCGCGAACAGGACGTGGAGGCCGCCGTGGCCGCCGGCGCCGATGCGCTCGGCTTCGTCTTCTATCCCAACAGCCCCCGCTATCTGGACATCGAAACGGCTGCGGCGCTGGTGCGGCGCGTTCCCCCCTTCGTCACCCGCGTCGGATTGTTCGTCAATCCCGATCTCCGGGTTCTGGCCGACACGCTGGCCGCCGTGCCCCTCGACGTCATCCAATACCAGGGCGACGAGTCGCCGGAATTCTGCGAAGGCTTCGGGCACGCCTACGTGAAAGTGGCCCGGATGAGGCCCGGGATCGATCTGGTAGAATTCGCGCGGTCTTACCCGTCCGCGCGCGGTTTGCTGCTCGATGCCTATGTCGAAAGCTATGGTGGTGCCGGGCAGGTGTTCGACTGGTCCATGGTGCCGAAGGCGTTGCCGCTGCCGGTAGTGGTCGCCGGCGGTTTGACGGCGGCGAACGTCGGCAGCGCGATCCGCCAGCTGCGCCCGTGGGGCGTCGATGTGAGCAGTGGCGTCGAGATCGCGAAGGGCATCAAGGACCCCGAAAAAATCAATGCCTTCGTGGCAGCCGTAAAAGATGCAGACTCCTGATTACAACCTGCCGGACGCGCGCGGTCATTTCGGCAAGTTCGGCGGCATTTTCGTCGCCGAGACGCTGATGCCGGCGCTCGAGGAATTGCGCCTCGCCTATGAAGCGGCGAAGGCGGATCCTGCCTTCCGCGCCGAACTCGAGTACGACCTCAAGCACTACGTCGGCCGCCCCAGCCCGATCTACCACGCGAAGCGATGGTCGGAACAGCTCGGCGGCGCGCAGATCTACCTCAAGCGCGAAGACCTCAACCACACCGGCGCGCACAAGGTGAACAACTGCATCGGCCAGGCACTGCTGGCCCGCCGCATGGGCAAGCCGCGCGTCATCGCCGAGACCGGCGCCGGCATGCACGGCGTCGCGACGGCTACCGTGGCCGCGCGCTACGGCATGGAATGCGTGGTGTACATGGGCGCCGAGGACATCCGCCGCCAGGCCGCCAACGTCTATCGCATGAAGCTGCTCGGCGCCAAGGTGGTGCCGGTCGAATCCGGCTCGAAGACGCTCAAGGATGCCCTGAACGAAGCGATGCGCGACTGGGTCACCAACATCGCGAACACCTTCTACATCATCGGCACCGTCGCCGGCCCGCATCCGTATCCGATGATGGTGCGCGACTTCCAGTCGGTGATCGGTGCCGAGTGCAAGCAGCAGATGCCGGAAATGGCCGGCCGCCAGCCGGACGCCGTGATCGCCTGCGTCGGCGGCGGCTCGAACGCCATGGGCATCTTCTACGAATACATCCCGGAGAAGGGCGTGCGCCTGATCGGCGTCGAGGCCGCGGGCAGCGGGATCGAGACCGGCAAGCACGCTGCCTCGATCACCGCCGGCACGCCCGGCGTGCTGCACGGCAACCGCACCTACCTGTTGCAGGACAAGAACGGCCAGATCATCGAGACGCATTCGGTCTCCGCCGGCCTCGACTATCCGGGCGTCGGTCCCGAGCATGCCTGGCTGCACGACTCCGGCCGCGCCGAGTACGTGACGGTCACCGACGACGAAGCCTTGAAGGCCTTCAGTGATCTGTGCCACGTCGAAGGCATCATTCCGGCGCTGGAGTCGAGCCATGCGATCGCCTACGCCGCGAAGCTGGCACCGTCGCTGCCCAAGGACAAGGTCCTGCTGGTCAATCTTTCCGGCCGAGGCGACAAGGACATGCACACCGTGGCCGAAAAGGCGGGGATCCAGCTCTGATGTCGCGCATACCCGCCACCTTCACGCGGCTCGCCGCCGCATCCCGCAAGGCGCTGGTCCCGTTCATCACGGCCGGCGATCCCGAACCCGGCATGACCGTCGCCCTGATGCACGCGCTCGTCGCGGGCGGCGCCGACGTCATCGAACTCGGCGTGCCGTTCTCCGATCCGATGGCCGACGGCCCCACCATCCAGCGCGCCTCCGAGCGCGCGCTCGCCTACGGCGTCTCGATGCGCATCGTGCTCGGCATGGTGCGGGAGTTCCGCAAGGGCGACGGCACCACGCCCGTCGTGCTGATGGGTTACGCCAATCCGATCGAAGCCTACGGCAGCGAAGCCTTCGTCGCCGACGCCGCCGCAGCCGGCGTGGACGGCGTGTTGGTGGTCGACTACCCGCCGGAGGAGTGCGCCGCCTTCGCCGCCCAACTGAAGGCCGCCGCTCTCGACCCGATCTTCCTGCTGGCCCCGACCTCATCGGAAGCGCGATTCGCCGAAGTCGCCGAAATCGGCAGCGGCTACATCTACTACGTTTCGCTGAAGGGCGTCACCGGGTCCGGTCACCTGGACCTCGACGCGGTCGCGCAGCGCATCCCGGCCATCCGCGAGAAAGTGCGGATGCCGGTCGGCGTCGGCTTCGGCATCCGCGACGGCGCCGCAGCCGCGCGCATCGCCGCCGTGGCCGACGCGGTGGTCATCGGCAGCCGCATCATCGAGGAAATCGAGAATTCGCCGCGCGAACAGGCCGCGGCTCGAGTCACGGCATTCGTGCGCGGCATCCGCGACGCGATGGACCGCAAGGAGGCGTCATGAGCTGGCTTCAGAAACTGCTTCCCCCGAAGATCAAGCGTACCGAGGGCGCGCGCAAGTCGATTCCCGAAGGCCTGTGGTCCAAGTGCCCGGCCTGCGAATCGGTGCTCTATGCGACGGACCTGGAGAACAACCAGAACGTCTGCCCGAAGTGCAATCACCATCATCGCATCCGCGCCCGCGCGCGCCTCGACCTGCTGCTCGACCCCGAGGGCCGCTTCGAGATCGGCGCCGAGGTGATCCCGGTTGACGCGCTGAAGTTCAAGGACAGCCGGAAGTACCCCGACCGCCTTGCCGCGGCCAACGAGGACACCGGCGAGGCCGATGCCATGGTAGTCATGCAGGGAGCGATCAAGACCGTACAGGTCGTCGTCGCGGCGTTCGAATTCGAATTCCTCGGCGGCTCCATGGGGTCCGTGGTCGGCGAACGATTCGTGCGCGGCGTCAAGGCCGCCATCGAGCAGCAGATGCCCTTCATCTGCATCACCGCCAGCGGCGGCGCGCGCATGCAGGAAGGCCTGTTCTCCCTGATGCAGATGGCGAAGACCACGGCGGCCACGACGCAGCTGTCGCGCCACCAGCTGCCTTTCATCACGCTGCTCACCGATCCCACCATGGGCGGCGTCTCGGCCAGCTTCGCCTTCATGGGCGACGTCGTGATCGCCGAGCCGGGCGCCCTGATCGGCTTCGCCGGGCCGCGCGTCATCGAGCAGACGGTGCGCGAGACGCTGCCCGAGGGCTTCCAGCGCGCGGAGTTCCTGCTGGAGAAGGGCGCCATTGACATGATCGTCGACCGGCGCGAACTGCGCGACCGGTTGGCCGCTCTGTTGACTCTGATGCAACGAGTCCCGGCGGTTCAATGAAATGACCTTGGAGCAGTGGCTGGCGCACATCGAGCGCCAGCATGCGCAGCCCATCGCGCTCGGATTGGACCGCGTGCTCCGCGTCAAGCAGGCGCTGGGCCAGCGCCAGGCCTGTCCGGTCATTCTGGTCGGCGGCACCAACGGCAAGGGCTCGACCTGCGCGATGCTCGAGACCGTCCTGCTGCGCGCCGGCTACCGCGTCGGCCTCTACACCTCGCCACACCTGCTGCGCTACAACGAGCGGGTGCGCATCGACGGCCGGGCCGTCGACGATGCCGCGCTGTGCGCGGGATTCGCTCGGGTCGAGGCGGGCCGCAAGCAGGCCGGCGACGTCGCGCTGACCTACTTCGAGTTCGGCACCCTCGCCGCGTGGGAGGTGTTCGCCGCGCAGCCGCTCGACGCGGTGATCCTCGAGGTCGGCCTCGGCGGCCGGCTCGACGCCACCAACGTCTATGAGCCGGATTGTTCCATCGTCACCGGCATCGATCTCGACCACATGGACTATCTCGGCGCGACGCGCGACGCCATCGGCTTCGAGAAGGCCGGCATCTTCCGCGCCGGCCGGCCGGCGATCTGCGGCGATGCCGAGCCGCCCGCGACGCTGGTCGCCCACGCTGCGGCCATCGGCGCCGACCTGCAGGTGCTGGGCCGGGACTTCGGCTACGTGCGCCAGGAGGGCCAATGGCAATACTGGGGACGCGACGGCCAGAAAGGCGGGCTTGCCCATCCGGCCCTGCGCGGGCGTCACCAGCTTGCCAATGCGTCGTGCGTGCTGGCCGCCCTGGCGGCGCTGCACGAGGCGTTGCCCGTTGCCATGCAGGACATCCGCCGCGGGCTGCTCGAAGTGGAGGTTCCCGGGCGCTTTCAAGTGCTGCCGGGACGCCCGACCGTGGTGCTCGACGTCGCGCACAACCCCCAGGCTGCCCGCGTGCTGGCCGACAATCTCGGCAGCATGGCTTTTCATCCGACCACCTGGGGCGTGTTCGGCATGCTGCGCGACAAGGACATCGACGGGGTGGTGCGGGCGCTCGGAACGCGCATCGACCGCTGGCTTCCCTGCACCCTGGAGGGCCCGCGCGCGGCGAGTGCCGACGATCTCGCGGCGATACTGGCGAACGCCGGCGTGGCGGAGCCGCTGCCGCGTTTCGACAGCCCGGCGGCCGCTATCGCTTTCGCTCAAGAGAAGGCCAATGAGAATGATAGAATCGTGGCCTTCGGATCTTTCCTGACGGTAGCCGACGTGATGCGTTTCCTCGGCCGCAAGGCATAACCTCGATGGCAGAAAGCGACGCGTCCCACGATGAGCAGTTGGCGCTGAAGAAGCGCGCGCGCCGCCGCCTGGTGGGTGCCGCCGCCCTCGCTCTGCTGGCGGCCATCGTCCTGCCGATGGTCATGGACCACGAGCCGCGCCCAGCCAGTCAGGACATCCAGATTCGCATTCCCAGCCAGGAGGCGCCGAGCGGCATCGCCGCACGCGTGCTGCCGTCCCGTCCGGCAGCCACGCCCCTGCCTCCCGCGCCGTCGGTTGCCGAAGCGCCGGCCGCATCGGCCGAGGCCAAGCCCGAGACCAAGCCCGAGTCGAAGCCGGAAGCGGCCAAGATCGCGGCTGCGCCGGCAGCGCCTGCGACGGAGAAGCCGTCGGAGAAACCGGCCGAAAAGGCGGCGGCGAAGCCGGCGGAAAAGCCCGTCGAAAAGGCTGCGGCGAAGCCGTCGGATAAGCCGGCCGACAAGGCGGCGGAAAAGCCGGCCGACCGAAAGAAGACCGAGGAAGCCCGCGCCGCGAGCGCCCTGGCGGGCGAAAGTGCCGACCAGTGGGTGATCCAGCTCGGCGCCTACAAGGAAGCCGGCAACGTGAAACTGCTGCTGTCCAAGCTCAAGGGCATGGGCGTGCCTGCCTACACCGAAAAGTTCGATTCGCCGCAGGGGCCGCGGACGCGCGTGCGCGCCGGCCCGTTCCCGAGCAAGGATGCGGCCGAGAAGGCCAAGGTCAAGGTGAAGATCATCGGCGTCGACGGACCGATCGCGCAGAAGTAGAGTAGCGAGTGACGGCATTCGATCTTGCCTTGCTGGCGATCGTCGGCGCGTCGGTGCTGCTGGGGCTGTGGCGCGGCGTGGTGAGCGAACTGCTGGCGCTGGCTGCCTGGGTCGTCGCGTTCTTCGTGGCGCGGCACTTCGGCGGCGAGGCGGGGCACTGGATGGCGAAATGGATCGCCGATCCGGCGCTGAGCATGGCGGCCGGGTTTGCAGCGGTGTTCTTTGCCGTGTTGGCGGTGTTTGCGGTGGGCCGGATCGTGATCGCATTGATGTTGCGGGCGGTCGGGCTGGGGTTGGTGGATCGGCTGCTCGGGGCTGTATTCGGCGTGCTGAGAGGCGTAGTGATCGCCTTTGCGCTGGTACTGCTTGGCGGCATGACCGCCATGCCGAGGGAAGCATGGTGGCGCGAGGCTACATTCGCGCCGCCGCTGGAGACGGCGGTGATCGCGGCGAAGCCGTGGATGCCGCCGGACGTGGCGAAACGAATTCGGTATCGATAGCGGGTAGACTCAAGACATGTGCGGCATATTGGGCGTGGTCGCAACCACGCCGGTCAACCAACTGCTCTACGACGGCCTGCAGGTGCTCCAGCACCGCGGGCAGGACGCGGCGGGCATCGCCACCGCGGAGGGCGGACGTTTCCACATGCACAAGGGCCCCGGCCTTGTGCGCGACGTTTTCCGCACGCGCAACATGCGCGACCTCGTCGGCAACTGGGGCATCGCGCATTGCCGCTATCCCACCGCCGGCTCGGCCTACAACGCGGCGGAATCGCAGCCCTTCTACGTGAATTCGCCCTTCGGCCTGATGCTTGCCCACAACGGCAACCTCACGAACTCCGAAGAACTCCGGCACGACATGTTCCTGCAGGACCTGCGGCACATGAACACCAACTCCGACTCGGAGGTGCTGCTCAACGTCTTCGCCCACGAACTGCAGGTGGCGTCGCAGAACCGCTACCAAGTCGATCCGGAAACGATCTTCAAGGCCATCTCCGGCGTCCATCGCCGGGTGCGCGGCGCCTATGCGGTGGTGGCCATGATCGCCGGCTACGGCCTGGTGGCGTTCCGCGATCCCTACGGTATCCGGCCGCTGGTGATCGGCCGCAACGACGCGGCCTCCGGCACCGAATACCTGGTGGCGTCGGAGAGCGTCGCCATCGACACCCTCGGCTTCAAGATGCTGCGCGACGTCGAACCCGGCGAAGCCATCCTGATCGACGTGCATGGCCGCTTCCAGAGCCGCCAGTGCGCGGAGCGCACCGTGCAGGCACCCTGCATGTTCGAGTACGTGTACCTCGCGCGTCCCGACTCGCTGATCGACGGCATCTCGGTCTACGAGGCGCGCGTCAAGATGGGCGAGTTCCTGGCCGAAAAGATCCGCCTCACCATGCCGCACCTCGAGATCGACGCCGTCATCCCGATCCCCGACTCGAGCCGCCATGCCGCGATGGAACTGGCGCTGCGCCTCGACAAGCCGTACCGCGAGGGCTTCGTCAAGAACCGCTACATCGGCCGCACCTTCATCATGCCGGGGCAGGGCACGCGCAAGAAGTCGGTGCGCCAGAAGCTGAACGCCATCGCGCAGGAGTTCCGCGGCAAGAACGTGCTGCTGGTCGACGACTCCATCGTGCGCGGCACCACCAGCCGCGAGATCATCACCATGGCCCGCGAGGCGGGCGCCAAGCGGGTGTACTTCGCTTCCGCCAGTCCCCCGGTGCGCTTCGCCAACGTGTACGGCATCGACATGCCGTCGCGCGGCGAGCTGATCGCCGCCTTCCGCAGCGACGAGGAAATCCGCCGCGAGATCGGCGCCGATGCCCTGATCTACCAGGATCTCGACGCCCTGCGGGCGGCGCTGCGCGCCGTCAATCCGAGCGTTACGCAGTTCGAGACATCCTGCTTCGACGGACATTACGTGACGGGCGACGTCACGCAGGCCTACCTCGAGGCGATCGAGCGGGCGCGCGGCCGAGCTACGCGAGGCGGCGGCGACGACGAGGGCGGACAGCTCGACCTGCAACTGGTCGCCTGACGTGGCCGACAAGCCCTACGACCTCGACACCCTGGCGGTGCGCGCCGGACAGGAGCGCAGCCAGTTCGGCGAGCACGCCGAGGCGCTCTACCTGACCTCCAGCTTCGTCTTCAAGAGCGCCGCGCAGGCTGCGGCGCGCTTTTCCGGCGCGGAAGAAGGCAACGTCTACGCGCGCTTTTCCAACCCGACCGTTTCCAATTTCCAGGAACGCCTGGCGGCGCTCGAGGGCGCCGAAGGCTGCATCGCGACCGCCAGCGGCATGTCGGCGATCCTGGCGACCGTGATGGCCCTGCTCAAGGCCGGCGATCATATCGTCGCCTCGCGCAGCATCTTCGGCGCGACGCAGCAGCTGTTCGGCAACATCCTGACGCGCTTCGGCATCGAGACGAGCTTCGTCGAGGCCACCAGCCTCGATGCCTATGGTGCCGCGCTCAAGCCGGCTACCCGCCTGGTGTTCATCGAGACGCCCTCGAATCCCTTGACCGAGGTCGTCGACATCGCTGCGGTGGCCGCCGTCGCGCACGGCGCGGGGGCCCTGCTGGCCGTCGACAACTGCTTCTGCACGCCCGTGCTGCAGCGTCCCCTCGAATTGGGCGCCGACCTGGTCATCCATTCGGCCACCAAGTACCTCGATGGCCAGGGCCGCGTACTCGGCGGCGCCGTCTGCGGCGCCAAGGCGCTGACCGAGGAAGTCTTCAAGTTCATGCGCACGGCGGGCCCGTCGCTGTCGCCCTTCAATGCCTGGGTCTTGCTGAAGGGGCTGGAGACGCTGAAGATCCGCATGCAGGCGCAGTCGGCCGGCGCGCTCGAACTCGCGCGGCGGCTCGAGGCCCATCCTGCGGTGGCGCGCGTCTTCTATCCCGGCTTGCCTTCGCATCCCCAGCACGCGCTCGCCATGCGGCAGCAGAAGAGCGGCGGCGCCATCGTCTCTTTCGAAGTGAAGGGCGGGCGCGCGGAAGCGTGGCGGGTGGTCGACAACTGCAAGCTGCTCTCCATCACCGCGAATCTCGGCGACACCAAGACCACCATTACCCATCCTGCCAGCACCACCCATGGGCGTATCTCCGCCGAGGCGCGCGCCGCGGCAGGCATCACCGAGGGCTTGCTGCGCATCGCGGTGGGGCTCGAATCGGTCGACGATATCGAGGCGGACCTCAAGGCCGGCCTGGCCTGATTCAGCGCAAGCTGCGAAAGGTTATCGAGTAGCGCGGCGCCCCCACCGGCGGGATGCTGTGCTCCCACAGCGCACGGGCCGGCCCGCGCAGCAAGTAGGCCGAGCGCGGCGCCAGCGCCACCGAGGCGCGCTGCCACCCCGTTTCCGCCCACCGCCTGAAGCGAAGCACGCAAGAGGACAGCAGGGAGACACCGATCACGTCGGCGAAGACCGCTTTGTCGCGGTGCCAGCCGATCGCCGTTCCCGGCGAATACCCGGTAATCAGCGCGTGGACCAGGTCGGATGCGGCGATTCCCGCGAAGGCCGCGGCGCGTTCGCGCAGCGGGAGCAGGAATTCGGGCAGCGGCTCCGCCCGGCGCAGCGTCGCGCTGCCGAAGTCATAGTGCCAGCCGAAGGACAGCACGCGGCGCCGGGCGGCATAGCCGTGGAAATCGAAACTGGCGAGCGGCAGGGCCGCCAGGCGGCCCGCGAGCAGGCGCTCTTCCTCGAGGCCCAGCAAGGCGTTCCGGTAGCGCAGTCCCTCGGGCAGGAACGGGTCTTGGTTCATTCGGATCAATCGGCGGCAATCCCCGGGAGTCCATTCGGGATTTCCCGGCGCCTTATCGGGTCACAGGAAGGTATTTCAGCTTCCCGACCCCGATGAGCGGCGCCCACGGATCACCCCCGCAACTTTCGTCGCAGCCTGCTTCGGCCCATGGGGGCGGGCAGAGTTCCGTCCGTACCTTCTTGATCTGGCTGGTGCTCGCCTGCCTGTTGCCGGGCATCTTCGGCGCCACGGTGCTGTTCA
This sequence comes from Rhodocyclaceae bacterium, assembly GCA_036391735.1. Taxonomy (GTDB): domain Bacteria; phylum Pseudomonadota; class Gammaproteobacteria; order Burkholderiales; family Rhodocyclaceae; genus Nitricoxidireducens. The sequence continues at coordinate 15,384 of DASVZI010000114.1, forward strand.
CCCGGGAGTACCGGGAAAGCCGGGCCCAACTGGGCAAGGACACGCTCCAGACAGCGCGGGCCATGGTGCACGCCGTGGACAACCAGATCCTTCGCGCCCAGGCGATCGCCGAAGGGCTGGCGACGGCGAACTCCCTGCAGCGAGGCGACTTCGCGAGCTTCCACGCGCGTGCCCGCGAGGCGCTGGAGCAGTCGGGTCTGGGGGCGGACGTGGTGCTGGCGGACGCTTCCGGCCAGGAACTCGCCAACACCGTGCGGCCCTTCGGAACGGTCCTGCCGCACTACGACTATCCGGAGATGCTCGCCAGCGTGTTCGGCACCGGCAGGCCAGCCGTTTCGAATCTCTACACCAGCCGGACCTTGAAACGATTCACGGTGGCGATCGCCGTGCCGGTGTTCGTTCGGCAGCGCGTCACCTATGCGCTGGTGATCGGCATCCTCCCCGAGGCCTTCGAAACCACGCTGCGCGCCCAGCGGCTTCCCCCCGATTGGATCGCCGCAATCCTGGATGGCGCCGGCACCTTCGTCGCACGCTCGGCCGCCGGCGACCGGTGGCGGGGAAAGCAAGTCCCGCCGGAGTTCATGAACGCGATCGTGGCATCGTCCGAGGGAACGATGGACGCCACGACGGTCGAGGGAACCCCCGCGTTTTCCGTCTTCAGCCGTTCGCCGCTGACAGGCTGGCGGGTAGCCATCGGCATTCCGCTGACCGTGATGGAATCTTCCCTGTGGCAGACGCTGCTTGCCATGCTCCTCGGCGTGCTCTCGCTGTTCGCGATCGGCATCGCCTTCGCGTGGTTCGTGGCCGGTCGGATCGGCCGGTCGATCCAGGCGCTGGTCGCGCCGGCCGCCGCGCTCGGCGTCGGCGACAACGTGAAGCTGCCGCGCATCGACGTCAAGGAGGCCGGCGAAGTCGCCGATGCGATCGCGCGCGCGGCCGAGTTGCTCCGGCAGCGCACCGCGGCGCTGCGGGAAAGCCGCTCGACCCTGGCACTGGCCCTCAGGGCGGCCGGCTCGGCAGCATGGGAGATGGATGTCGCAACGGAGAGGATCGTGGCGAACGACGACGTCGCCTCCGGCATGTTGGGCTTCGCCGCCGATGAACTGCCCAATCGATCGGACTGGGTCGCCCTGATCCACGACGACGACCGCGACGCGGTGCTTGCCATGATCGACGACGTCGTGTCGGGCCGCAAGGACGGCTACTCGGCCGAGCTTCGCATGCGCGCCAAGGACGGCAACTGGCACTGGATCCTGTCGCAGGGCGTGGCCGCGGGGCGCGACGCGCATGGCAGGGCATTGCGGCTGGTCGGAACCCACACCGACGTCACCGAGCGCAGGGAGATGCAGCAGCGAGTGCGCGACGCCGCCCTGCACGATCCGCTCACCGGGCTGCCCAATCGCGCGCTCACCTTCGAGTACGGCAGCCACCTGATCGCTGCGGCCCGCCGCAGCCATGGCCGCGGCGCCCTGCTGTTCGTCGACCTCGACCGCTTCAAGCCGGTCAACGACCTCTACGGCCATGAAACGGGCGACCGGGTGCTGCAGGAGGCGGCGCAGCGCCTGCTGCAATGCACGCGGCAGGAGGACATGGTCGGAAGGATCGGCGGCGACGAGTTCGTCATCATCCTGCCGCACCTCGACGCCAATCATCGCCGCGCGGCGGTCGTGGCCGAGCACGTGATCGCCGGCATCATGCGGTCCTTCCGCGTCGGATCCCTCGAGATATCGATTTCGCCGTCGGTCGGCATCGCCTATTTCCCCGAACACGCGGAGAGCATCGGCGCCCTGATCCACGCCGCCGACCTTGCGATGTACCGGGCGAAGCAGGCGGGGCGGGCGGGCTACCAGTTCTACACCCCCGACCTCGATCGCCAGGCCGACGCGGCGCTGTCGCTGGAATCCAGGCTGAAGGAGGCGCTAAGGCATGGCGGTCTGGAACTGCACTACCAGCCGGTCATGGACGCGCGCAGCGGGCGCCTGATCGGGGCCGAAGCCCTGGTGCGCATGCCCAACGGCGGCGGGGCCCGCGAGGCGGGGCCGCAGGATTTCATTCCGGTTGCCGAGGCGGCGGGACTGATCGGGCCGCTCGGCGACTGGGTCGCGGCGGAAGCCTGCCGGCAGCATGCCGCCTGGCAGAAGGAGGGGCTCGACGTCGTGATCGCCATCAACGTGTCGCCGTTGCAGTTCCGCGAAAAGGCGTTCGCGGCCCGCATCGGCAGGATCGCGGCGGACTACGGCATCGAGGCGGCAGGCCTGCAGATCGAGGTGACCGAGAGCGCGATCATGGAGAACGTGGACGAGGCCGTGCGCATCCTGCAGGAGCTGAAGTCGCACGGGATGAAGATCGCGCTCGACGACTTCGGCACCGGCTATTCGAATCTCGGCAGCCTGAGCCGGCTGCCGATCGACAAGCTCAAGGTCGACCAGTCATTCGTGCGGCACATCGGCGACGACGCCCGCAGCCGGGCGATCGCTCGCGCCGTCATCGCGCTGGGCCGCGCGCTGGGCCTGGAGATCGTGGCGGAAGGCATCGAATCCGCGGAGACGCTCGGCTACCTGCGCGGCGTCGGCTGCGACCAGGTGCAGGGCTATTTCTTCAGCAAGCCGCTGCCGGCGGCGGAGTTCGCCTGCTGGTACCGCGGCCACATCATGCACTGACGCAGCCTCCGGCAATCAGTTCATCGGCAATACCAGGTCGGACGTGCCGGGGCACACCCAGCGCGGCCCCTCGCGCGTGGTATCGATGCAGCCCCCTTGGCCATACACGCCCTGGCGAGCCTTCCATTGCATCATCATGCCAAGGATCTTCTGCTTCTCGGACTCGTCGCGCAGCGTTTCCTCGACGCGACGCTCGACGATCGTCTCGTCCATGGCGAGTTCGCCGGCGGCGTTCGTGTAGGCGCCGTGCCGCCAGTGATAGATCTCGAGGCACTTCGAGTCCAGGGTGTAGGGGCGATCGCGCTTCCAGAAATTGGTGAACAGACCGCCGCCGAGATACAGCACCCAGGAGCCCTCGAATCCGATGACATCCGACGAGCGATCGTCCGGATTGCGAAACCACACCCGGTCGCCCGGCACGTAGTAGTGCGTCGGAATCGGCGAATCCTGCGTGCCGTATTCGTGCATGAAGACTTCGTGGAACTGGCCGGAGCGGATGATGCGTCGTTCGCACTGCGTCTGGAGTTGTGCCGACAACGCCGGATTGCAGACCGCCAGTTCCTCGGCGATGGCCAGGAGAATCACGTACTCGGTCGCCCGATAGCAGGAGAACGAATACAACTGGCCGGAGACTTCGGGCTGGGTCGCCTTCCTCAGCGCCTCGACCAGCGAGCATCCCGGGCGTACCGTAAAGCCGCGTTCCTCGTCCTCGAGCCAGCAATCGTTCGGCCGTTCCGCCGCCGCGGTATCGAAGTTGAGTTCCGTGCGCCTTCCCGCCACGACCGCATTCCGGCGGATACGGATGCAGGCACGCAGTTCCTCCACGGAGGGGAAGGGGACCGTGATCGGGCTGGCGAGCAGCGCAACCGCGATTTCCTTCTCCACGTCGCCGGGGGAGCGCAGGGTGTCCAGTTCGAGTTGCGCCGTCAGGCGGGTCGTGTCGTGGTTGGGCGTCCAGCGAGTCGCGATCTCCGGCCGCAGGGCGACATCGGCGACGCGCTTCCCGTCGACCTCCACGCATGAAACGCACGCGAGGCCGCCGAGACCGAATCCATCGAGCGTCGCTTCGACCTGCCGTATCGCCGCCTCGGAGCCGTCATGCACCCGTATGCCCAAGGGAACGACTTGGGTGTTCATTCTCCCTCCTGATGCCCGTCTTTGCCACGCAGCGATCGATTCGGCGCTTCATCCCGACGGTTCGTGGCGTCGAGACTATCACAACCCTTTTGCAGCGCGCATGGCCAGGCGGGATGGGTTACCATGCGGTGCACAAATGAGGCAGGACTCCCCCTCTTTCTGGTTCATCGACGCGACCAAGGCCGTCGCGTCGCAGTTGATCGTCTGGCATCACTTCGTCGCCTACGGTCCGATGGCCAGGACGCTCTACCCGTACGTGGCGGAGCTCATGGACTGGCTCTACGAGGATGCGCGGCAGGTCGTCCAGGCTTTCCTGGTCATCGGGGGATTCCTGGCGGCGCGCTCCCTGGCGCCGCGGCCGCAGGAGCCGACCTTCGACGCTTCGTTCCGGACTTTGGTGAAGTTGATCTGGCGACGCTATGTCCGGTTGGCGAAGCCCTATCTTGCGGCGCTTGTCCTCGCCATGCTCATGGCGGCTCTGGCCAGGCGGATCATGTTCGACATCGACACCCCTCCGGCGCCTTCCCTGATGCAAGTGGCGGCGCACGTCCTGTTGATCCACGATCTGGTGAATGTCGACGCGCTGTCCGCGGGTGTCTGGTATGTCGCCATCGATTTCCAGCTCTACGGCGTGCTGCTGCTGATCCTCTGGTGTTCCCTGCATGTGGCGCGCTGCAGCCGGCTCGATATGCGCACGCTGGCGTTGGCTTCGGTCATCGGCCTGTCCGCCTTGTCCCTGCTTTGGTTCAATCGCGATCCTTCCATGGACCAATGGGCGTTCTACTTCTTCGGCGCGTATGGCCTGGGCGTCATGGTGCAATGGTCCGGGGGCTTCACGCGCAAGCACCCCTGGCTCGGCGTCCTGGCGGCCATCGTGATCGTCGCGCTGACGCTGGAGTGGCGCAGCCGGCTCCTCGTCGCCGCGGTCACTGCGCTGATGCTCGGCATCGGGCTGCACTTGAAGCCCTTCCTGGGAACGGCGGCGCATGCGGCGATCGCTTGGCTCGGACGGACGTCCTACGCCCTGTTCCTGGTCCATTACCCGGTTGTGCTGATCGTGGGAACGGTGGTCGCAGGTCTGTGGCCTGGAAACGTGCCCGCACATGCCGCCGGCCTCCTCGCGGCATGGGCCTTGTCGGTTGTCGCAGCCGGCAGCCTTCATCGCAGCCTGGAGGCGAGCGGCCGGAAATCTTTGCGCCCGATGACGCCGTAGTGATACACTGCGCGCCGCGTTGGCCCTTATCAGTCATTGCCGCGCGTCGCGATTAGATTCCCTTTCCGCGTTTTCCCCCAAGCCGCTTCTGCCTCGACTGGTCCGTGCCCCGCACGGTGGGCCGAATCGAGGAGTATTCCGTGCACTTTACCGATCTCGGCCTGCGCGCCGAAATTCTGCGTTCCATTTCCGAACAGGGTTACGACACCCCGACCCCGATCCAGGCACAGGCGATCCCGCTCGTGCTCGAAGGCCGCGACCTGATGGCCGCGGCGCAGACCGGCACCGGCAAGACCGCCGGCTTCACGCTGCCGATCCTGCAGCTGCTGTCCTCGCGCGACACCGGCCTGTCGCTCAAGCGCTTCAAGCCGCGCACCCTGATCCTGGTGCCGACGCGCGAACTCGCCGTGCAGGTGCATGAGAGCGTGCGCACCTACGGCAAGCATCTCGGCCTCAAGGCCACCGCCATCTTCGGCGGCGTCGGCATGACGCCCCAGATCAAGACCCTGCGCGCCGGCGTCGACATCATCGTCGCCACGCCGGGCCGCCTGCTCGACCACGTTTCCCAGCGCACCGTCGACCTCTCCGGCATCGAAATCCTGGTGCTCGACGAAGCCGATCGCATGCTCGACATGGGCTTCATCCACGACATGCGCAAGATCATCGCGCTGCTGCCCAAGCAGAAGCAGGTGCTGCTGTTCTCCGCCACCTTCTCCGACGAGATCCGCGGCCTGGCCACCGGCCTGCTGAAGAACCCCGCCAGCGTAGAAGTGGCGCGCCGCAACGCCGCCGCCGAGGCGGTCACGCAGTCGGTGTACCACGTCGACCGCAGCCGCAAGAACGAACTGCTGGTGCACCTGCTCGACGAGCACGGCTGGCACCAGGTGCTGGTTTTCACGCGCACCAAGCACGGCGCCGACGCGCTGGCCGACAAGCTCGGCCGCGCCGGCATCCGCGCTGCCGCGCTGCACGGCAACAAGAGCCAGAACCAGCGCCAGCGCGCGCTCGACGACTTCAAGAAGCTCAAGGTCAATGTCCTGGTGGCGACCGACATCGCCGCCCGCGGCATCGACATCGACGAACTGCCCCACGTCGTCAACTACGAGTTGCCGAACGTGCCCGAGGACTATGTTCACCGCATCGGCCGCACCGGCCGTGCCGGCAGCACCGGCGAAGCCATTTCGCTGGTGTGCGTCGACGAGCACAAGCTGCTGCGCGACATCGAGCGCCTGCTCAAGAAGGACATCGAAAAGCGCCAGGTGGCCGGCTTCGAGCCCGATCCGCGCATCAAGCCCGAGCCGATCCAG
>DASVZI010000115.1:0-10101 GCA_036391735.1 Rhodocyclaceae bacterium
CCAAGCATCGTTACGGACTTTCATATACGCCTAGTCGAAGGAGGTACAATTTACGGGTGGGTGTTACAGACCCTACCGATTTCTTAGGCACGCCAAGAACCGCGTGGTTGACGCGTGACGGTGTTACAGACTTTCTTCTCAGAATCACTGATTGATTGATCTACCGGGATCAAGAACACCGAAGTCCGTAATGACGAGCCCGGCACCCGCCGGGCTTCGTCTTTCCGGCTGTCCATCAGTGGATCTGGCGCTCCTGGTACCACCGGGCAAATTCGTCGGCCGGCATCGGACGGCTGAGCAGGTATCCCTGCGCCTCGTCGCAGCCTGAGTCCTGCAAGCCGCGTAGCGTGTCTTCCGATTCGATGCCTTCTCCGACGACTTCCAGCTTCAGCATGTGACCCAAGGCGATGACCAGGTTGGAAAGGCTCTGCTCGCCGGACGTCCCTGCGCCAGCGCGGACGATGGTCTGCTCCATCTTGACGCGGTCGACCGCGAGTCTGCTCAGCTGCCCGAGCGTGAAGGGCGCGGCCCCGAACCCGTCGAGGGCGATCTTGACGCCGATCGCCCTGAGACGCTCGAAAGCGTCCGTGGCTTCGTCGCCGCGCGCCATGATGCCCTCGGAGACTTCGACTTGCAGGAGCGAGGGGTCCATGCCGATCTCGGAGACGATCTGGCGCACCTTTTCGGGAAAGGCGGGCCGCGTGATCTGCGAGGTGGAAACGTTCACCGACACCAGGAAGCGATTCAGGCCCTTGCGCATCCAATCGTTGCGCTGTCGGCACGCCGCGACAAGAACCCAATCATCGAGCCAGGCGCCCAAGTCGGAGCGATCGATATCCCTGCTGAGCCGGTATGGGCACTTCGTGTGGCCGTCGTCCGTCGTCATCCGCAGCAGCGCTTCCGCCGCCACCAGGCGCCCATTGCGGAGATTCACGATCGGCTGGTAGTACAGCATGAGCCTGCCGCGCTCGACGGCCGTCTCCACCGATGCGACGGCCATCTCCGTTTCCTCGGCGCGCTTTTCGAGCCGCGGCGAAAAGATCCCGCAGCGCCCCGGGCCATCCTGCTTCGCCTTGTACATGGCAGCGTCCGCCCTCTTCATCAGCACCCCCATATTGGCGCCCTGCTCCGGGTAGTAGCTGATGCCGATCGACGGCGATACGGAAAGCTCCACGGCGTTGACGCGGATCGGCCGACTGACGACTTCGGTGATGTGCTGCGCGACCAGCTTGACACCGCCGATGCGGGGAAGCATGACCACGAATTCGTCGCCGCCCAGGCGCCCCACCAGGTCTTCCTGCCGCGTGCACTCGCGCAAGCGCCGCGCAACTTCGCGGAGCACGGCGTCGCCCGCCTCATGACCGTAAAGATCGTTGATCGGCTTGAAGCGGTCGAGATCTATGAAGAGCAGCGCGCAACCCCGCCGGTCCCGCCGGGCGGCGCCGAGCATATGGGCGCCGTATTCGAAGATCAGGGCGCGGTTGGGCAGGCCGGTCAGCGGGTCGTGAAGCGCAGCCGTACGAGCGCGCTCATCGGCGACCTTGCGGGCATGGATGTCCGTATGAGTGCCCACCAGGCGAGTCGCTCTGCCGTGAACGTCCCGCCTGGCGGCCACCGCTTGGCAGAGAATCCAGTGCCACTTGCCGCCGTGTGTCCGATAGCGCAACTCGACGCCGCGATAACCGTCCGTGTCGCCGCAAATCACATCCTCGAGCAGCCGGGTGATGCGGCCCCGGTCCTCCTCGTGGATCAGCTCGAGCCAGCCGTCCAGCGTGGCCGGCTCGCCTGGCGGATACCCGAGCATTCCGTGGAGCAGGTCATCGGCCGAAAAGACTCTCCCTGTCGCCACGTCGACTTCCCAGACGGCGGAGCGGCTTGCGCTGAGCGCCAGCGCCAGGCGGCAGGCGCCGTCCTCCAAGGCCTGCCGGGCGCATTTGAGATCGCTGATGTCGGTAAGCGTCAGGACGCCGAGGCCGATTCCGCTGCCCATGCTTCGCACGGGAGCGCCGTTGTGGCTGAGGACCCGGGTGCGCCCATTCTTCTTGCTGCGTACCAGAATCTCGTAGTTCGTAAACGATTCGCCGCGGCACACGCGGCGGATCGGCCATGCGTCGCCCGGCAGGCTTTGGCCGTCGAGCGACAGGAGGTCGAACGCCAGCGCGCATTCCGGCAACTCGCGGCAGGCGCCTTCCGCCTCTCCGTAGCCGAGGATGTCCCGCGCGGCGGGGTTTCCATCCAGGATGCGGCCGTCGAGATCGAAGATCAGGACGCCTTCGTGCAAGCTGTCGAGCACACCGTGCAGTCGCGCCTTGCTCTGTTCAAGCTCGGCGCGTACCTCGCGCTGTTCGGTAACGTCGATATGCACGCCCAGCATGCGCGTGGGAGTGCCGGATTGGTTCGAATAGACGATCGCCCGGCCGGCGATCCAGTGCACGCTGCGGTCGGGCCAGAGGATGCGCCATTCCGCATCGAAGTGGCCGCTTCGGACCGCCTTGCCGAGTTCCTCCTTGATAGCCGACCGATCCTCGGCGTGGATCGCCTTGCGCCAAGTGCCGAGCGAACTCGAAAACGCCTTCGCGGGGAAGCCGTAGAGCGCCGCGAGTTCCGGCGACCATCGCAGCGAATCGGCCGCGATGTCCCACTCGAATGTCGCCGTATGCCCGATCGCGTGGGACAGCCGCAGCGTCTGTTCGCTGTCCCGCAGACGCTCGATCGCCTCCTCGAGTTCCAGGTTCGCGGCCTTGAGCGCAGTGGAGCGCTCGAACATTTCGATCTCCAGCACCTCCAAACGAGCGCGCAGGCCCTCGCATTCGCCGCCCACCTGCGCGATCTCGCCTGAGGCGCGCATGAAGTCGGTGACGTCGATCACGCGGTGAAGGAGATAGATGACCTTTCCCCGCTCGTCGAGGACCGGCGTGTTGACCGGACTCCAGTAGCGCTGCTCGAACGAGCCCTTCTGTCCGGGCGGGCGGCGGATGTCGTAGCGCTGTACCGGCATGATGTCCGGCTTCCCTGTCGCGAGGACACGGTCCAGCGATGCCCGCAAGTTCGCGACGCCGGTCGCCCCGGAATCGGCTGGATTGTCGGGAAAGACGTCGAACATGTGCCGTCCCTGGATATCGGCCGACCGGGTCATCGTCGCCTGAAGGTAAGCCGCATTTGCCGCGACGATCGCGAAGTCGGGATCGAGGATCAGGCAGGGGGTCGCGACGGCGTCGAAGATGCGCCGGAGATGGGTCTTCGACAGGGGCAGGAAGCCGCCGCCATCTTGCGGGGGACTCATGTCGGTCGCCAGATCGGTCCGCAGTGGGATAGATTTTGGCAGGCGCCGCGCGACTTGGTTTCAGGATCCGGACGCGGCGGCCGGTCCGGGAATCTCGGGGAACTATTCTCCCGGCAGGGGTCTACTGGTCCTCGAAATTGAAAGCGCTGCCGAAGGGAGCGCGGAGCATCAGATGGAAGCGAGCCAGTCGGTTCCGGGCCGGCTCCGAGTGCGGACTGGGAGCAGCCGGCAAGTCGATCCGCAAGCGGCGGTCCGGGAATTGGCGGCGGCCATCGGACAGCGTGACATGGGCCTCGTGATCGTGTTCGTGTCCAGCGCCTATGATCCGGAGCCCCTGGCTCGGGCATTGCAGAGCCACTTCGGCGATGCGACCGTGATCGGTTGCACGACGGCCGGAGAGATCGGGCCGGCCGGCTACCTCGACCACAGCCTGTCCGGCGTCAGCTTCCACCGCGAGGACCTGGCCTTCGAGGCGGCGGTATTCGAAGGGCTGTCCCGCTTCGAGTTCCGCGACGGGCAGCGCTTCGCGCACGGCCTCAAGGAGGCGCTGCGCCGGCGGGTTCCGGAACTGATGCCCGAGCGCACCTTCGCCTTCATGCTGATCGACGGCCTCTGCCGCCGCGAGGAACGCGTAACGCGGGCCTTCTACGACGGCCTCGAAGACGTCGCCCTGGTCGGCGGCTCGGCCGGCGACGACCTGGCATTCAGGGAAACGCGGGTGCTGGCCGGAGGCCGATTCGTCAGTGACGCGGCGCTGCTGATCGTGGCGACGACGCCGTTCCCGTTCGCCGTGTTCAAGACGCAGCACTTCGTCGGCACGGAGGAGCGACTCGTCGTGACCGGGGCGATTCCGGAGAAGCGCACGGTTACCGAGATCAACGGCTGCCCGGCTGCGTACGAATACGCCAATGCGGTGGGCATCGAAATCGATCGTCTGGATCCCTTGATCTTCGCCGCCCATCCGATGGTGGTGCGCATCGGCGACGCGGAGTTCGTGCGTTCGATACAGACGCTGAATACCGACGGGTCGCTGACCTTCTATTGCGCCATCGACGAAGGCATCGTCTTCAGGGTCGCGCGCAGCGTGGACATGGTGGAAAACCTCGCGGCCGCCCTCGACGATGTTGCGGCGCGCGTCGGCAAGCCGTCGCTGGTTCTCGGCTGCGACTGCATCCTGCGACGCCTCGAGGCGAAGCAGCGCGAGACCGGCGAACGGATCGACGCCTTGCTGAGGCGCAGCAACGTGGTCGGGTTCAGCACCTACGGCGAGCAGTTCTGCGGGGTGCATATCAACCAGACCTTCACCGGCGTGGCGTTCGGCGACGGGGAGCGCGAATGACGAGGGTGCTCGACCTGCGGTGCGATCCGCGCGACGCCGAGGGCCTGCGGCGGGAAATCCAGCGGCGCGACAAGATCATCCGTTCGCTGATCTACCAGGTCGAGCAGAACCTCAACAGCTTCAACCGGGGCTACGGCCTGCTGCAGAACACTTTCATGCTCGAGGAGCAGGTCCGCAGGCGCACCGACGAGCTCAAGAAGAGCGAGGAGCGCTTTCGGGACCTGGCCGAGATGGCGTCGGACTGGTTCTGGGAGACGGATGCCGAGCTGAGCTTCACTTACCTGAGCGCGCGCTTCTTCGAGCTTTCGGGAATCCGTTCGGAGGACATCGTCGGCAAGCGCCGCTGGGAGGTCGTCAGCGAGGAGGATGTTGTCCAAAATCCGGGGAAGTGGAACCGCCATCGCGAGGACATCGAGGCCCGCCGGCGGGTACGCGATTTCGAATGCGCGATCAGGTCCCGCGACGGCCGGCGGACCATCGTGCGCGTGAACGGCCGGCCTCGCTTCAACGAAGCACGCAAGTTCCTGGGCTACCGCGGCACGGGAACCGATATCACCGAACTGTTGCGCATGCAGGAGGAACTGGTGCGCGCCGAAAGGCTGGCCGCGCTGGGCGGCCTGGTGGCCGGCGTCGCGCACGAGATCAACACGCCGGTCGGCACCGGACTCACGGCTGCCTCCCATCTCGAGGAACAGACGCGCGAATTCGCCGAACTTCTCGCCGCCGACCGGGTGAGGCGTTCGGACCTGGACGGCTTCGTTCGCACGGCTCGCGAGGTGGCGGCTTCCATGACCACCAACCTGCGCCGCGCGGTCGAACTGGTGCGCGGCTTCAAGCAGGTCGCGGTGGACCAGTCGAGCGAACAGCGCCGGCGCTTCGAGTTGAAGGGCTATCTGCAGGAAATCCTGTGCAGCCTGCAGCCGCGGCTAAAGCGCACCGCCCATCGCGTAGAGGTATCTTGCCCACAGGGGATCGAGATCGTCAGCTATCCGGGCGCCTTCTCGCAGATCGTCACCAACCTGGTGCTCAACTCCCTGATCCACGGCTTCGAGCACAAGGAGGCCGGGCGGATCGAGATCGCGGTGGAGCCCGGCGCCGGCGACCTGCTGCTTCGGTATCGCGACGACGGCGCGGGCATGGCGCCCGAACATGCCAAGCACCTGTTCGAGCCCTTTTTCACCACCCGGCGCGGCCGGGGCGGCAGCGGGCTCGGCATGCACGTCGTCTACAACCTGGTGACCCAAACGCTGGGCGGGAAGATCGATTGCAGCACCGCGCCCGGGCAGGGCATCGAGTTTCGCATTCGCATCCCCTTGGCGGGAGAACGCAAGTGACCGGCAAACCGGCTCCCCCGAATCCACCCGCGGGCGAGGAAGGCCCGTTCGTCTTCCAGCCCGAGAGCGCCGAGCCGGCGGCTGGCCTGCCGCTCGCCCGCCCCTGGAAGATCATGATCGTCGACGACGATGACGAGGTGCATGCGATCTCGCGCATGGTCCTGCGCGAATTCGCCTTCGAAGGCCGCGGCATCGAGTTCCTAAGCGCGCACTCCGGGGCCGCCGCCAAGCAGCTGATGGCCGAGCATCCGGATACGGCGGTGCTGCTGCTCGACGTGGTGATGGAGAGCGAGACGGCGGGACTGGACGTCGTCCAGCACGTGCGCCAGGCGCTCGGCAATCCCTTCGTCAGGATCGTCCTGCGCACCGGCCAGCCGGGACTGGCACCCGAGCGATCGGTCGTCCTCCAGTACGACATCAACGACTACAGGGAGAAGACGGAGTTGACCGCGCAGAAGCTGGTGACGACCGTCATCGCCTCGCTGCGCGCCTACCGCGATATCCGGACCATCGAGACCAGCCGCCGGGGGCTGGAACAGATCGTCGGCGCCTCTGCGCAGCTATTCCAGACGCAGTCGCTGGCCCACTTCTCCGCGAGTGTCCTGCGGCAACTGACCGCGCTGCTGCACCTGGGTGAAGAAGGCGGTCCCCCTGCTGCGTCCGGCTTCATCGCGACACGGCATCCCGACGCGGATATCGACGACTACCGCATCCTCGCCGCCGCCGGGCGGTACGCCGGGCACGTCGGCTACCGGATGCGCGAGCGCCTTCCGGCCGGACTGCGGGACAAGCTCTCGGGCGCCGCGGCCGCGGGCCGTTCGAGCGTCGGCGAGGACGAATTCATCGGGTTCTTCCGCCCCTCCAACGGTACCGACAACGTCGTCTACCTGCAAGCGGTCCGGCCCATCGGCGGCATGGAGACGCGCCTGCTGGAAGCCTTCTCCGCCAGCATCGCGATAGCCTTCGACAACGTTTCGCTCAACGAGGAGCTTGCCGATACCCAAGTGGAGCTCATCAATACCTTGAGCGACGTGATCGAGACCCGCTGCAGCGACACCGGCCATCATGTGGCTCGCGTCGGGGAGACCGCGCGCCTGCTGGCGCAACTGGTCGGACTTCCCGAAAGCGACCAGGAACTGATCCTCCAGGCTGCGCCGATGCACGATCTCGGGAAGATCGGCATCCCCGATGTTCTGCTCCAGAAGCCCGGCCGGTTGAGCGAGGCCGAGTTCGAAGTCATCAAGACGCATACGAGCATCGGCTACAACATCCTCAAGGGCTCGAAGCGGGCGCGCCTGCGGGCCGCTGCGCTGGTGGCGCTGCAGCACCACGAATGGTGGGACGGTAGCGGCTACCCGCGAAGGCTCAAAGGCGAGGAGATCCACATCTTCGGGCGCATCGTGGCGGTTGCCGATGTGTTCGACGCGCTCGCCCATTCCCGCTACTACAAGGCCGGTTGGCCGATGGAACGGATCCTGGAGCACTTCCGGCGGGAACGGGGCAGCCACTTCGATCCGCGGCTCATCGACGTGTTCGCCGCCAATGCGGAGGACTTCGCCGCCATCATGAACCGGCAGCCGGATTCCTCCGCTCGGCTGGGCGCGGGCTCATGAACCCCAGCGCGAGCTGCTGGTAGAGCTCCGGTCCGAAGCGGGAACTGACCGCCCGGGCCAGCAGGGCGGCGGCCATGAGGCTGATGACCATGCCGTGGTTGTCGATCATTTCCATGACGATCACGGCGGCGGTGATGGGCGACTGGGTCACGGCCGCCAGGAAGGCCGCCATGCACAGGGCGACGATGGGGTGGGCTTCCGCCTGGCCCAGCAGCTGCGCGATATCGAATCCAAAGCCCGCGCCGACGGCCAGGCAGGGGGCGAAGATGCCGCCGGGAATCCCGCTGTAGTAGGTGACGACCGTGGCGGCGAACTTGGCGATCGGCTCGCTCCATCCGAGCACCGTCTGTCCCGACATCGCGCTCGACGTGATCGCGTATCCGCTGCCGAAAGTGGCGCCGCCGGTGGCCCAGCCGATCATCGCGACGACGAGCCCGCAAGCGCCCGCGAAGGCGACCGGATGGCGTGCGCGCCACTGCCATAACGGGCAGGCGGCGCACTTCTGCGGGAGCAGCAGCAGCCGGCTGAAGAGCCCGCCCGCGATGCCGGCAAGGAACCCGCAGACGAGCACCGGCCAGACGATGGTCCAGGAGATCGCGCCGACGTGCAGGGCGCCGAAATACTTGTAGTCGCCCTCGAGCCCGATGGCGATCAGGCCCGCGATGACCACCGAGCTGATGAGGACGCCGCTGGTGCGCGATTCGAGCCGGCGGCTCAGCTCCTCGATGGCGAAGACGATCCCCGCAAGCGGCGTGTTGAACGCCGCCGCAATGCCGGCGGCGCCGCCGGCCAGCAGCAGGTCGGATTCCCGCAGCGCCCGGCGGAAAGGCAGCAGCGTGTGCGCCGAGTGGAGGATCGATGCGGCGACCTGCACCGAGGGGCCTTCGCGTCCCGCCGAGAATCCGCCGAGCAGGGCGACGGCGCCGAGCACGATCTTGCCGAAGGCGATCCGCAAGGAGACCAGGTGTGCGACGGGCTGCTGCAACGCGGCCAGCCGCGTCGCGGCGATGACCTGGGGAATGCCGCTGCCCTGGATGCCCGCGAAGTAGCGATTGGTCGCCCAGACCACGCCCATGCCCGACAATGGGGTGAGCAGGAAGGGCAGCCAGGCCCAGCTTGCGTAGGCCCTGAAGAACCACGCCTGGACGAGGTCGGAAAGCGCCGCGAAGCCCGCCACCACGAGGCCCGCGATGCCGGCCGCGAGCCACAGGACCGCCCGCGTCCGCCAGCGCGGTCCGCGCAGACGCCGGGACAGGGCGATCAGCACGCGCGCGTACCGGCTTGCGGACATGTCGGGACTGGATGCGGTTCGGGCCGGCGCGCCAGGCGGGCGATGCCGCCTAGAGATCGGCCAGCGGCTTGTGCGCGAACTTCTCGTCGCGCATGCGCAGTTGCTCGATGACTTTCGACAGCGCCTGGTTCAGCTCGACGAGTTCGTCTTCCTCGAGCGCTTTCAGCGCATCCGGGAACAGGCCTTCCGCCGGGCCCGGGGCGCTCGCCACGACCTTGCGCGCCTGGACCGGCAGGGTCAGGCCGACGCGGCGCTGGTCTTCCTTGCTGCGCTCCTTGCGCACCAACCCCCGCGCTACGAGCTTTTCGACCAACTGGCTGCAGGTGGTCTGGTGGATCGAGAGGCGCTCGGCCAGCTCCGATACGCCGATGCCCGGCGTCGTGCCGACCTCCTGGAGTATCCATAGCTGCGAACCGGAAACCCCGCATTGCTGCTCGACCTGGCGGAAGTGCTGCCGGACGCAGCCGTAGATGACGCGGAACTTCTTCAGCGCGTCGATGGCAAGGGGGTGGCGGGCACGTCGGGTCAAGGTCTGACAGCTTCATGAAAGGTAAGCAGCGCGCATAGTACCACTCCGGGGATGGCGTCTGCCGCCATTATATGGATATCAATGGACCGTTCGGCCCCGGGTGCCGTCCTTGTAAGAAGCGTGTAAGTCCGCGGCTATACGCTCCGCAAAATAAATATTCATGTCCATTTATTGGACAGGGAATAAATGGCCCGCAAGGTGGTGTGGTTACGGCCCCCCGCCGCGGATGACAGACCAGATGGAGGAGACATCTCATGCTTCAGCACGGCAGCAACGCCCCGCACGCTCCTGCGTGCAGGCGCCAATTCTTCGCAGGGAGGATTACGCATGTCTAAGCAGATCGCCAGCAACATCCAGCAGAATCCCAAGTACCATGGCCTGATCCGCCAGCGCGACTCGCTGGCCTGGACGCTGACGGTCATCGTCTGCGTGATCTACTTCGGCTTCGTGCTGATGGTCGCGTTCGCCGGCGACTTCCTGACGCAGCCGATCTCGGCGACCAGCGTCATCCCGGTCGGCATGCCGATCGGCGTCGGCGTCATCCTCGCCTCCTGCATCCTCACGGCGGTGTATGTGCGCCGCGCCAACAACACCTTCGACCCGCTCATCGACGAAATCATCCGGGAGGCCTCTAAATGAGATCCATTAAGAGCGCGCTCTGCGCGATCTTCGCTGCGGCCGCCCTGTTCGGCGCCGCACCGTCCTTCGCTGC
>DASVZI010000116.1:0-2920 GCA_036391735.1 Rhodocyclaceae bacterium
TCGGCAAACCCCAACGCTTTACAGGAGATAACTACATGAACGCCCCCACCGATATGGCCGCACCGCTGATCTTCACCGACAGCGCGGCGAACAAGGTCAAGGAACTCATCCAGGAAGAAGGCAACCCCGAACTGAAGCTGCGCGTGTTCGTCACGGGCGGCGGCTGCTCGGGCTTCCAGTACGGTTTCACCTTCGAGGAAACCGCCAACGAAGACGACACCGCCATGGAGAAGAACGGCGTGACGCTGCTGATCGATCCGATGAGCTACCAGTACCTGGTCGGCGCCGAGATCGACTACACGGAAGGCCTGCAAGGCTCGCAGTTCGTCATCAAGAACCCGAACGCCACCAGCACCTGCGGCTGCGGTTCGTCGTTCTCCGCCTGACGAAAGTCCGGCTCTGGCAAGAAAGGGCGCTGCGGCGCCCTTTTTGCATTTCTGCGCCGCCCTCTCAGGCGGGATGGATGGCGCCCAGCACGCGTGGGCCTGCCGCGCCGGTGACCTCGGGGACATTGCCCGGGAGTCCGCTCAGCGCGCGTTCGGCGAGCCACGCGAAGGCGACCGCCTCGACCCAGTCGGCCGGCAGGCCGAGCGCGTCGGTGATGCCGACCGCGGCGGGAGCGAGCGTGGCGGCGAGCCCGTCCATGACCGCGACGTTATGGACGCCACCGCCACAGACGAAGACCTCCTGCGGCGCGCCGCACCAGCGCGATATCGCTTCGGTGATGGCCGCGACGGTCAGCGCCGCCAAGGTGGCCTGGACGTCGGCCGGCACCTCCCCGCCATCGAGTTGCCCGTCGAGCCATGCGATGCCGAACTCCTCGCGGCCGCAGCTCTTGGGCGGCGGTTCGCCGAGGAAGCGATGGCGCTTCAGGCGATCGAGCAATCCGGGCAACACGCGGCCCGCTTGCGCCCAGCGGCCGCCGTCGTCGTGCGGCGTGCCGAGATGCCGAGCGGCCCAGGCATCGAGCAGCATGTTGCCGGGACCGCAGTCGAAGCCGCCGGTCGGTCGCCCGGGGGCGAGGTTGGTGAGGTTTGCGATGCCGCCGATATTGACGATGACCCGGTGGCGCGACGACGATCGGAACAGCGCATCGTGCACGGCCGGAACCAGCGGGGCGCCCTGCCCGCCGGCGGCGATGTCGCGGCTGCGAAAATCGGCGACGACGGCGATGCCGGTCCGCTCCGCCAGCCGCGCCGGGTTGCAGAGCTGGATCGTGTAACCGGCGGACGGGACATGGCGCACCGTCTGGCCATGGCAGCCGATCGCGCGCACCTCGGCCGCCGCCGTGCCGGCCATTGCGAGCAACTCGGTGACGGCCTGGGCGTAGAGATCGGTCAGGCGGTTGGCGAGGACGGCGGCGCGATGCAGTTCGTCGGCACCCGGCGACTGAATCGCCAGCGCCTCGCCGCGGAGTTCGGCTGGATAGGGAAGATAACGCGTGGCGATGCAGTGCGGCGCGCCGTCGCCGAAATCGACCAGGGCGGCGTCGACGCCGTCGAGGCTCGTGCCCGACATCAGCCCGATGAAAAGACCCGCGGGCATGGAGCGCTCAGTCGAGCGAGGCGACGTTGGTCCCGCGCAGCATGTCGATGCTGGCCATCTCCTTCTGCGCCAGCGTGCGGAACTGCGCGATCTGGTTCGGCGCCAGCGGCGGCGCGCTCGGCAGCGCGATGGTCAGGGGATTGCGGAAGACGCCGTCGACGCGGAATTCGTAGTGCAGATGCGGCCCGGTGGCGAGGCCGGTCGCGCCCACGTAGGCGATCACATCCCCCTGCGAGACCCGCGCGCCCATGCGGATGCCGGGTGCGAAACCCGACAGGTGGCCATACACGGTGGTGTAGCGACCCTGGTGACGCAGGATCACGACGTTGCCGTAGCCGCCCTGCCTGCCGACGAAATCGACGACGCCGTCGCCGGTGGCCTTGACGCGCGTGCCGACCGGTGCGCCGTAGTCGATGCCGGTATGGGCACGCCATTTCTGCAGGATCGGATGGAAGCGCGACAGGCTGAAGCCCGAGGTGATCCGCGAGAACTCCAGCGGCGAGCGCAGGAAGGCCTTGCGGATGTTCTTGCCATCGGGCGTGTAGTAGCCGCCCTGGCCGTCGGCGCCCTGGAACCAGACCGCCTGATAGGTCTTGCCGCCATTGACGAACTCGGCCGCAAGGATGCGGCCGGTGCGCACCAGCCGTCCGAGGTAGTAGACGCCTTCGTAGATCACCGAGAAGTGGTCGCCCTTGCGCAGGTCGCGATGGAAATCGATGTCGCCGCCGAAGATGTCGGCCAGGCTGGTGGCGACGCTGTCGGGCATCCCGGCCGCGTCGGTGGCGCCGAACAGCGAGTAGCGGATCTCGGCCGACTTCATCAGTACCCGGGTTTCCAGCTGCAGCGGCTGCTCGGTGACGCGGAACTTGTCGCCCTCGCGATCGACCGTCAGCGCGAGGTCCTTTGCGCCGTTCAGCGGGAACACCAGTTGCTGCAGATCGCCGTCGGTGGCGACGCGCGCGGTGACGTTCTTGCCGGGGCTCAGCTGGCGGAAGATCGCCTGCGCATCGCGGCTGTCGCGCAGGAATGCCGCGGCGTCCTCGTCGTCGACGCCAAGACGCGACAGCAGGGCCCCCAGCGTGTCGCCGCGCTGGACGCGCTCTTCGCGCACGAAGGTCTCGCGGGAATCGTCGATCACCGCCGACTGGGGAACCGCGAGGGGCTCGACGAGGGTCTGCTGGAAGCTCTGGATTTCCTGCACCGTCGGCGCGGTGCCGAAGGCGGCGACGACGCTGAACAGCGAGACGCCGATGATGCCCAGCGTGCCCCAGAACTGCCCGGGCTTGGCTGCGCGGTAGGCCTGCAGTTGCGCTAAAATCCGGCTCTTTTCGATGTGCAAGGGTGTCGGACCGGCGTTTGAAGTCGGCCGAGTGTA
>DASVZI010000117.1:0-17878 GCA_036391735.1 Rhodocyclaceae bacterium
AGCAGGGCACCCCACCGGCCAGGAACCGTGGCAGCCACCCGAGGGCAAAAGCATCTAGCCGAGGGGGGCGGGGGTGTGCCGGCGCGTAGGTAAAGGAGGAGGCCCGGGCCTTTGCCTCATCCGGGCCGGGGGACACGAAGCGCCGGCACACCCCCGTCGCCCTCGAGCGGGTCTCCAGCCGGCTACTGCACCGGAACAACTTCCTTAGAACGTCCGAACCGAGCAGCCACCTTGTCCAGGTAGAGATAGATCGTCGGCGTCAAATACAGCGTCAGCAACTGCGATAGCAGCAGTCCTCCCACCACGGCCAAACCCAAAGGACGCCGAACCTCGGAGCCAGCCCCCCACCCAACCGCGATCGGCAGCGTGCCCACCAACGCCGCCATGGTGGTCATCATGATCGGGCGGAAGCGGATCACGCAGGCCTGGAAGATGGCATCGCGCGGCGCCATGCCCTCCTTGCGCTGACGCTCCAGCGCGAAGTCGATCATCATGATGGCGTTCTTCTTCACGATGCCGATCAGCATGATGACGCCGACGAAGGCATAGAGACTCAGGTCCACCTTGAAGATCAGCAGCGTCAGCAGGGCGCCCATGCCGGCTGCGGGCAGGCCGGAGAGGATGGTGAGCGGGTGTATGAAGCTCTCGTAGAGCACGCCGAGCACCAGGTACACCACCAGCACTGCGATGAGCAGCAGGATGCCCAGGCCCTTGAGCGAGGATTCGAAGGCTTGCGCCGTGCCCTGCAGGCTGGTGCTCAGCGACACCGGCAGGTTCATCTCGCGCTCCATGCGGCGCACCTCGGCGACGGCGTCGCCCAGCGAGTAGCCGGGCAGCAGATTGAACGACAGCGTCACCGAAGGCAGCTGGCCCTGGTGGTTGACCGTCAGCGCCTGGGTCCCGCGGCTGATGTGCGCGACGGTGTCGACCGGTACCAACTTGCCGCTGGCCGAGCGTACGTAGATCTTCGACAGGGCGGCCGGGTCGGCCTGGAATTCCGGCGCGAGTTCGAGAATGACCTGGTACTGCGCCGCGGCGCCGTAGATGGTGGAGATCTGGCGCGTGCTGAACGCGCTCTGCAGTGCGTCCTCGACCTGGCCGAAGGTCAGCCCGAGCGGTGCCAGTTTGTCGCGATCGACTTCGAGGGCGATCGTCGGGCTCTGGTTCTTGAGGTTGGTGTTCACGTCGACGAGGCCGGGGAGCTTGCGCAGCCGGTCGAGCAGCACGCCGTTCCAGTGATAGAGCTCCTCGAGGTTGGCGTCCTGGAGCGTGTACTGGAATTGCCCGCCGGTCACCATGCCGCCGATGCGGATCGGCGGCGGGTTCTGCATGAAGACCTGGATGCCCGGCACGGCCGCCACCTGGGGGCGCAGCCGCGCGATGATCTGGTCCGGCTTCTCGCCGCGCTCGGCGCGCGGCTTGAGGTTGATGACCACGGTGCCGGAATTGGTGGTGGGACGCGGCCCGGATGCGCCGACGAAGGAGAGGATCGACTGGACCGAAGGATCCTTGGCGATGACCTCTGCGACGGCGCGCTGGCGCTGCACCATCGCTGCGAAAGACGCATCCTGCGGCCCCTCGGTGGAGGCGATGATCTGCCCGCTGTCGCCGCTGGGCAGGAAGTCCTTGGAGATCGCGGCGAACAGCGCGACGCTGGCGGCCAGCGTCAGGACGAAGATGCCGATCACGGTACGCGCATGGCTCATGGTCCAGTTCAGCGACCTTTCGTAGCCGGCCAGGGTCGCGTCGAAGAAGGCTTCGAATGCCTCGTAGATGCGGCTGTGATGGGCGCGGTTCTCGTGGCGCAGGTAGCGGCTGCAGAGCATCGGCGTGAGCGTCAGCGAGACCAGGCCGGAGACCAGGATGGCGGCGCAGATGGTGACGGCGAACTCGTGCAGCAGCCGGCCGACGATGCCGCCCATGAACAGCACCGGGATGAAAACGGCGGTGAGCGACAGCGTCATGGAGATGATCGTGAAGCCGATCTCGCGGCTGCCCCGGATGGCGGCCTGGAACGGCGTCTCGCCGTTCTCGATGTGCCGCACGATGTTCTCCAGCATCACGATGGCGTCGTCGACAACGAAGCCGACCGACAGCGTCAAAGCGAGCAGCGAGAGGTTGTCGAGGCTGTAGCCGAGCGCGTACATCGCCGCGAAGGTGCCGACCACCGAGATCGGCAGCGCCAGGCTGGGGATGACCGTGGCCGAGAGGTTGCGCAGGAACAGCAGAATCACCAGGATGACGAGGAAGCCGGCCAGCACGAGGGTGAACTGCACGTCGTCGATGGCGTCGCGGATCGAGACGCTGCGGTCGTAGAGCACCTTGAGCTCGATCGAGGCGGGCAGGGTGGCCTGGAAGGCCGGCAGCACGCGCTTGATGGCCCCGACCGTCTCGACCGTATTCGAGCCCGGCTGGCGCATGACGGCCAGGATGATGGTGCGGTGGTCGTTGAACCATGCGGCGACGCGGGCGTTCTCCACGCTGTCGACTGCGTTGGCGACCTCCTCGAGACGCACCGGGTTGCCATTGCGCCAGGCGACGGTCAGGCGCCGGTAGCTGCCGGCGTTTGGCAGCTGGTCGTTGGCCTTGAGCGCGAAGGCCTGGCGCGCGCCGTCGAGGATGCCGATCGGCTGGTTCACGTTGGCGCCGGCGATTGCCTGCTGCAGTTCGTCGATGCCCAGTCCGCGCGAGGCGAGTTGGCCGGGATCGGCCTGGATGCGCACCGCGAACTTCTGGGAACCGTACACCTGCACCTGGGCGACGCCGGGGATGGTGGAGAGACGCTGTGCCAGCTGTGTCTCGGCGTAATCGTCGACGACGTGCGTCGGCAGCGTCTCCGAATACATCGCGATGTAGAAGATCGGGAAGTCGGCCGGATTGACCTTGCGGAACGACGGCGGCGTCGGCATGTCGGCCGGAAGCTTGCGCTGCGCCGCGGCGATGGCCGATTGCACGTCCTGGGCGGCCGCGTCGATGCTGCGATCGAGCGCGAACTGCAATGTAATGGTGCTGGCGCCCTGGGCATTGACCGAGGTCATCGAGTCGAGGCCGGCGATGGTCGAGAACTGGCCCTCCAGCGGCGTCGCGACGGCCGCCGCCATGGTTTCGGGCGAAGCGCCCGGCAGGCTCGCGCTGACCGCGATGGTGGGGAAATCGACGTTGGGCAGTTCCGAGACCGGCAGGAAGCGGTAGGCGATGGCGCCGAAAACGAGGAAGGCCGCCATCAGCAGCGTGGTCATCACCGGTCGGCGGATGCAGACCTCAGGGAGTTGCACGGATCAGTTCTTCCGCGACGCTGGCTCGCTGTCGGCCGTCTGGGTCGGCGCTGCCGGCGCGGAGGGCTGCTTGACCTGCACTTTGGCCCCGGCCGTCAGCCGCAGTTGGCCGTCGGTGACGACCGTCTCGCCGGGCTGCAGCCCTCGGGCGATAGCCGCCGTGCCGCGCTGCACGGAGGCGACCGCGATCTTGCGCGGCTGCGCTGCCCCGCTGGCGTCGACGACGAACACGAAGGCGCTGTCCTGGCCCTGCTGCACGGCTTCGGCGGGTATCAACACGGTGTCGCGCAGGACGTCGACGGCGATGCTCACGTTGAGAAACTGTCCGGGGGTGAGCGCCTCGTCGTCGTTGGGCAGCACCGCTTTCATCATGATGGTGCCGGTCGCCGCGTCCACGGCATTGTCGAGGAAGCGCGCCTGTGCCTCGCGTGCAGGTGCGTCGCTGCCCGGGACGGTGACGGCGACCTTTAGCGAGCCGCCGCGCATGCCGGCCTGGAGTCGCGGCAGGTACTTCTCGGGTACCGCGAAGCTGGCGTAAAGCGGCTTGACCCTGTTGACGACGGCTAGCGCGGTATCGTTCACCTTTACGGCGGCGCCCGGCGAGACGAGCCGGGCGCCGACGATGCCGGCGATCGGCGCTCGGATGGTCGCGTAATCGAGTTGCAGGCGCGCCAGGTCGACGGCGGCCTCGTCGGCCTTGACCGCGCTTTCCTGCGCCGCCGCCGCCGTCCTCACTTCGCCGACCTTCTCCTCCGAGACGAAGCCTTTGGCCTTGAGCGCGATGTAGCGCTCGACGTCCTGCCGCGCCTTGGCGAGTTGGGCCTGGTCGCGCGCGAGGTTGGCCTCGCTCTGGCGCAGGCGGGCGGCGAAATCGGCGGGATCGAGGCGTACCAGTACGGTGCCGGAAGCGACGTGCTGGCCTTCCGTGTACGCGACGGCGGCGACCTGGCCGTCCACCCGGGCACGCAGGGTGACGGAATCGTAGGCTTCGGCCCGCCCGATGACGTCGAGGCGCAATGGCAGGTCGCCGAGCGTGGCCTCGGCAGCGGCGACGGGGACAACGCGCGGGGCCGGGGCGCCGCCCGGGGGGGCGGCAGGAAGGTATCGGTACGCGATGCCGGCGGCGGCGAGCAGCAGCAGGAGCAGGACGCCGACGGCGCGGGCTCTCACGGCAACAAGGACTCCGATTCGAACAATTCGGTGACGGTCTCGCGGCGGCGCACGAGGTGCATCCGGTCGCCGTCCACGATCACTTCGGCGGCGCGCGGACGCGTGTTGTAGTTCGAACTCATGGCCATGCCGTAGGCGCCGGCGGACATGACCGCGAGGACGTCTCCTTCGCGGAGGTCGAGTTGCCGTTCGTGGCCGAGGAAGTCGCCCGATTCGCAGACCGGACCCACGATGTCGTAGGTCGGCAGGATGTCGTAGGGGCCCAACTGGACGACGCGCCTCGCCACCGCCTGGATGTCGTGCCAGGCATCGTAGAGCGCAGGCCGCGCCAGGTCGTTCATGGCGGCGTCGACGACGGCGAAGTTCTTCTCGGCCGCGTGCTTCAGGTATTCGACGCGGGTCAGCAGGACGCCGGCGTTGCCCACCATGGAGCGGCCGGGTTCGAGCAGCAGGCGCTCGGTGCGGCCCTCCAGAACCTTCAGCGTCGGCGCCAGGTAGTCGGCGACGGCAGGAGCCTGCTCGTCGCGGTAGGTGATGCCGGCGCCGCCGCCGATATCGATGTGCTGCAGGACGATCTCCTCGGCGGCCAGGGCATCGACGAGCGCCAGCAGCTTTGCGGCGGCTTCGGCGGCCGGAGCCGGATCGAGCAACTGCGAGCCGATGTGACAGGCGATGCCGCGGATCTCGAGGTTGGGCAGCTTGCGCGCGCGGCGGTACAGCGGCAGCGCTTCCGCGTAGGAAACCCCGAACTTGCTGGTCTTGAGGCCGGTGGAGATGTAGGGGTGGGTTTTGGGATCGACGTCCGGATTGACGCGGAAGGCGATCGGCGCAGTCACGCCGAGCTGGCCGGCCACCGCATTGATGCGATCGAGTTCGGCCGCCGATTCGACGTTGAAGCAGTAGATGCCCGCTTCGAGCGCGGCCCGGATTTCCTCGGCCGCCTTGCCCACGCCGGAGAAGACTATTTTGCCGGGATCGCCGCCGGCGGCGATGACGCGCGCGAGCTCACCGCCCGAGACGATGTCGAATCCGGCACCGAGCCGTGCGAAGGCGTTGAGGACGGCAAGGTTCGAGTTGGCCTTGACTGCGTAGCAGATGGTTGCGTCCCGTCCTGCCAGTGCATCGCGGTAGGCCCCGAAGGCCTCTCGCAGCTGGCGGAGGGAGTACACGTAGCACGGCGTGCCGAAACGCGCCGCGACGTCGGGAAGCGGGACATCCTCGGCGTAGAGCACGCCGTTGCTGCGGCTGAAGGCGCTCACTTGCGGGCCCCGCTTCCGGGCGTGCTGCTATCATCGGCGGCAGGAGCGGCCGGGGTCGGCGCGGGCTGGCTTGCGGGCTTGGCCGCGGCGGGCGGCGCTTTCGGCGGCAGGGTGAGCGGCCCCTTTGTGCCGCAGGCGGCTGCCACCATGGCCGCGAGAATCATTGAAAGACGGCGCATGTCGGGATTCCGATAAAGCCGGAATCCTATCATGGAGGCCATTTTGGACGAGCGGGAATTCAATCAGCGGGCGGATGCGGCGCTGGCGCGCGTTGAGGCAGCCCTCGACGACTGCGCTGCCGACATCGACTATGAGATCCAGCCGGGTGGCGTCATCGAAATCGAGTTCGCCGACGGCAGCAAGATCATCGTGAACCGCCACGGCGCGGCGCGCGAGATCTGGCTGGCGGCGCGCTCCGGCGGCTACCATTTCAGATGCGAGGACGACCGCTGGATCGGGACCCGCGACGGCGCCGAACTGATGGACGTCTTGTCCCGCTGCGCCAGCGAGCAGGCGGGCGAGCCGGTCGAGCTGCGCTAAGGCTTCTTGTCGGTCTTCTCGATGACTACCGGCTTCGCCTTGGCATCCTGCACCGGCGCCGGAGCCTGCTGAGGCTTCTCGGCCGGCTTGGCGTCCGCCGGCGGAACGACGATGCGCGGTACCTGGTTGGCATCCGGAGCGGGAGCCTCGGTTGAACCCTCGTCGGGCGGCGGCAGGTGTTCCTTGTACACGAGCTCGTGGCCCGGACCCTTTCCGCCCGGGTCGCTGGCACTGACGGAAACGAGGCCGGTCGGCATCTCCATGTAGCTCTCGGGCACGCCCTTCAGCGCCTTCTCCATGAAGCCGATCCAGATCGGCAGCGCGGCGGAGCCGCCCGTCTCGCCGTTGCCGAGCTTCTTCGGCTGGTCGAAGCCGATCCAGGCAATGCCGACGATGGTCGGCTGGTAGCCGCAGAACCAAGCGTCGACGTAGTCGTTCGTGGTGCCGGTCTTGCCGGCCAGATCGTAGCGCTTGAGGGTGGCATCGGCGCGCGCGCCTGTGCCGCGCCGCGCGACGTCGTGCAGCATGCTGTCCATTAGGTAGGCATTGCGGGCGTCGATGACCCGCAGCGACTCGTCGCCCGCCACGCCGGGCTGCGCCTCGGCGAGCACGCGCCCCGAGGCATCGACGATCTGCTTGACTACATACGGCTCGATCTTGTAGCCGCCGTTGGCGAAGACGGAGTAGGCGGCGAGATGCTGCCACGGCGTCACCGAGCCGGCGCCGAGCGCCATGGTCAGGTAGGGCGGGTGCTTCTCGGCGTCGTAGCCGAAGCGCGTCACATAGTCCTGGGCGTACTGGGTGCCGATCGACCGCAGGATGCGGATGGACACCATGTTCTTCGATTTCGCGAGCGCGGTGCGCATGCTCATCGGCCCTTCGTACTTGCCGTCGTAGTTGTGCGGCTCCCAGGCGATGCTGCCGGTCTCGGCCGCCGAAATGGTGATCGGCGCATCCTCGATGACGGAGGCCGGCGAATAGCCCTTTTCCAGCGCCGCCGAATAGATGAACGGCTTGAAGCTGGAACCGGGCTGGCGCCAGGCCTGGGTGACGTGATTGAACTTGTTGCGGTTGAAGTCGAAGCCGCCGACCAGGGCGCGGATGCCGCCGTCGATGGGGCTGGCTGCGACGAAGGCGGCCTCGACGTCGGGCAACTGGACGATCTGCCAGTCCTTGTCGCCCTTCTGTAGGCGGATCACGGCGCCACGCCGCAGGCGCTTGTTGGCGGGCGCCTTGTCATCGAGCATGCGCGCGGCGAATTTCAGCGCCTCACCCGACAGCGTGACGATCTCGCCGCCGCGCAGGTAAGCCCGTACTTGCTTGGGATCGGCCGACAAGACGATGGCGGCCCTCAGATCGTCGGCGTCGTCGAACTCCTGCACGAGGTCCTCGAGTTCCTCGTCGTCGTCCTTCTTGACGTCGCCCATGTCCACATAGGCCTCGGCGCCACGGTAGCCATGGCGACGGTCGTATTCCATGACGCCGCGCCGCAGACTGACGTAGGCTGCTTCCTGGTCGGCGCTGTTGATCGTCGTATAGACGCGCAGGCCGCTGGTGTAGAGCTCCTCGGGGAATTTTTCGGCGGCGATCTGCCGGGCCATCTCCGCCACGTAGTCGGCGTGCACCCCGAAGTCGTTGATGTCGTACTTGATGCGCAGCTGCTCCTTCTGGGCGGCCGCATACTGCTTGTCGTCGATGAAGCCCAGCTCCCGCATGCGGCCGAGCACGTACATCTGGCGCTGGCGGGCCCGCTTCGGATTGGCGACGGGATTGAAGGTCGAGGGGCCCTTGGGCAGGCCGGCGAGCATGGCCGCTTCGGCCACGTCGATGTCCTTGAGCCGTTTGCCGAAGTAGATCTGGGCCGCGGCCGAGAAGCCGTAGGCGCGCTGTCCCAGATAGATCTGGTTGAGGTAGATCTGCAGGATGTCGTCCTTGGCCAGGTTGTGCTCGATCTTGAACGCCAGCAGGGCTTCATAGACCTTGCGGGTCAAGGTCTTTTCACGGGACAGGAAGAAGTTGCGCGCGACCTGCATGGTGATGGTCGACGCACCCTGCCGCTTGCCACCACTGACGAAATTGGAATAGGCTGCGCGCAACACGCCCAGCGTGTCGATGCCGGAATGCTGGTAGAAGCGCTCGTCCTCGGCGGCGAGGATGGCGTTCTTCATGACGGCAGGCACGTCCTGGATGCGGACGAAGTCGCGGCGCTCCTCGCCGAATTCGCCGATCAGGCGGTTGTCGGCGCTGTAGATGCGCAGCGGGATCTTGGGACGGTAATCGGTAAGCGCTTCGAGCGACGGCAGTTGGGGATAGGCAAGGACGAAGACGATGCCCGCCAGGGCGACCGCCATGAGGGCAAGCCCGACCACGAGGGTGACCGGAATGAGTAGCCAACGCATTTGGAAGGGCACGGGGAGTCGTAAGCCTGAAATGGGCGGCCATTATATCGGGAGGGCCGGGACCCCGTTCTGTCGTGCGCACACGACGTTTGCGATGCCTGCGCTCAATAATTAGGCTTTACAGCCGATATAGTTGCTGTTAGCATTTAAAGTAAAGTATCCGTAGTGTCCCTAACCTGAAGTTTCTAAAAGGGAAAACACTTGCAGATTGATCTGTCGATCTTTAATCCCAAGGCACGCCCGCTGATTGGCGTCGATATCAGTTCCTTTGCCGTCAAGATGGTGGAACTGGCCGACAGCGGAAATGGCGGCTATCGGATCGAGCACTACGCGGTCGAGCCCTTGCCGAAGGACGCGGTGGTGGATGGCAACATTGCCAATCTTGAGGCGACGAGCGAAACCCTCGAGCGTTGCTGGAAGCGATTGCATACGTCCACCAAGTACGTGGCGCTGGCCCTGCCTACGGCGGCCGTCATCACCAAGAAGATCATCCTTCCCGCCCGGCTCTCCGAGCAGGAGATGGAGGTCCAGGTCGAGACCGAGGCCAACCAATACATTCCGTTCGCGCTCGACGAAGTCAATCTCGATTTCCAGAAGATCGGCCCGGCGCCTTCCGGCCCTGATGACGTCGAGGTATTGATTGCGGCGTCGCGCAAGGAAAAGGTCGAGGACCGCGTGGCCGCGGCCGAGGCCGCCAACCTCAAGCCGCTGGTGATGGACGTCGAATCCTACGCGGCACAGGCGGCGTTCGAACTGGTCGAAAAGCGCCTGCCGGGCGGAGGGCGCGACCTTGTCATCGCCATCGTCGACATCGGATCGAACGTGATGAACGTCACGATCATGAAGAACGACCAGCCCGTGTACGCTCGCGAGCAGGCGTTCGGCGGTTCGCAGCTCACGCACGAGATCATGCGCGCCTACGGCATGAGCTTCGAAGAGGCGGAAACCGCCAAGCGGACGCAGGCGTTGCCCGAGAATTACGAAGGCGAGATCCTGCACCCGTTCCTCGAGAGCCTCAGCCTCGAAGTTTCGCGGGCGATGCAGTTCTTCTTCACCTCCACGCCGTTCAACAAGATCGACCGCATCGTCCTGAGCGGCGGTTGCGCCATCCTGCCGGGCGTCGTCGAGGTCGTGGCGGAACGCACCCAGGTGGAGACTTTGACGGCCAATCCGTTCGCCGGGATGGGGCAGTCGTCCAAGATCAAAGCCAAGCAACTTGCCGCCGACGCTCCGTCGCTGATGGTCGCGTGCGGTCTTGCCTTGCGGAGGTTCGACCTGTGATCCGCGTCAATCTACTGCCTTGGCGCGAAGAGCGGCGCAAGGCCAGGCGCCAGCAGTTCTATGCTCTGGCAGGGGCGATCGCCGTGGCGGCGGCCGGCATCTGGTTCCTCGGCTATGGCGCCATCAACACCTACATCAGCGCCCAGGACAGCAAGAACGCCTTCCTCAAGTCCGAGATCGCGGCACTCGACAAGGACATCAAGGAAATCCAGCGACTCAAGGAACAGACCGACTCCCTGCTGTCGCGCAAGCGCATCATCGAGTCGCTGCAGGCGAATCGGACGGAGACGGTGCACCTATTCAACGAACTCGTGCGCGAAGTGCCCGACGGCGTCTACCTGAAGTCCATCAAGCAGACCGGCAGCAGGATCAACCTGGTGGGCTACGCACAGTCGAATGCGCGCGTGTCGACCCTGATGCGCAACCTGGAAGCCTCGCCGGTGACTGAACATCCCGATCTGGTCGAAATCAAGGCCGCGACGGTCGGCAACCGCCGGCTTTCCGAGTTCAACCTGAACGTCAGCATCACCCGGCAGACCACCGAGGACGACAAGGGGGCGAAGAAGCCTGCGCCAGCCAAGGGGACTGCATCGTGAGCGCTCCCAAGATCAGCATGCCGGCAATCAACTTCCAGCAGGTTGCCGAAGAGTTCCGCACCCTGGATCCCAAGGACCCCGGCCAATGGCCGCTGATCCCGCGCATCCTCATCCTCGGCGGATTGTTCCTTCTGCTGCTGCTGGGCGCGTGGTGGCTCGGGTGGCGCGGACAACTCGAGGAACTCGATGGCAAGCAGGCCGAAGAGACCCGCCTGAAGGACGAGTGGCTCGGCAAGAAGAAGCAGGCCGTCAACCTCGATGAGTATCGGCGCCAGTTGGCCGAAATGGACCGTTCCTTCGGCGTCCTGCTCAAGCAGCTTCCGAACAAGTCCGAGATGGAGTCCCTGTTGGTGGACGTCAACCAGGCCGGCCTGGGCCGCGGACTGCAGTTCGAACTCTTCAAGCCCGGCGCCGAAGTGATGAAGGGGTTCTATGCGGAGTTGCCGATTACGGTGAAGCTGATCGGTTCCTACCATGACCTCGGCGCCTTTGCCGGGGACATCGCCAAGATGCCGCGCATCGTCACCCTGAACGACATCGAGGTGATGGAAGCACCCGGCCAAAAAGGCTCGCTCATGCTTTCGACGACGGCCAAGACATTCCGCTACCTGGACGATGAAGAGATCGCCAAGCAGAAGGCGGCAGCCAAGGGGGCGAAGAAATGAGACGCTACTGGCTGATCGCGCTGGCACCCCTGCTGTTGGTCGCGTGCGCGGGTGAAGAGCACTCCGACATCAAGGAATGGATGCGGGAAGCGTCGAAGGACTTGCACGGGCACGTTCCTCCGCTTCCGGAAGTCAAGCCGTTCCCGGTCGTCTCGTACGAACCGGGCGACCTGCCCGATCCGTTCCGGTCCTCCAAGATCGAACCCAGCCGCAAGACCGGTGGAGGGGGCATCAAGCCCGACTTCGATCGCCGCAAGGAGGAACTCGAGCGCTATCCGCTCGATGCCATCAAGTTCGTGGGCCTGATCCGCGACGCCAAGCTCCTTTATGCGGTGGTCACAGCGGACAACCGCATCTATCGAGTCAAGGTCGGCAACTACATGGGCCAGGACTTCGGCATGGTGACCGACATTCAATCTTCGTCCAGCCTGGACGAAGGCAGGCTGGTGCTCAAGGAACTCGTGCAGGATGCATCCGGTGATTGGGTCGAACGCGAGACCGTCGTCGAGATGGTCCAAGGGGAAAAGAAATGAAGAACATGCTTGTCGTCGTGAAGCGGCTGGTCGCCTGTGCCGCCATCCTCGGGCTTACTGGAGCGACCTGGGCGCAAGCGCCCGCGACAACGGATGCGCCGCCGCCCGCCAATAGCATCGACAACCTGCAGGTGACGAAGCAGGGCGACACCACCGTCCTGAAGATCACCCTGCGCGAACCGCTGGCGGCTGCGCCTGCGAGCTTCAGCATCGCCAACCCGGCACGCGTGGCCTTCGATTTCCCGGCGACGGGAAATGGGCTGGGCCGCTCCGTGCAGCAGATCGGCGAGGGCGACCTCCGCAGCGTCAACATCGTGCAAGTGGCGGATCGCACGCGGATGGTGGTGAACCTCCGCCGCAACGTTCCGTTCGAGACGCGCGTCGACGGCAATGCGCTGTTCATCAGCTTCCTCCCGGGGGGTACCAGCCAGGTGCAGGCCAGCCCCGCGCCGGCGCATTTTGCGGAAGCCAAGCCGGATGCGGCCGCGCAAAGCGTGCGAGACGTCACTTTCCGCCGTGGCAAGGACGGCGAGGGCCTCATTGTCGTCGATCTCTCCGACCCGGGCATCGGCATCGATATCCGGCAACAGGGCACCTCGCTGGTCGTGGACCTTTCGAAGGTGGCGCTTCCTGAGAATCTGCGGCGCCGGCTCGATGTCACCGACTTCGCCACGCCGGTGACGACCGTCAATACGATGAGCCAGGGCGACAACGTCCGCATGGTCATCACGCCCACGGGCCTGTGGGAATACAACGCATACCAAAGCGACAATCAGTTCGTCATCGAGGTGCGGCGCATCGTCGAGGATCCGAACAAGCTGGTGCAGGGAACGCGCGGCGGCTACCAGGGTGAAAAACTGTCGCTCAACTTCCAGAACGTGGAAGTCCGCTCGGTACTCCAGGTGATCTCGGATTTCACCAACCTCAACATCGTGGTCAGCGACTCGGTGACGGGATCCCTGACGCTTCGCCTCAAGGACGTGCCGTGGGATCAGGCCCTGGACATCATCCTGAATACGCGCGGTCTCGATATGCGCAAGAACGGCAACGTGATCTGGATCGCGCCGCGCGATGAACTGGCGGCGAAGGAAAAGCTTGCGCTCGAGTCGAGGCAGCAGATCGCGGATCTCGAGCCCACCCGTACCGAAGCCTTCCAGCTCAATTACCACAGCGCCAAGTCCGTCTTGGTCTTCCTGCGTGGCGGTGCAGTCGTGCCCGGCATGGCGGCAGGGCAGCAGGCGCAGTCCTCGATGCTCTCCAAGCGAGGCAGCGCGGTGATCGACGAACGATCCAACAAGATTTTCGTTACCGATACGGCGACGCGCCTCGAGGACATTCGCCGCATGCTTGCCCAGATCGACGTGCCGTCGCGACAGGTTTTGATCGAGGCGCGGATCGTCGAGGCCTCCTCGAATTTTGCGAAGAATCTCGGGGCGCGATTGGGGTTCCATGACGAATCCCCGGTTGGACGGTCAGGCCGCAATCGCGTTCAATCGAGGATCGGCGGCGGCCTGGCTGATACCGGATACCATACCGGCCAGATTTCGACCGTCCCGAACTTCATGACGGACTCGACCTTCGTCAACCTGCCCGCTTCGACCACCGGCACGACTGCCACGGCAGGCGCGCTCTCGCTGATCCTGTTCAACCAGTCCGCGACCCGCTTCCTCAACCTCGAATTGACGGCCCTGGAGTCGGACGGCAATGGGAAGACGGTCACCAGCCCGCGCATCCTCACCGCGGACAAGGTCGAGGCGCTGATCGAGCAGGGCGTGCAGGTGCCGTATCTGCAGGCCTCCAGTTCGGGGGCGACCAGCGTCAGCTTCCAGAAGGCCGTCATGTCGCTCAAGGTCACCCCGATCATCACGCCGGACGGACGCGTCATGATGACGCTCGACATCAACAAGGACGCGCCCGACTACGCGAACGCGATCGCCGGCGCGGTGCCGATCAACACCAAGCACGTCAAGACGGATGTGCTGGTGGACAACGGCGGCACGGTCGTCATCGGCGGCATCTTCGAGCAGATCGAGTCGAAGCAGATCAACAAGGTCCCGCTGTTCGGCGACATCCCGGTGCTCGGCCTGCTGTTCCGGAACAAGTCGGTATCCGACGCCCGGACTGAACTGCTGGTCTTCATCACGCCGAAGATCGTCGCGGACAGCCTCTCGCTGAAATAGTCCCGTCGCAAAGGAACGCCGAGGGCCGGTTCGCCGGCCCTCGGCGTTTCTGCTGCTAGAATCGCCGCCGTGGAGCGATGCGGCAACATATACCTGATCGGCATGATGGGGGCGGGCAAGACGACCGTCGGAAGGCATTTGGCGAAGCACTTCGGACGCCGCTTCGTCGACGCCGACCATGAGATCGAGGCGCGCACAGGCGTGCGTGTTCCCACCATTTTCGAGATCGAAGGCGAGGCGGGGTTCCGCAAGCGCGAAGCCCAGGTGATTGCGCAGCTCGCCACCGAAAGCGACCTGGTGCTGGCGACTGGCGGCGGCGTGGTGCTCGATCCGGGCAATCGCGGGGTGCTTGCGAGCAGCGGGCTGGTCATCTACCTCAATGCGCCGCCGGCGCTGCTCTACGAGCGCACCCGACACGATCGCAACCGGCCGCTGCTGCGCGTCGCGGACCCGCTCGCGAAGCTCGAGGAACTTTTCCGTCTTCGCGATCCGCTGTACCGCGAGATCGCGGACGTGGTGATCGATGCGATAGGGGGGAGCGTGACGCAATTGGTGGCGAAAGTCGAAACGGAGATCAAGGCACGATGCGAACCCTGACGGTCGCGCTGGGCGAACGCGCCTATCCCATCCACATCGGTCCGGGCCTCCTGGAGCGCGGGCAGCTCGTCGCCGAAGCACTCGCCACGCCGCGGGTCGCCATCGTCAGCAACGAGGTCGTGGCGCCGCTCTACCTCGAGAAGCTGTCGGCCGGACTGCGCGCCGCGGGCGTGGCGGTCACGCCGATCATCCTGCCCGACGGCGAAAGCCACAAGAATTGGGAGACCCTGAACGCCATCTTCGATGCCCTGCTCGCCGACCGCTGCGATCGCAGCACGACCGTCATCGCCCTCGGCGGCGGCGTCATCGGCGATCTTGCCGGCTTCGCGGCCGCCAGCTATCAGCGCGGCGTGCCCTTCGTGCAGGTGCCGACAACGCTGCTGGCGCAGGTCGATTCCTCTGTAGGCGGCAAGACCGGCATCAATCATCCGCGCGGCAAGAACATGGTGGGCGCGTTCTGGCAGCCCCGCCTGGTGCTCGCCGACACCGACACGTTGTCGACCCTGCCCGATCGGGAGCTCTCGGCGGGTCTCGCCGAAGTCATCAAGTATGGACTCATCCGCGATCTGCCCTTCCTCGAATGGCTGGAGCGGAACATGGACGCGCTCATGTCCCGCGACGCCGCAGCGTTGTCGTACGCCATCGAGCGCTCGTGCGCCAACAAGGCCGAAGTGGTCGCCGGGGACGAGCGGGAGACGGCGAAAGACGGGGGCCGCGCGCTGCTGAATCTCGGGCATACCTTCGGCCATGCCATCGAGACCGGACTCGGCTACGGCACATGGCTGCATGGCGAAGCAGTCGCGGCGGGAACGGTGATGGCGGCCGAACTGTCGCGCCGCCTCGGTTGGCTCGCGCAGGACGACGTGGATCGCATCAAGAAGATCCTGGTGCGCGCCGGTCTCCCTGTTTCCGGTCCCGATCTCGGCGCTGACCGCTACATCGACACCATGGGCCACGACAAGAAGGTGATCGCCGGAAAGCTGCGCCTGGTGCTGCTGCGCGCGCTCGGGCAGGCCATCACCTATGGCGATGCGCCCGCCGTCGAAGTGCGGGCCGCCATCGAGGCCTGCAGCGCCTAGTGCCCCAACTCGCCCCTTACGCGGTCAGCGACGCCGCATCGCGCGGGCGCCATCATCATGAACCGCCGCCGAAAACGCGCGGCGAGTTCCAGCGCGACCGCGATCGCATCGTCCACTCCACGGCCTTCCGTCGGCTCGAGTACAAGACGCAGGTGTTCGTGAATCACGAAGGCGACCTCTTCCGCACACGCCTCACCCACTCCATCGAGGTCGCGCAGGTGGCGCGCAGCGTGGCGCGCGCGCTGCGCCTCAACGACGATCTCGCGGAAGCGATCGCCCTGGCGCACGACCTTGGCCACACGCCGTTCGGGCATGCCGGCCAGGATGCGCTCGATGCCTGCATGAAGGATCACGGCGGCTTCGAGCACAATTTGCAGAGCCTGCGCATCGTCGATGCCCTCGAGGAGCGTTACGGCGCCTTCGATGGCCTCAACCTGATGTTCGAGACGCGCGAGGGCATCCTCAAGCATTGCCCGCTCCAGAAGGCCCGTGAGCTCGGCGAGATCGGGAAGCGCTTCCTGAACGGCGAGCGGCCGTCGCTCGAGGCCCAGATCTGCAACCTCGCCGATGAGATCGCCTACAACAACCACGACATCGATGACGGGCTGCGCGCGGGCCTGATCGACATGCACCAGCTGGAACAGGTGAGCCTGTTTGCCCGCCATGCCGCGGAGGCGCGGGCCGAATTCCCGGGCATTGCAGACCGACGGCTGGTGCACGAAACGGTGCGCCGCATGATCGATGCGCTGGTCACCGATCTTCTCGCCGAATCGGCGCAGAGGATTGCGGCGTCCGGCGTCGGCACGGTCGCCGAAGTGCACCGCGCCCCAATCCTGATCGGCTTCACCGGCGCGATGGACGAGGAGAATCGGGCTCTCAAGCG
Organism: Rhodocyclaceae bacterium; assembly: GCA_036391735.1. Classification (GTDB taxonomy): domain Bacteria; phylum Pseudomonadota; class Gammaproteobacteria; order Burkholderiales; family Rhodocyclaceae; genus Nitricoxidireducens. Next base: position 16,458 of record DASVZI010000117.1, read on the forward strand.
CTTCCTGCGCGATACCCTTTACTGCCACGAGCGGGTGTTGCGTGAAACCGATAGGGGGCGTCGCATCATCGAGGACCTGTTTGCCGCCTATCGCGACGACGATTCCCTGCTGCCGGCCCAATCCCGCGCTGCCCTGGAGACCCGCGGTGTCCGCGCCATCTCCGACTACATCGCCGGCATGACCGACCGCTACGCCATCGGCGAGCACGTCCGGCTGTTCGGCCCGCGGGCCGATTGAACCCTGCCCCTATCCCTTTAGTCTGATCGTGCTGCATTGCAGCGTATTGAAGTCGGGGGCAAATCTAGGTATATTCACTCGTTCGCCCAAAGGATTTTCCTAAAGGCCGGGGATGGAGCGCGCACCCCGGCTTTTTTTGACGGCCGCGTGTCCCGCCAGGGACCGCCGCGGCAGGCGCACCGGAAGGAATGAGGATGGACCTGCTCGACATACCCCAGCGACAGGGGCTCTATGACCCCGCCTTCGAGCACGACGCCTGTGGCGTCGGCTTTGTCGCTCACATCAAAAACCGCCAGAGCCACGCGATCGTCAAGCAGGGCTTGCAGATTCTCGAGAATCTGACGCACCGCGGCGCAACGGGCTACGATCCGCTGCTCGGCGACGGCGCGGGCATCCTGATCCAGCTGCCCGACGCCTTCCTCCGTGCCGAAGCCGCCAAGCTCGGCATTACGCTGCCGGGCACCGGTTCCTACGCCTGCGGCAACGTGTTCCTGCCGCAATCCGCCAATGGCCGCGCTGCCTGCGAATCGGCCGTGGCGCGCATCGTCTTCGAAGAGGGCCAGGAATTCCTCGGCTGGCGCGACGTGCCGCGCGATAATCGCGGCCTGGCGCAGGCCGCCAAGGATGCCGAGCCCGTCATCCGGCAAGTCTTCATCGGCCGCGGCCTCGATACGCCCGACGGGGACGCCTTCGAGCGCAAGCTGTTCGTCATCCGCAAGCGCGTCGAGCACGAAGTGCGCCGGCTGAAGCTCGCGGACGGCCGCCAGTTCTACATCCCGACCCTGTCGTCCCGCACCATCGGCTACAAGGGTCTGCTGCTGGCGCACCAGGTCGGCGAGTACTACGTCGACCTGCTCGACGAGCGCGTCGTCTCGGCGCTGGCGCTGGTGCACCAGCGCTTCTCCACCAATACCTTCCCGACCTGGGACCTGGCGCACCCGTTCCGCATGATTGCGCACAACGGCGAGATCAACACGCTGCGCGGCAACATCAATTGGATGGCGGCGCGCCAGAAGGCGATGGCCTCCAAGAAGCTGGGCGCCGACCTCGACAAGCTGTGGCCGCTGATCGTCGACGGCCAGTCCGATTCGGCCTCGTTCGACAACGCGCTCGAACTGCTCGTGATGGGCGGCTACTCGCTGGCCCACGCCATGATGATGCTGATCCCGGAAGCCTGGGCGAG
>DASVZI010000118.1:0-9817 GCA_036391735.1 Rhodocyclaceae bacterium
GGCCATGAGCATGTCCTGCGCCGGCTTGGCGAGCTGCAGCAGGCGCAGCAGGTTCGAGGCGGCCGGGCGCGAGCGGCCGACGGCATCGGCCGCCTGCTGGTGCGTCATGCCGAATTCATCGATCAGGCGCTGCAGGCCGGCTGCCTCTTCCAGCGGGTTCAGATCCTCGCGCTGGATATTCTCGATGAGGGACATCGCCAGCGCGGCGTCGTCGGGGATCTCGCGCACCAGCACCGGTACGCTGGTGAGACCGGCGATCTGCGAGGCGCGCCAGCGACGCTCGCCGGCGATGATCTCGTAGCGATCCTTGCCGATCGGCCGCACCGAGATCGGCTGGATCAGGCCCTGCGCCTTGATCGACGACGCCAGCTCCTCCAGCGAGCCCGGATCCATGCGGGTACGCGGCTGGTATTTGCCGGGCTGCAGGGCATTGACCGGCAGGCTGTCCTGGCGTTGGGATTCCGGAGCGTTATTGGCGGCCAGCAGCGCGTCGAGTCCGCGGCCGAGACCCTTCATTTTCGGAGGTGTCATGTCATTCCTTCCAGTTCTTGACCCGCTCGATCATCTCGGCGGCGAATGCGAGATAGGCTTGGGCGCCCTTGCTGGCCTTGTCGAAGACCACGCCCGGCATGCCATAGCTGGGCGCCTCGGCAAGGCGCACGTTGCGCGGCACCATCGTCTTGAATACCTTGTCGCCGAAGTGCTCCTCGAGTTGCGTCGACACCTGGTTCGAGAGGGTCGAGCGCGGATCGAACATCACGCGCAGCAGGCCGATGATCTTGAGGTCGCGGTTCATGTTGGCGTGCACCTTCTTGATGGTGTTTACCAGGTCGGACAGGCCTTCCAGCGCGTAGTACTCGCATTGCATCGGTATGATGACGCCATGCGCGGCGCACAGGCCGTTGAGCGTCAGCAGCGACAGCGACGGCGGGCAATCGATCAGGACAAAGTCATAATCGCCGGCGTGCGCCGCCAGGGCTTCCTTGAGGCGCGACTCGCGGCGATCGAGTTCGACCATTTCGATCTCGGCGCCCGCCAGATCGCGATTCGCCGGCAGGACGTCGAAGTTGCCGCTCGGCGAAGGGGCCTTGGCTTCGGAGAGCCCAGCCAGGCCGACCAGCACCTGGTAGACCGAGCACTTGAGCCCACCCTTGTCGACGCCGCTTCCCATGGTGGAATTGCCCTGCGGGTCGAGGTCGACCAGCAGCGTGCGCTGCCCCTGCTGGGCAAGCGCCGCGGCGAGATTCACCGAGGTGGTCGTCTTGCCGACGCCGCCTTTCTGATTGGCAATGGCGAATATATGCACTTCAGCCCCTCTCCAGAACGATCAAATGTCTTTGTGCCGCAAGCCCGGGAACGACCAGGCGGTGAACCGCGGCGGCACGCCAGCCCGCGGGCAGCGCCGCGATCTCGTCGGCCGGCGCGATGCCCTTCATCGCCAGCAGCCGCCCTTCCCTGCCGACCAGGCGATCGGTCAGGCGCACGAACAAGGCGAGGCTGGAAAAGGCGCGGGAAATCACGGCATCGAATGGCCGGTCAGGCTCCAGCGCCTCGACACGGCCGCAATGCACGCTGAAATTGCCCAAGCCCAGCTCGATCTTCGCCTGCTGCTGGAAGGCCGCCTTCTTCTGGCTGGCCTCGACCGAAACGATCTCCAGATCCGGTCGCGCAATCGCCAGTGCGATGCCCGGCAGGCCCGCACCGCTGCCAACGTCGGCCAGACGCCCGATGTCGCCCAGATACGGCAACACCGCCAGCGAGTCGAGCAGATGATGGGTGACCATGTCGGCCTCGTCGCGCACCGCGGTGAGGTTGTAGATGCGATTCCACTTGGCCAGCAGCGCCAGATAGGCGAGCAGCTTGTCGGCCGCGCCTTCCGGCAGCTTCAAGGCGAGGGCATCCACCCCCGAGGCGAGCATCTGCGCCGGGCTCATGCGCGCTTCTTTCCCGGCGGGTTGGAGAGTTTCTTCAGGTGCACCAGCAGCAGCGAAATCGCCGCCGGCGTCACCCCCTGCATGCGCGACGCCTGGCCAATGGTCTCCGGCCGCTGCTCGGCGAGGCGCTGACGCACTTCGATCGACAGCCCGCGCACGTCCGCGTAGTCGAGGTCGGCCGGCAGCCGCGTCGCTTCCGCTTCCTGCGCCTTGGCGACCTCCTCCTGCTGGCGCTCGATGTAGCCGGAGTACTTGGCCTGGTTCTCGACCTGCTCGGTCACCTTGGGATCGCTTTCACCCGCTCCCGCCCCAGGCAAAGTCAGCAGGGATTCATAGGTGACATCCGGCCGGCGCAGCAGGTCGAACAGCCGGTACTCTCGTTCCATGGGCTTGCCGAGCACCCGGACAGCGTCCGCCTCGGGCAGCAGGCGAGGATTCATCCAGACCGAGCGCAGCCGCTCGACCTCGCGGGCGATGGCGTCGCGTTTGCGGTTGAAGGCTTCCCAGCGCTGATCGTCGACCAAACCGAGCCGGCGCCCGGTCTCGGTGAGGCGCAGGTCGGCATTGTCCTCGCGCAGACTCAAGCGGTACTCGGCGCGGCTGGTGAACATCCGATAGGGCTCGGAGACGCCACGGGTAATCAGGTCGTCGACCAGCACGCCGAGATAAGCCTCGTCGCGGCGCGGACTCCAGGGAGCCTCGCCGCGCGTGGCGCGTGCCGCATTGATCCCGGCCAGCAGCCCCTGGGCGGCAGCCTCCTCATAGCCGGTGGTGCCGTTGATCTGGCCAGCGAAGAACAGACCGGAGATTGCCTTGGTCTCGAGCGAGGACTTGAGGCCGCGAGGGTCAAAGTAGTCGTATTCGATGGCGTAGCCCGGCCGCAGGATATGGACGTTCTCCAAGCCACGGATCGAGCGCACCAGCGCGAGTTGGACGTCGAACGGCAGGCTGGTCGACACCCCCTGCGGATAGATCTCGTGGGTATCCAGCCCCTCCGGCTCCATGAAGACCTGGTGGCTGTCCTTGCCCGCGAACTTGTGGATCTTGTCCTCGATCGAGGGGCAGTAGCGCGGACCCACCCCCTCGATGACGCCCGTGAACATCGGCGAGCGATCCAGCCCGGCGCGGATGATGTCGTGGGTGCGGGCATTGGTATGCGTGATCCAGCAGGGAATCTGGCGCGGATGCTGTTCCGGCCGCCCGAGGAAGGAGAACACCGGCACCGGATCATCCCCCGGCTGGCGCTCCATCACGGAAAAGTCGATGGTGCGGCCATCGAGCCGGGGCGGCGTGCCGGTTTTCAGGCGCCCCGCCGGCAAGGCCAACTCACGCAAGCGCGCGGCAAGCGAGATCGAGGGCGGATCGCCGAAACGCCCGGCCCGGTAGTTTTCGAGACCGACATGCACAAGGCCGTTGAGAAAGGTGCCGGCAGTCAGCACCACGGCCGGCGCCTCGAATTGGATGCCCAACTGGGTGACAACGCCGGTGACGCGGTCGCCCTCGACCATCAAGTCGTCGGCCGCCTGCTGGAACAGCGTGAGGTTCGGCTGGTTCTCCAGCCGACGTCGAATGGACGCCTTGTAAAGAGAGCGGTCGGCCTGGGCGCGCGTCGCGCGCACGGCCGGCCCCTTGGAAGCATTGAGGATGCGGAACTGGATGCCAGCCTCGTCCGTGGCAGCGGCCATGGCGCCACCCATCGCATCAACCTCCTTCACCAAGTGACCTTTGCCGATGCCGCCAATCGAGGGATTGCAGGACATCGCGCCCAGCGTCTCGATGTTGTGCGTCAGCAGCAGCGTATTCGCGCCGCTGCGCGCCGCGGCCAGCGCGGCCTCGGTCCCGGCATGGCCTCCGCCGATCACGATGACGTCAAAGCGAGCTGGAAACTTCATCGAACCGTTCAACGAGCTTCAGAGAAGGCTAACGCCCGCGCAGCGGGGGTTATGCCGAAACTGGACTGGGTGGGAAATAGCATTGCCGGGCTTGCGCGAAAGAGGCGCAATCATACGCTCGTCGTCATGGAAATTAAATCAGGAAGGCGCTGATTGTTCCACGTGAAACAGGCAACCCCAAGAGTTCAGGTGTTTCACGTGAAACAGGCCATAAAGCGGCCCACGCCGCATCACTGATGCGCGCCGCCCAGTCCGAGGTAGCTCTCGACGACCCGCGGATCGTCCTCAAGGTCGTCGCTCAACCCCTCCAGGGCGATCTCCCCAGTCTCGAGCACATAGCCGTAATCGGCGATCTGCAGTGCCGCGCGAGCGTTCTGCTCGACCAGCAGCACGGCCACACCCGTCTTCTTGAGCGCAGAGACGATGTGGAAGATCTCTCGCACGATCAGCGGCGCCAGCCCCAGACTCGGCTCATCGAGCAGCAGCAGCTTCGGCTTGCCCATCAGCGCTCGCCCCACGGCCAGCATCTGGCGTTCGCCACCCGAGAGCGTGCTCGCCCGTTGTGTGCGCCGCTCGCCGAGCCGAGGAAAGGTCGAGTACACCTGCTCCATGGTTTCGCGCTCATCGCGAAAGCCCATGCGCCGCCGCATGAACGCGCCCAGCAGCAAATTGTCCTCGACGCTCATCTCCCCGAACAACTCGCGCTTCTCGGGGACCAGACCAGCACCCGCCGCCACCATGCGCTCGACCTCGATTTCGCGCAGCACTTCCCCACCGAATTCGACCGTGCCTCGGGTGTGCGGCAACAGCCCCATGATTGCCCCGAGCAGCGTCGTCTTGCCGGCCCCGTTCGGCCCGATCACGGTGACGATCTGACCCGGGTAGGCTTTGATGGAGACGTGGTGGAGCGCCTCCACCTTGCCATAGGAGACGCACAAGTCGCTGACTTCGAGAATCGGCCGGTCCATCAATCCACCCCGCCCAAATAGGCTTCGATCACGCCCGGGTCCTTCTGCACTTCGGCGGGTAGCCCCTCGGCGATCTTCTTGCCGAATTCCATCACCGCGACGCGGTCCGCCAGGCCCATGACGAAATCCATGTCGTGCTCGACCAGCAGGATGCCCATGCCTTCCGCCCTGAGCTTGCTCAGCAGTTCGGCCAATGCCTGCTTCTCCAGGTAGCGAAGCCCGGCCGCCGGCTCGTCGAGCAGCAGCAGGTTCGGATCCCCAGCCAGCGCCCGCGCGATTTCGACGATGCGCTGCTTGCCCAGCGCGAGCGAACCGGCCTGGGCGAACATGTGCTCCGCCAGACCCACGCGCTCGATCTGCCGCGCCGCCTCGGCCAACAGCCGCGCTTCCTCGCCTCGCTCGGCGTGCAACGCCGCCGCCACCACTCCGCGATGTCCGCGGAGATGCGCGCCGATGGCCACGTTCTCCAGGACCGTCATGGTCGGCAGCAGCCGCACGTGCTGAAAGGTGCGCCCCATGCCCCGCCGCGCGATCTCACGGGCTTCCATTCCGTCGACGCGCTCGCCGCCGTAGCGCACCTCGCCGGACGTCGGCGCCGTCACCCCGGACACGAGATTGAACATGGTGCTCTTGCCCGCGCCGTTTGGGCCGATCAGCGCCATGATCTCGCCGGCCTTCACGGTGATGTTCATGCGGTCGTTCGCAACCAGTCCTCCGAATTCCTTGACGACGTCGATCGCCTCCAGCAGCACGCAGCCCGCCGCCGGCGGAGTCCGCCGGGGCAGCGCCTCCGCTTGCGGCACCGCATCCGTGCGAGCCCGACCCGGAACGAGCCGCGCCAGCAGAGGCCACAGGCCGTCGCGCGCACGGTGCAGCACCAGGATCATCAGCAGGCCGAACACAACGATTTCGAAATTGCCGGCGGTGCCGAGCAACTCGGGCAGCCAGTCCTGCAGCCACTGCTTGAGCAGCGTCACGAGGCCTGCGCCGACAATCGCGCCCCAGACATGCGCCGCACCGCCGATGACGGCCATGAACAGGTATTCGATGCCGATCTGCAGGCCGAAGGGCGTCGGATTGACGAAGCGCTGCAGGTGGGCGTAGAGCCAGCCCGAGACGCAGGCGAACAGCGCGGCGACGATGAACACAACCAGCTTGGAGCGGCCGGTGTCCACCCCCATCGATTCCGCCATCAGCACGCCGCCGCGTAGCGCCCGGATCGCCCTGCCCTCACGCGAGTCGAGCAAATTGCGCGTCAGCCAGATCGCCGCCAGCACGACCATCCAGATCAGGTAGTAGAAGTGATGGCTGTCGCCCAACTCGAAGCCGAACAGCGCGAGCGTCGGCACGCCGGTGAGGCCGGTGAAGCCGCCGAGGAAGCCGAGATTGCCGAACAGGAAGTAGATCGAAATGCCCCAGGCGATCGTTCCCAGCGGCAGGTAGTGCCCGGAAAGACGGAGCGTCACCGCGCCGAGCAGCCAGGCGACCGCCGCCGTGATCGCCAAACCGGCCATCAGCGCCAGCCACGGCGAACCGCCGAAGATCGCCAGCAGCGGCGGCAGATCCTGGGCGGTGGTCAGGTAGGCGGTGGTATAGGCGCCGAGGCCGACGAAAGCGGCCTGGCCGAAAGACGTCAGGCCGCCGACGCCGGTCAGCAGGACCAGGCCGAGCGCCACCAGGCTCGAGAGTCCGACGTAGTTGAGCAGCGTGACATAGAACTCGGGCAGCACGAACGGCCCCAGGGCCAGGAACGCCAGGAAGGCTCCGAGAACGAGGCGAGGACCCACTTACTCGTCCTCCTCGACGTGGTGGGTCGTCAGCGAGCGCCAGACGAGCACCGGAATAATCAGGGTGAACACGATGACTTCCTTGAAGGCCGAAGCCCAGAAGGAGGAAAACGACTCCAGCAGCCCGACCAGCACGGCGCCCGCGGCCGCGATCGGATAGCTGGCGAGGCCGCCGACGATCGCGCCGACGAAGCCCTTGAGGCCGATCAGGAAGCCGGTGTCGTAATAGACCGTGGTGATCGGCGCGATCAGGATGCCGGACAGCGCACCGATGCCAACCGCCAGCAGGAAGGACAGCTTGCCCGCCATGGTGGTCGAGATGCCCATCAGGCGCGCGCCGGTGCGGTTGATCGCCGTGGCGCGCAGCGCCTTGCCGTACAGCGTGCGCTCGAAGAAGAAATAGAGGATGGCGATCAGCGCCGCGCTGGCACCCAGCACCCACAACGACTGGCCGCTGACGTTGAGGCCGCCGATGTCGAAGCTGGCATCCGAGAATGGCACCGTGCGCGATCCCTCGGCACCGAAGAACAGAAGGCCAAGGCCGACGAGGGTCATGTGCACGGCGACCGAGACGATCAGCAGGACGAGTACGCTCGCTTCGGCGATCGGCTGAAAGGCGAGCCGATAGACCATGGGACCGAGCGGCACCACGATCGCCATTGCACCCAGCACCTGCAGCGCCAGCGGCCAGCCCTCCGGCGCACCGAAGCGCGCGGCGACCCAGACGAGCGCGGGATAGAGCAGATTCCAGCCGAGCACCGGCAGGATGCGCCGGTAGCGCTTCGACTGCACGGCCGCGACCAGGTCGATCAGCGCCACCAGCGCGCCCAGACCAAGCAGCAGCCAGACCGTTCCCGGCAGCTTGCCGGCCTGGAAGCTGGCCAACGTCAGGGCCCCATAGGCGACGAACTCGCCCTGCGGGATGAAGATCACGCGGGTGACCGCGAAGACCAGCACCAGCGCGAGCGCCAGCAGCGCATAGACGGCACCGTTGACGATGCCGTCCTGGCCGAGCAACAAAGCGATCTGCAAATCCATGGCGTTTCCGACAACGAACAAGGGCGCCCGCAGGCGCCCTTGCTCAGTGAATCCTTTCCCTTACTGCTGCAGCTTCCAGCCTCCGTTCTCGATGCGCACCATCACGCGGGCGCGCTGATCGAAGCCGAGGTGGTCCTGTGGCGACATGTTGGCCACACCGTGCGACATCGAGACGTTCTTCAGACCCTCGAGCGCGTCGCGCAAGGCGGCGCGGAATTCCTTGCTGCCGGGCTGCGCCTTCTTGAGCGCGGCCGGAACGGCGTTGGTGAGCAGCACGCCTGCATCCCAGGCATGGGCGCCGAAGGTGGAGACCGAGCCCTTGCCGTAGGCCTTCTCGTACTTGGTCACGTACTCGAGCGCCGGCTTCTTGACGGGATTGCTGTCGGGCAGCTGCGCCGCCACCAGCACCGGACCCGCCGGCAGGAAGGTGCCTTCGACGTTCTTGCCGCCGACGCGCAGGAAATCGTTGTTGGCGACGCCGTGCGTCTGGTAGAACTTGCCCTTGTAGCCGCGTTCGATCAACGCCACCTGGGGCAGCGCGGCCGGCGTGCCGGAACCGGCGATCAGCACGGCGTCGGGCTTCGCGGCCATGATCTTCAGCACCTGGCCGGTCACCGAGGTGTCGGCGCGGTTGTAGCGCTCGTTGGCGACGATCGACAGCTTGCGCGCTTCGGCTACCTTGGAGAATTCGTTGTACCAGCCTTCGCCGTAGGCGTCGGAGAAGCCGATGAAGGCCACGGTCTTCACGCCGTGGGCGGTCATGTGCTCGACGATGGCGGTCGACATCTGCACGTCGTTCTGCGGCGTTTTGAACACCCACTTCACCTTCGGGTTCGCCGGATCGACGATCTTCGAGGAGGCTGCCATGGAGATCATCGGCGTCTCGCCCTCGGCCACCACGTCGATCATGGCCAGCGAGTTGGGCGTGATGGTCGAGCCGACCACGACATCCACCTTGTCCTCGGTGATGAGCTTGCGGGTGTTCTTGACCGCCGTCGTCGTATCCGACGCGTCGTCGAGCACGATGTAGTTGATCTTCTGTCCGCCGATGGTCGTCGGCAGCAGCGCGATGGTGTTCTTCTCGGGAATGCCCAGCGATGCGGCGGGACCGGTGGCCGACACCACGACGCCGACATTGATGTCCGCCTGGGCGAGCGTCGCGCACACGGCGGCAGCGAGTCCGGCGATCAGGAATTTCGTCTTCATGAAGCTCCTCCTCTTCGATTGGCCATCCATGCTCTTGTCATGTACTCGAATCTTCGTTCTCGAACGATGGGTGCGGCCGGATTACCTAGGAAAATCGCCATGTTCGGCGGGTGGCTACTTTACCATCGTTAGCCATGTGTCGTGGCCGAATTTGGCGATCAGGAGCACCGTGGCGGCCAGGAACACCGTCCGGACGAAATTGCTGCCGCGGCGGATGGCCAGCCGCGTCCCCACCTGGGCACCGAGCACGTTGAAGGCCGCCATGGCCAACGCCAAGGTCCAAAGCACATGGCCGCTGGGAATGAAATAGACGAGCGCCGCCAGATTGGTGCTGCCGTTCACGATCTTCGCCGCCGCCGAGGCGCGCAGGAAATCGAGCCCGAACCAGCGAACGAAGGCGAAGATCAGGAAGCTTCCCATGCCGGGACCGAAGAAGCCATCGTAGAAACCCAGGATCCCGCCCACCAGCAGCACGCTCGCCAGCCCGCGCCGGTGCAAGGGCGCCGGTTCCACGCCGAAGTCGCGATGCACCGCTGTGTAGAGGGCGACGACGACCAGCATCGCGAGGATCAGCGGCCGCACCACTTCCTTGGGCAGCCAGGCGACGGTCGCGGCGCCGACGAACGAAGAAACGAAGGCCATGCCGGCGGCGGGCAGCGCGATCTCCCAGGGGATGGCGATGCGCCTCGCGTAGCGCCAGGCCGCGTTGGCAGTGCCGAACACCGACGACCCCTTGTTGGTGCCGAAGATCGTCGCCGGCAACTCGCCAGGCAGCGCCGAAAACAGTGCGGGCACCTGGATCAGCCCGCCGCCGCCGGCCACCGCGTCGACCAGCCCCGCGCCGAAGGCGGCCAGCATCAGTGCAGCGAACTCCCAGCCGGATGCCAGGGCGTCCATGCGACTACTTGCCGATGCAGAAGCGCGAGAAGATCATGCCGAGCAGGTCGTCGGCGGTGAATTCGCCGGTGATCGCCGAGAGCTGTTCCTGGGCC
>DASVZI010000119.1:0-17196 GCA_036391735.1 Rhodocyclaceae bacterium
TGCAGGGCAAGATCCGCGCGGCCAGCCGCGAGGCCATGGGCTTCGCCGTCGGCCACCTGATCGAGGAGCTCAAGGAGCGCTACAAGGAGCTGCCCAACGTGCTCGAATTCCTCGAGGCCGCCATGCGCGACATCATCGAGAAGGGCGAGGACATCCGCGAATCGCGCGGCGAGGGCGACGCGGAGGAATTTTCCGGCAGCGTCTCGCTAAGGCGCTACCAGGTGAACCTGCTGGTCGACCATGGCGGCTCGACCTCGGCGCCGGTGGTCTTCGAGGACAACCCGATCTATCCGAACCTCGTCGGCCGCGTCGAGCAGATCGCGCAGATGGGCATGCTGATCACCAACTTCACGATGATCCGTGCCGGCGCGCTGCATCGCGCCAACGGCGGCTACCTGATGCTCGATGCGCTGAAGGTGTTGATGCAACCGTATGCGTGGGAAGGCCTCAAGCGCGCGCTGAAGTCGCGCCAGGTGCGCATCGAGTCGCTGAGCCAACTCTACGGCTTGGCCAGCACGCAGTCGCTCGAGCCCGAGGCGGTGCCGCTCGACGCCAAGGTGGTGCTGTTCGGCGACCGCTACACCTACTACATGCTGCGCGAGTACGACCCCGAGTTCGAGGAGCTGTTCAAGATCGCCGCCGACTTCGAGGACGAGGTCGAGCGCGACGGCGGCAACAGCGAACTCTACGCGCGGCTGGTGGCCACGGCGGCCAAGCGCGACGGCCTCAAGCCCTTCGCCGCGGACGCGGTGGCGCGCGTGGTCGAGCATGCGGCGCGCCTCGCCGAGGACGCCGACAAGCTCTCGGCGCGCACCCGCCGCATCGCCGACCTGCTGCACGAGGCCGAACATGTCGCCGTGTCGGCCGGGCGCGCGGTGGTGGCGCGCCAGGACGTCGAGGCCGCGCTGGCGGCGCGGCGCGAGCGCACCGGGCGGCTGCGCCGCAGCGTCAACGAGTACATCGAGCGCGGCATCCACATGATCGACGTCGCCGGCGAGCGCGTCGGCCAGGTCAACGGCCTGGCGGTGATCGACCCGGGCAGCGACGAGATGTTCGGCCATCCGGTGCGCATCACCGCGACGGTGCGCCTCGGCGAAGGCGAGATCGTCGACATCGAGCGCGAATCAGAGCTGGGCGGCGCCATCCACTCCAAGGGCGTGATGATCCTGTCGTCCTTCCTCGGCGCGCGCTTCGCGCGCAACCTGCCGCTGTCGCTCGGCGCAAGCCTGGTCTTCGAGCAGTCCTACGGCCCGGTCGAGGGCGACAGCGCCTCGCTGGCCGAGCTGTGCGCGCTGCTGTCGTCGCTGGCCGACGCGCCGATCAGGCAGTCGATCGCCATGACCGGCTCGGTCAACCAGCACGGCCGCGTGCAGGCGATCGGCGGCGTCAACGAGAAGATCGAGGGCTTCTTCGACGTCTGCCGCAAGCGCGGCCTGACCGGCGAGCAGGGCGTCATCATTCCCGACAGCAACGTCGCGCACCTGATGCTCGCCGACGAGGTGGTCGAGGCCTGCGCCGCCGGCAAGTTCCGCATCTGGGCGGTGCGCGACGTCGACGCCGCCATCGAGCTGCTGACCGGCATACCGGCCGGGCGGCCGGACGCCATGGGCATCGTCGAGCCCGGCAGCATCAACTACCGCGTGGCGCTGCGCCTCGCCGAGATGTCGGAGCTGCGCCAGGAATTCGGCAACGGCCCGAAGAAGAAGCGGAAGCGCGGCGAGGCGGGCTGAAACCTTTGTCGAGGAGATTCAACATGAGCCGTCGTTTCTTCCTGCTGCTGTTCGCGTTCATCTCCCTCAATGCCTATGCGGCCTCGCTCGCGAACCTGTCCGACAAGGAGGCCAGCGGCGGCCTCAAGGAGGCTCTGACCCAGGGCGCCGCCAAGGCCGTCGACGTGCTCGGGCGGCCGGACGGCTTTCTCGGCAACCCGAAGGTGAAGATCCCGCTGCCCGAAAGCCTCCAGCATGTCGAGGGCACGATGCGCGCGCTCGGCCTGGGCAAGTACGCCGACGAACTGGTGACCAGCATGAACCGCGCGGCCGAGGCGGCGGTGCCGGAAGCGCGGACGCTGCTGGTCAATTCCATCAAGCAGATGTCGGTGCAGGACGCCAAGGGCATCCTGACCGGCGGCGACGACGCGGCCACGCAGTACTTCCGGCGCACCACCGCCGGCCCGCTCGGACAGAAGTTCAAGCCGATCGTGCAGAAGGCCATGGCGAAGGTGAAGCTCGCCGAGAAGTACGACGAGTTCGCCGGCAAGGCGGCCCGGTTCGGCCTGGTCAAGGAATCGGACGCCCACCTGGAGAACCACGTCACCGCCAAGGCCTTGGACGGCCTCTACGCCATGATCGCCGAGGAAGAGAAGGCGATCCGCCAGGACCCCGTGGGCGCGGCGGGCGGCCTGGCGAAGAAGGTGTTCGGGCTGCTGCGCTAGGCGTCCGCCTGCGCGCCCTCGGGGCGCGGACCTACTTGGTGCCGGCGGCGTTGAGCGCCTTGCCGAGCTTCTTGTCGGTCTGCATGATGTGCTTGGAAAGCCAGTCGCGCAGGAAATTCATGAGCTCCGTGGAGATCATGGCGTTGCCGCTGTCGAACTTGGCCTTGAAGGCGCTGACGTCCTGGATCAGCTTCTTGTGCTCGGCCAGGTGGGCCGCCGCCTCGGCATACTTGTGCTGTCCCATCATGCGCTCTTCGGTGCCGAAGTGGTAGACGGTGTACTTCACCAGTTCCGTCAGCACGGCGCCGAGCGCATCCTTGCCGTGTCCGGCGTGCATGGCGTCGTTCAGCTTGTTCACCAGGTCGATCAGCTTCTTGTGCTGGTCGTCGATCTCCTGCACGCCCGTGCTCAGCATGGGCGACCATGAAATCAGGGCCATCGTTTTCGCTCCTTGTCTCTAGGTGGTACTGCGGGGCGGCGCCGCCGCTTGCGGCCGCGACGCCGGATTCTCAGGAGGCGGCGCTAGCGTCGCCCTTGGCGGCTTCCATCAGCCGCGCCGCCGCTTCGGTCAGGTGCACCGAGGTCTGCACGGCGCGATCGGCCACGGCATCGGTCTGGCCGGCCATGTCGAGCACCGCCGCGACGTCGCCGACGACCGAGGTGGCGAGATGCGCCTGCTCGTCGGCCTGCACCACCAGCTGGGAGATGTGGTCCAGGGTCGATTCGGTTTCGCTGCGGATGGCGCGCAGCGCATTCGCGGCGCCGTTGGCCCGCTCCGTCCCGCTGGCGATCAGCGGCAGCGTCTGGGTGATCACGGTGACGGCGCTGCGCGTCTGCTCCTGCATCAGGCGGATGGTCGCCGCGATCTCCTTGGTCGCGACTTCGGTGCGTTCGGAAAGGGCGCGCACCTCGTCGGCGACGACGGCGAAGCCGCGGCCGCTGTCGCCGGCGCGCGCGGCCTCGATGGCGGCATTCAGGGCCAGCAGGTTGGTCTGGCTGGCGATGTCCTTGATGACCACCGCGACCTTGCCGATGTTCTCGGCGTGCTCGAGCAGGGTGTGGATCTGGCCCGAAGCGCCGGCCATGGCATCGGAGATGGTCTGCATCTCGCGCACGGCCTCTTCCACCACTGTTTCGCCGTCGGCCGTCAGCGTCGCCGCCTGGCGCGAATGGCGCTCCGTATCCTGGACCAGGCCCGACACGTTGGCGATGCGCTGCGACATGTCGGCCATCATGTCCTTGGCGTTGCCGATGGATGCCGCCTGCATCTGCGAGTTGAACAGGATCTCGTTGGCCGAAGCGGAGAGCTGCTCGACCTGGGAGTTCACGCTCTCGGCGCCGGCCACGGCGGCGCGGGACAGGGCGTCGAGGTGCCGGCGCAACGCCTCCAGTTCCGTATCCGGCTTGCGGCCCGAGCGGGCGCGCAGCAGTGCGAAGCAGGCGCCGGCGACGAGGAGGCTGGAGGCCAGCACGGTGGCGTCCTCGGCCAGGCCGGGCAGCGGCCCCAGCAGGGCCTGGCCGGCAAGGGGACTCAGTCCGGCAAGGACGCAGCCGGCAAGCAGAACTGCAACGGGGGGCCGACCGCGCAACACCTCGTGTGTTTCCATTCGCTCTTCCGCCAATCTGTGGGCGATGCAACTTTCGCCGCAAGTGTCACAGACGGTCGTGCAGAGGGAAAGGCCATCGCATGGGTAGAAACCGACATGCGATGGGTAGAAACCGAGGGGTGCGCCGGTGGTCTAGCCGGGGTCCGAGGGGCAGGCGCAGAACAGGTTGCGATCGCCGTACACGTCGTCGATGCGGTTCACCGACGGCCAGAACTTGTTCTCCGCCACCCAGGGCAGCGGGAAGCAGGCCTCCTGGCGCGTGTAGGGACGCGACCACTCGGCGTCGGCGAGGTCGGCCTGGGTGTGCGGGGCGCGCTTGAGCGGATTGTCGTCCTTCGGCCAGGTGCCCGCTTCGATCTTGCGGATCTCCTCGCGAATGGCGATCAGCGCGTCGCAGAAGCGGTCGAGCTCGGCCTTCGATTCCGATTCGGTCGGCTCGACCATCAGCGTGCCGGCCACCGGGAAGCTCACCGTCGGCGCATGGAAGCCGTAGTCCATCAGCCGCTTGGCGATGTCGATCTCGGCGATGCCGGTGGCCGCCTTGATGGCGCGCACGTCGAGGATGCATTCGTGCGCGACGCGGCCGCGGCTGCCGGTGTAGAGCACCGGGTAGTGCGCGTTGAGGCGCGCGGCGACGTAGTTGGCGTTGAGGATCGCGGTCTTGGTGGACAGCGTCAGCCCTTCGCCGCCCAGCATCGCAATGTACATCCAGGAGATCGGCAGGATCGCCGCCGAGCCCCACGGCGCGGCCGATACGGCGCCCTGTCCCTCGTTCGGCCCGGGCACCTGCTGCACGGCGTGGTTGGGCGCGTAGGGCGCGAGGTGCGCCTTGAGGCCGATCGGCCCCATGCCCGGTCCGCCGCCGCCATGCGGGATGGCGAAGGTCTTGTGCAGGTTCATGTGGGAGACGTCGGCGCCGATGGTCGCGGGCGAGGTGAGGCCGACCTGGGCGTTGAGGTTGGCGCCGTCCATGTACACCTGGCCGCCGGCTTCATGCACGGCCGCGCAGATGTCCTTGATCGCCTCCTCGAACACGCCGTGCGTCGACGGGTAGGTGACCATCAGGCATGAGAGCTTCTCGCGGTGCTCGGCGATCTTCGCCTTGAGGTCGGCGACGTCGATGTTGCCGGCTTCGTCGCAATCGACCACCACCACCTGCAGGCCGCACATGTGCGCCGTGGCGGGATTGGTGCCGTGCGCCGACTTCGGGATCAGGCAGATGTCGCGATGGCCCTGGCCGTTGGCGGCCTGGTAGCGGCGGATCGACACCAGGCCGGCGTATTCGCCCTGGGCGCCGGAGTTCGGCTGCATGCAGATGGCGTCGAAGCCGGTGACCGCCTTGAGATAGTCGGTCAGCGTGCCGATCAGCTCCGTGTAGCCGGCCGCCTGGGCGAGCGGCGCGAACGGGTGCATGTCGGTGAATTCCGGCCAGGTGATCGGAATCATCTCGCTGGTGGCGTTGAGCTTCATGGTGCACGAGCCCAGCGAGATCATCGAGTGATCCATGGCGAGGTCGCGGTTCTGCAGCTTCTTCAGATAGCGCAGCATCTCGTGCTCGGTGTGATGGCGATTGAACACCGGGTGCGAGAGGATGGCATCCGAGCGCGTCAGGCCCGTCAGCGGGCTGTTGGCGGCGGCCTTGGCGTCGAGGGCGTCGATGTCGCCATCGTTGCATGGCTTGCCGGTGATCGCCCCGAGCAGGGCAGCGACATCCTCGCGGGTGGTCGTCTCGTCGAGCGAGATGCCGCGCACGTTCGCGGAGACGAGGCGCAGGTTGTAGCCGGGCACCTCGGCATCCGTTTCGACGTGCAGCGTGTCGAAGAAGCGCGTGGTCAGCACCTTGACGCCGGCCTGCCGGAGGCCCTCGGCGAGGATCATCGTCAGGCGATGGATGCGGCCGGCGATGGTGCGCAGGCCCTGCGGGCCGTGATAGACGGCGTACATGCCCGCCATGTTGGCGAGCAGCACCTGGGACGTGCAGATGTTGGAGTTGGCCTTCTCGCGGCGGATGTGCTGCTCGCGCGTCTGCAGCGCCATGCGCAGCGCGCGCTTGCCGCGGGCGTCCACCGAGACGCCGATGATGCGGCCGGGAACGGAGCGCTTGTGCTCGTCCTTGCAGGCGAAGAAGGCCGCGTGCGGGCCGCCGAAGCCCATCGGCACGCCGAAGCGCTGGCTGGAGCCCAACGCAATGTCGGCGCCCATGGCGCCCGGCGACTTGAGCAGCACCAGAGCCATCAGGTCGGTGGCGACCGCGGTGACGGCGCCTTTTGCCTTGAGGGCGGCGATGGTCTCCGTGAGGTCCGCGACTTCGCCGCGCTGGTTCGGGTACTGGAGCAGGGCGCCGAAGACCTCGTGCTGCGCCGCCTCCGCGGCCGGCGCGACGATCAGTTCGAAGCCGAAGAAGCCGGCCCGCGTCTTCACCACGTCGATGGTCTGCGGGAAGCAGTCGGCGTCGACGAAGAAGGCGTTGGACGCGGACTTCGAGACGCGCCGCGCCGTCGTCATGGCCTCCGCCGCGGCGGTGGCCTCGTCGAGCAGCGAGGCGTTCGCCAGTTCCATGCCGGTGAGGTCGATCACCATCTGCTGGTAGTTGAGCAGCGCCTCCAGGCGGCCCTGCGCGATCTCCGCCTGGTAGGGCGTGTAGGCGGTGTACCAGCCGGGGTTCTCCAGGACATTGCGCAGGACCACCTTCGGCAGCAGGGTGCCGTAGTAGCCGAGGCCGATCAGCGATTTCCTGAGCGCGTTCTTCGACGCGATGGCCTTCAGCTTCGCCAGCGCCTCGTGCTCGCGCTGCGGCGCGCCGAGCGGCAGCGGCTTCTCCAGTCGGATCGCGGCGGGGACGGTCTGCGCGATCAGCTCGTCGAGGCTGGCGGCGCCGACCGCGGACAGCATCGCGGCCATGTCGTAGCCGTTGTGGCCGATGTGGCGGGAAAGGAACTCGTCGTGCTGCTCGAGCGCGGAGAGCGGCAGGTGGGGCGGCATGGCGGCGGTCATGGGATCAGTGTTCGTCGGCGACTTTCTGGTAGGCGGCGGCGTCGAGCAGGCCGTCGTATTGCGCGGCGTCGCTCGGCTTGATCTTGAACAGCCAGGTGCCGTAGGCGTCCTTGTTCACCGATTCCGGCGCATCGACGGCCGGCGTGTTCGACTCGACGATCTCGCCGGACACCGGCGCGTAGATGTCGGAGGCGGCCTTGACCGATTCGACCACCGCGCATTCCTGGCCGGCCTTCACCTGGCGGCCGGTCTCGGGCAGTTCGAGGAAGACGATGTCGCCCAGCGCTTCCTGCGCATGGTCGGTGATGCCCACGGTGATGGTGCCGTCGGCGTTCTTCAGGGCCCACTCGTGGGAGGCGGTGTACTTCAGGTTGGCGGGAATTGTCATGGTTGTTGTCTCCTTTAGATTAGGCCTTTGCCGTTGCGGGCGAAATTGGGTTTGACGACCTTGGCTTGCAGGCGTTTGTCGCGGATCTCGACTTCGACGGTATCGCCGACGGCGACGCCGAGCGGCACGCGCGCCAGCGCGATCGATTTGCCGATGGTGGGCGAGAAGGAGCCGCTGGTGGTCTCGCCTTCGCCCTGCGCCGTGAATACCTTCTGGTGGGAACGCAGCACGCCGCGGTCGAGCAGCACCAGGCCGACGAAATGGCGCGTCGGCTTCAATGCCGCCAGCGCCTGGCGGCCGATGAAGTCGCGCGCCGGGTCCTTGAGATCGATGGTCCAGCCGAGGCCGGATTCGAGCGGGTTCTGGCGCTCGTCCATGTCCTGGCCGTAGAGGTTCATGCCGGCTTCGAGGCGCAGGGTGTCGCGCGCGCCCAGGCCGATCGGCGGTACGCCGGCTTCCTTGAGCTTGTCCCAGACGGCGGCGGCCTGGGCGGCGGGCAGGGTGATCTCGAAGCCGTCCTCGCCGGTGTAGCCGGTGCGCGCCACCAGCCAGCCGTCCCACTCGACGGCCTGGAAGGGCTGCAGCAGCACGGTGCGGGCGCGGCCGGCCGGGAAGGCGGTCCAGAAACGCTCGCGCGCGTTCGGTCCCTGCACGGCGATCATCGCCAGTTCGGGCCGGTCGGCGACCTTTACGTCGAGGTTCGTGGCCTGCTGGCGCATCCAGGCCAGGTCCTTGTCGGCGGTGCCGGCATTGACCACCACGCGGTAGCGCTCGGGGCTGAAGAAGTAGACGATCAGGTCGTCGATGACGCCGCCGTCCTCCTTGAGCATGCAGGAGTAGAGCGCCTTGCCGGGGATCGTCAGCTTGCCGACGTCGTTGGCGACGAGGCGGCGCAGGTAGGCCTGGGCGTCCTTGCCTTCGACGTCGACGGCGCGCATGTGCGAGACGTCGAACATGCCGGCATCGCGGCGCACCTGGTGGTGCTCCTCGAGCTGCGAGCCGTAGTGGATCGGCATGTCCCAGCCGGCGAAGTCGACGATCTTCGCGCCGGCGGCGACATGGGCTTCGTAAAGCGGCGTGCGTTTGGCCATGCAACCCCCTCAGGAAAACGAAAATGGGCACGGACTCATCACGAGTTCGTGCCCATCTGTCCATGAACCTGAGAGATTACCGGCATGCTGCGCCGGCTGCCCCGTCGGTGGACGCGGCCGGCGGACCGGTGCGTCGCTCTCCAGATTTTCCGTGCCTCGTCGGCCCTTTTGCCTGAGCGGTTCCTGGGCGGTTGCGCCTTCGGCGGCAGCTTTGCGGCGGCTGCTCTCTCCCGACGATCGGGGCGCATTATGCCCGGACTTTCGGTCCGGGTCGAGCGTGCTGTTATGCTTGTGTCCCCAACACCGAGGAGCGCGGAAAATGAAAAAGGCGATCACCCTTTCCCTGCTGTGGCTGGCGAGCCAATTGGCATGGGCTGCCGATGCGCCGGCGCCGGACGTGTCCACGCTGACGGGCACCGTCCTCGAGGTAAAGGACGTCGAGTCCTACAGCTATCTGCGCCTGAAGACCAAGGATGGCGAGACCTGGGCCGCGGTGGAGCGTGCGGCGCTCAAGCCGGGCGCGAAGGTCACCATCGAGAATGCCACGATGATGACGAACTTCGAGAGCAAGTCGCTCAAGCGCAGCTTCCCGAGCATCTGGTTCGGCAACCTGGCGGGCGCCGGCGGCGCGGCATCGGCCGATGCGATGGCCAAGGCGCACGGCGGCATGATGTCGAAGCCGGCCGCGGCCGTCGCCGACGTCAACGTGGCGAAGGCGACCGGGCCGGACGCGCGCACGGTGGCGGAGATCGTCTCGAAGCGCGCCGAACTCAAGGACAAGGCCGTGACAATCCGCGGCAAGGTCGTCAAGTACAACGCCGGCATCATGGGCAAGAACTGGGTGCACCTGCGCGACGGATCGGGCAAGGAGGCGGACGGCTCGAACGACCTGCTGGTCACCACTGCCGACGCGACGCAGGTGGGCGCCGTCGTCGTTGCCCGCGGCACCGTGCGCACCGACAAGGACTTCGGCGCCGGCTACGCCTACAAGGTGCTGGTGGAGGATGCGAGCCTCAAGCCGTAAGCCGCGGGCGAAACTTGCGGCCGAAGCGGCGGGTCGAACCGGGCACGGGTTTCTTCGGCCCGGTAACCGCGGAGGGATTGCGCCATGGCCAGGATGCGCGAGGCAGTGGATTCCGGGCAGCGCGGCGCGGCGTCGTTCGCCGAGTTCGCGCTCGACGCTTTTGCCCATGCCGGCGAGGCGGGCCGCCGCCTGCTCGAACTGCAGGCGCATGCGCTGGTGCTGCAGTCGGTGTTGATGGCGGCGTTCATGCGCGAATGGGCGCGGGCCGCGTTTCCCCAGGACGCATTTCCGGATAGCCGCCGGCCGCCGATGCAGGAGGATCGCCGCAGCCAGTCCGTGGTCATACAGTTCCCGGATCGTCGCCGCCGTTCGAATGCCGGCTGAGTGCGGCTGCTAGAATGCGCCGCGATGAAGAACAGCGTTTCCGAATTCGTCCCGCTGCGTGGACGCCGCATGCATGTCCGCAGATGGGGTCACTCCGCTTCACCCGCGCTTTTCATGCTGCATGGCTGGCATGACGTCTCCGCGAGCTTCCAGTTCGTCGTCGATGCGCTGAGCCGCGACTGGCATGTCGTCGCGCCCGACTGGCGCGGCTTCGGCCTGTCGCAGTGGAACGACGACGCCTACTGGTTTCCCGACTACCTGGCCGACCTCGAGGCGCTGCTCGACCGCTATGCGCCGACGGGGCCGGTGCGCCTGATCGGGCACAGCATGGGCGGGAACGTCGCGACGGCCTATGCCGGCATTCGGCCGCAGCGGGTGGCGGGCGTCGTCGACCTGGAGGGCTTCGGCCTGCGGCAGGTCGATCCCGCCGAAGCGCCGCAGCGCTATGCGCGCTGGCTCGACCAGATCAAGGAGCCGCTGGGCGGCCGCATCTATCCCGATCGCGCCGCCTTCGCGGCGCGCCTGCATCGCGACAACCCGCGCCTGACGCCCGGCCGCGCCGCCTTCCTCGCCGAGCACATGGCGCAGGACTGTCCGGGCGGCGTGCGCTTCGCCGCCGATCCGCGCCATCGCTGGGTCAATCCCATCCTCTATCGGCTCGAGGAAGTATTCGCCTGCTGGCGGCGCGTCGCGGCGCCGGTGCTGTGGGTGCGCGGCGACGATTCGGCCTTCATGCGCGAATACATCCCGGGCGAGGGCGACTACCGCGAGCGCCTCGCCTGCTTTGCCGACGTGCGCGAGGCGCGGCTCGACAACTGCGGCCACAACATGCACCACGATCGTCCCGAAGAGGTGGCGCGTCTGGTCGAGGAATTCTTCGCATGACACTGAATGCCGATCTGCACTGCCACTCGACCGTTTCCGACGGACTGCTGTCGCCGACCGCGCTGGTGGAGCGCGCCTTCGCCAACGGCGTCGAGCTGCTGGCGCTGACGGACCACGACGAGATCGGCGGCCTGGCCGAGGCGCGCGCGGCGGCCGACCGCGTCGGGCTGCGCTTCTGCAACGGCGTCGAAATCTCGGTTTCCTGGGGCGAAGACCAGACCGTGCATGTCGTCGGCCTCGGCTTCGACGCGGCGCACCTGCCCCTGGTGCGCGGCCTGCTCGCCGTGCGCAGCGGCCGCGACGCGCGCGCCCGGCGCATGGCGGACGAGCTCGAGAAGGTCGGCATCCACGGCGCCTACGAAGGCGCGCTGAAGTACGCCGGCAATCCGGCGCTGATCTCGCGCGCGCACTTCGCCCGCTACATCGTGGAACTCGGCCACGCCAAGGAAGTGAAGTACGTGTTCGACTGGTGGCTGGCCAAGGGCAAGCCCGGCTATGTCGAGCATGCCTGGGCGACCATGGCCGATGCGCTGAAATGGATCCACGGCGCCGGCGGCATCGCGGTGGTCGCCCATCCGGGCCGCTACCGGCTCAGCAAGGCAGAACTGCACGAGATGCTGGGCGCCTTCAAGGACCTCGGCGGCCGCGGCATGGAGGTGATCTCCGGCTCCCACGCGGAGGAGGAGATGCACGAATATGCTTCGGTCTGCCGCAAGTTCGGCTTCCTCGCCTCGCGCGCCTCGGACTTTCACGGGCCCGGCGAGAGCTGGATCGACCTCGGCAAGCTGCCCGAACTGCCGCCGGACCTGACGCCGGTGTGGACGGAGCTGCGCTGATGGCGATCCTGCTCGAGATCCATCCCGGTCATCCGCAGCCGCATCGCGTTGCGCAGGCGGCCAACATGCTGCGCGAAGGCGGGCTCGTCGCCGTGCCCACCGATTCCGGCTATGCGCTGTGCGGGCACCTCGGCGACGCCGGTCTGCTCGAACGCATCCGGCGGCTGCGCGGCGTCGACGAACGCCACCTGTTCACCCTGATGTGCCGCGACCTGTCGGAGATCGCGACCTACGCGCGGGTGGACAACGCGACCTATCGCCTGCTCAAGGCCACCACGCCGGGCAGCTATACCTTCATCCTCGAGGGCAGCCGCGAGCTGCCGCGCCGCGTGCTGCATCCCAAGCGCAAGACCATCGGCCTGCGCATCCCCGACAACAAGCTGGTGCTGGCGCTGCTGGAGGAGCTCAACGAGCCGATGCTGACGTCGACCCTGATCCTCGCCGGCGACGACGAACCGCTGTCCGAGGCGGACGAGATCGAGTCGCGCATCGGCAAGCTGATCGAACTGATCGTCGACGCGGGACCCTGCAGCAGCCAGGCGACCACCGTCATCAACCTGGTGGGCGGCACGCCGGAGCTGGTGCGCGCCGGGCGCGGGCCCCTGGAGCCGTTCGGGCTGGAAGCCCCCGTCTGATAGAATCCGCCTTCCCCCAAATCCGGCCCCCTCCATGGACTTCGACATCCAGAAGCTCGCGATCAACGCGCTTCCGGTGATCTTCGCAATCACGCTGCACGAGGCCGCGCACGGCTACGTGGCGCGTCATTTCGGCGATCAGACGGCCTGGCAGCAGGGGCGCGTGACGGCCAATCCGCTCAAGCACATCGATCCGGTCGGCACCATCCTCGTGCCGGCGCTGATCCTGCTGGCCAGCCATGCCAGCATGCTGTTCGGCTGGGCCAAGCCGGTGCCGGTGAACTTCGGCAAGCTGCGGCATCCGAAACAGGACATGCTGTGGGTGGCGGCGGCCGGTCCCGCGGCCAACCTGGTCATGGCGCTCGCCTGGGCCTTGCTGCTCAAGCTTGTGTTCGTCATGCCCGATCACGGCTACAGCGACGCCATGGCGGAGATGAGCCGCGCCGGCATCTTCGTGAACGCGGGGCTGATGATCCTGAACCTGCTGCCGATTCCGCCGCTCGACGGCGGCCGCATCATGGTCAGCCTGTTGCCGCCGCGCGCCGCGTGGCAGTTCGCCCAGCTGGAGCGCTTCGGCCTGCTGATCCTGCTCGCCCTGCTGTTCACGGGCGTGCTCGATTACGTGCTGTTCCCGCTGATGGGCCTGTTCCTCCTGGTCGTCAAGACCTTCTTCGGCATTTGAGTCGCAAATCATGTACGCAGAAAAAGTCCTCTCCGGCATGCGCCCCACCGGGCGCCTCCACCTCGGCCACTACCACGGCGTGCTCGCCAACTGGGTAAAGCTCCAGCATGAATACCCGTGCCTGTTCTTCGTCGCCGACTGGCATGCGCTGACGACCGCCTACGACGAGCCCGGCACCATCACCCAGAATGCCTGGGACATGGTGGTCGACTGGCTGGCGGCCGGCGTCGATCCCTCGCAGGCCACGCTGTTCATCCAGTCGCGCGTGCCCGAGCACGCCGAGCTGCACCTGCTGATGTCGATGATGACGCCGCTCGGCTGGCTCGAGCGCGTGCCGACCTACAAGGACCAGCAGGAGAAGCTCACCCACAAGGACCTCACGACCTACGGCTTCCTCGGCTATCCGCTGCTGCAGGCCGCCGACATCCTGATCTACCGCGCCGACAAGGTGCCGGTGGGCGAGGACCAGGTACCGCACCTCGAGTTCGCGCGCGAGATCGCGCGCCGCTTCAACCATCTCTATGGCCGCGAGCCGGGCTTCGAGGAGAAGGCCAAGGAGTCGGTGAAGAAGCTCGGCAGCAAGCGCGCCAAGCTCTACGACGAGTTGCGCACGCGCTTCCAGGAAAAGGGCGAGGAGGACGCGCTGGAGCAGGCCAAGGCGCTGCTCAACGACGCGCAGAACCTCAGCCTCGGCGACAAGGAGCGGCTGTTTGGCTACCTCGAGGGCAGCGGCAAGATGATCCTGGTTGAGCCGGACGCGCTGCTGACGGAAGCCTCCCGCATGCCGGGCCTCGACGGCCAGAAGATGTCGAAGTCCTACGGCAACACCATCGCGCTGCGCGAGGACGAGGAATCGATCAAGAAGAAGATCCGCACCATGCAGACCGACCCGGCGCGCGTGCGCCGCACCGATCCGGGCGATCCGGAGAAGTGCCCGGTGTGGGAGTTCCACAAGATCTACTCGAACGACGACGTCAAGGCCTGGGTGCAGCAGGGCTGCCGCTCGGCCGGCATCGGCTGTCTCGAATGCAAGCAGCCGGTGATCGAGGGCGTGCTCAAGGAGCAGGCGCCGATGCGCGAACGCGCCCGCATGTACGAGGAGGATCCGCAGCTGGTGAAGAACATCATCGCCGACGGCTGCGAAAAGGCCCGCAAGCTGGCGCAGGAGACCATGCGCGACGTGCGCGAGGCGATCGGCCTCGACTATAGTTGACCGTCATGCCGCAAGCCGCCGCCGTCGAACAACAACTGCTCAAGGCCGCTCACGAGATCTTCGTCGAGAGGATCCCGTTCAACCGCGTGCTGGGCATCGAGGTGCTGTCGCTCGAGAACGACCGGCCGGAAGTGCGCTTCGCCATGCGGCCCGAACTGGTCGGCAACTTCAGCCGCGGCATGCTGCACGGCGGCGTGATCTCGTCGGTGCACGACCTCACCGGCGGCCTGGTGGCCTTCCTCGGCATGCAGCAGAAGCTCCGGGACCGGCCGCTCGAGGAGCGCATCGAGCGCTTCGCCCGCGTCGGCACCATCGACCTGCGCGTCGACTACCTGCGGCCGGGCATCGGCGAGTGGTTCGTCTGCAAGGGCGCGCCGCTGCGCACCGGCAACAAGGTGGCGGTGGCGCACATGGAACTCTTCAACGACGGCGGCGAACTGATCTCGGTCGCCACCGGCGCCTACGCGGTGTCCTGATGAACGAAGAAACCGTCGTCGCCGACGCGCCGGGCCCCGAGGCGGCGCCGCCTGCCGAGGCGCACGTGCCCAAGCTCTACGGCGAGCCGATGCCGGCGATGCCGCGCGACCTCTACATCCCGCCGGATGCGCTGGAGGTGTTCCTCGAGGCCTTCGAGGGTCCGCTCGACCTGCTGCTCTACCTGATCCGCAAGGCCAATGTCAACGTCCTCGACATCCCGATGGCGCCGCTCACCGCGCAGTACCTCGAATACGTCGAGGCCATGCGCAAGCGCAACCTCGAGCTCGCGGCCGAGTACCTGCTGATGGCGGCGATGCTGCTGGAGATCAAGTCGCGCATGCTGCTGCCGCGCCCGCCGCGCGCCGAAACCGGCGAGCCGGAGGACCCCCGCGCCGAGCTGGTGCGCCGCCTGCTCGAGTACGAGCGCATCAAGGAAGCCGCGGCCAAGCTCGACCAGCTGCCGCAGGCGCACCGCGATTTCGAATGGGTCAGCGTCTGGATCACGGACGAGGTGGTCGAGAAGCAGCCCGAAGTGAACCTGCACGACCTGCAGGTGGCCTGGCTGGCGCTGATGAAGCAGGCGCGCCACAAGCAGCACCACAAGATCCAGCGCGAGGAGCTGTCCGTGCGCGAGCACATGGGCATCGTCCTGCGCCAGCTCGCCGGCCGCGGCTACGTCGTCTTCGAGGACCTGTTCGACCTGTCCGCCGGGGTCGCCACCCTGGTGGTGCACTTCCTCGCCATGCTGGAACTGGCGCGCGAGAACCTCGTCCAGATCACCCAGAGCGACGTGCTCGCGCCCATCTACGTCAAACTGCCCGATAACGCCGATGACGCTGAAACTGTACAAGCCTGAGGACTACAAGCTGGTGCTCGAGGCCGCCCTGCTGGCGGCCAACGACCCCACGCCGATGAGCGAACTCAAGAAGCTGTTCGACGAGGAGTTCGACGACGACACCTGGCGCACGCTGCTCGACGACCTGCGCCGCGACTGGGCCAACCGCGGCGTCGAACTGGTGCAGCTCGCGACCGGCTGGCGCTTCCAGACGCGTCCCGAATACCAGGCCTACCTCGACCGGCTGAAGAACGAGAAGCCGGCCAAGTATTCGCGCGCCGTCATGGAAACGCTCGCCATCGTCGCCTACCGCCAGCCGGTGACCCGCGGCGACATCGAGGACATCCGCGGCGTGGCGGTGTCGCCGAACATCATCAAGACGCTGGAGGCGCGCGGATGGGTCGATACCGTCGGCCATCGCGATGCGCCCGGCCGGCCGGCGCTCTATGCGACGACCCGCAAGTTCCTCGACGACCTCGGGCTGCGCAGCCTGTCCGAACTGCCGCCGCTGACCGAGATCGAGAAGGTGATGGATCTCGGCGAAGTCCCGGCGCCGGCCCCGGCCGACGCCGAGCAGCCGCCCGCGGTGCCTGAAGGCCAGCTCTCCCTCGACGCCGTCGCGCCTGCCGGCGACGACATTCCGAAACCTGACGAAGAACCCAACGATGTCCAAGCCTCCCCGGACGCAAGCGAAGCGCCCCAGCCCGAAGCCCCAGACGACGCGGAAACCGCCGAGCGGCAAGAAGCGTAGCCCGCTGCGGCCGCCGCTGGCGCGCGCCGCGGGGCGCGGAGCGGCTGCCGCTGTCGCGGAGGCCGCGCCCGAGGCGACCGTCAAGCTGCAGAAGGCGCTTGCCGACGCCGGCTTCGGCTCGCGCCGCGAGATCGAGGACTGGATCGCCGCCGGGCGCGTCAGCGTCAACGGCGAGGCGGCCCACGTGGGCCAGCGCATCGCGCCGCACGACAAGGTCAAGGTCAATGGCCGGCTGGTGAACCTCAAGCCGGCCGAGCGGCTGCCGCGCGTGCTGATCTACCACAAGCCGGAAGGCGAGATCGTCTCGCGCGACGATCCCGAGCAGCGCGCCAGCGTGTTCGAGAAGCTGCCGCGCATCCACGGCGGACGCTGGATCGCCATCGGCCGGCTCGACTACAACTCCTGCGGGCTGCTGCTGTTCACCAGCAGCGGCGACCTCGCCAACCGCCTGATGCACCCACGCTACGGGCTGGAGCGCGACTACGCGGTGCGCATCCTCGGCGAGCTCTCCGAGGAAGCAGCGCAACGCCTGACGACCGGCATCGAGATCGGCGACGGCGAGGCGCGCTTCCTGCGGCTGCACGATGCGGGCGGGGAGGGCGCCAACCATTGGTACAACGTGACCCTCGCCGAGGGCCGCAACCGCGAGGTGCGGCGCATGTTCGAAGCCGTCGGCGTGACGGTCAGCCGGCTGATGCGCGTGCGCTACGGGCCGATCGCGCTGCCCCCCGGTCTCAAGCGCGGACACTGCCGCGAACTAGAGGCGCCGGAAGTTGCCCAGTTGCTGAAAATCCTCGACCAGCCGCCCCCCGTTCGGGACTAAAAAACCCAGGAAAATCCGCAGCATGTTTGCATCGCGGCGGCCGACGCTGCTATAATCCGCCCGTTTTGTTGTTGGGCACCGTTCTCGGATAGAGAGAAAGAATGGGCTTTCGAGCCCATTTTTCTTTTGTGGCGTCG
>DASVZI010000120.1:0-1525 GCA_036391735.1 Rhodocyclaceae bacterium
GGCGTCGTCGCCAAGATCATCGAGTAAGTTCTTGCTTTATCGGACGAAGGGCGGCATAATCCCGCCCTTCGTTTTCCGGCTGCCTCTCTCGCAAGGGGTTTGAGCCGCGCTCTTTAAGGATTCGGCCATGCAAAACCAGAAGATTCGCATCCGCCTCAAGGCGTTCGACTACAAGCTGATCGACCAGTCGGCCCTTGAGATCGTGGATACGGCCAAGCGCACCGGCGCCGTCGTGCGCGGCCCCGTGCCGCTGCCCACGCGCATCGAGCGTTTCGACGTGCTGCGTTCGCCGCACGTGAACAAGACCTCGCGCGACCAGTTCGAAATCCGCACCCATCTGCGCCTGATGGACATCATCGATCCGACCGACAAGACGGTCGACGCGCTGATGAAGCTGGACCTGCCCGCGGGCGTCGACGTCGAGATCAAGCTGCAGTAAAGCATTCCGGAAGCCGCCATCCCTTTTTGGGCGGCTGCCGTTATACCGAGTTGTACTTTTGGGCCCGGCCAATCGTAGCCGGGGTTTAGGAGAAAAAAATGAGTCTAGGCCTTGTCGGACGCAAGGTCGGCATGACGCGCATTTTCGCCGAGGACGGTACGACCGTTCCGGTGACGGTGCTCGATGTGTCGAACAATCGCGTCACGCAAATCAAGACGCCTGATACCGACGGCTACGCCGCGGTCCAGGTGACTTTCGGCAAGCGTCGCGCCAGCCGGGTTTCCAAGCCCGCGGCGGGGCACCTCGCCAAGGCCGGCGTCGAAGCCGGCCACATCCTGAAGGAATTCCGCGTTGCCGCCGATCAACTCGCCAGCCTCAAGGCCGGTGACGTGGTCTCGGTGACCATCTTCCAGCCGGGCCAGGTGGTGGATATCACTGGCACGACGATCGGTAAGGGCTACGCTGGCGCCATCAAGCGCCATCACTTCTCGTCCAACCGCGCGTCGCACGGCAACTCGATTTCGCACAACTCGCCGGGTTCCATCGGCATGGCGCAGGATCCGGGCCGCGTGTTCCCGGGCAAGCGCATGTCCGGCCACCTCGGCGACGTCAAGCGCACGGCGCAGAACCTCGAGATCGTCCGCATCGACGAAGCCCGCCAGCTGCTGCTGGTCAAGGGCGCGGTGCCGGGCGCCAAGGGCGGCGACGTCATCGTCTCCCCGGCCATCAAGGCCGCTGCGAAGAAGGGAGCCTGACGCAATGGAACTCAAGCTCATCAACGATCAGGGCCAGCAGGCCGCGACGCTTTCCGCGTCCGACGCGCTGTTCGGTCGTGACTACAACGAGGCGCTGATCCATCAGCTCGTCGTTGCCTACCAGGCCAACGCCCGGTCCGGCAACCGCGCGCAGCTGACCCGCGCCGAGGTGCATCACAGCACCAAGAAGCCGTTCCGCCAGAAGGGCACGGGCCGCGCCCGCGCCGGTATGACCTCCTCGCCGCTGTGGCGCGGGGGCGGCCGCATCTTCCCGAACAAGCCGGAAGAGAACTTCTCGCAGAAGGTCAACCGCAAGATGTACCGCGCCGGC
>DASVZI010000121.1:0-2364 GCA_036391735.1 Rhodocyclaceae bacterium
CGACTTCCAGACGATGCGGATGTCGCCCATGCGATCGGGCATGCGCGCCTTCAGCTTTTCCATGTCGACGGTGTTGTTGGTGGCGACGTCGACCTGCTTGTTGAGCACGGCCATGATATTGGTCTCGTGACTGGCGGCGACCACGTTCCTGAAGTGCGTCTTGGGATCGATCTTGTTTTGCGCGAAGACGTAATAGCTCGGCACCAGGAAGCCGGAGGTCGAATTGGGGTCGCCGTTGCCGAAGCGATACTTGCCGGGGCGCGAGACGACGTCGTTGAGCGAGAAGATGTCGGTGTCCTTGTTGGTGATGAGCAGCGAGTAGTAGCCGGCGCTGCCATCTACGTTGATCACATGCGCGAAGACCTCGCCGTTGGAGCGGTCGACCGCTTCCATCGCCGACTTGTTGCCGAAGTAGCCGATCTGCACCTTGTTGAAGCGCATCGCCTCGATCACGCCGGCGTAGTCGGGCGCGAAGAAGGGCTGCACCTTGAGGCCGGTGGCCTTCTGCAGGTCGGCGAGCACCGGCGCCCATTGCTGCCTGAGCGCCTGCGAGTTCTCAGTCGAGATGATGCCGAAATTGATTTCGGTGGTTTCAGCCTTGGCCGGGTTCACCAGGGCGGCAACCGACACGCAGAGCGCGGCGGCGAGGGTGATGACACGCATGGAATTCTCCGAAGTGATGAGAGGGGATCAGGCGGCCGCTTCCGCGAGCGCCCGAGGAACCGGGGGATTGCCGATGAGGAAATCGCGCAGGCTGGGCCCGTCGCCTTCGAGCTCGGCCGCCTCGGCGCCATAGAGCTCGCACAGCAGCGCATGGGTGAGCGCCGTGCTGGGACCGTCGTAGACCACCCTGCCGTGGCGCAGCGCCACCGTGCGCGGGCAGTAGCGGATCGCGAAGTCCACCTGATGCAGCGAGACGAGCACCGTGGTGCCGTCCTCGCGATTGATGCGGGCCAGGGTCTCCATGACGCGCCGCGAGGACTCCGGATCGAGCGAGGCGATCGGCTCGTCGGCGAGGATGATGCGCGACTGCTGGACCAGCGCACGGGCGATGGCCGCGCGCTGCTGCTGCCCGCCGGAAAGCGTGGATGCGCGCTGCCAGGCGGTCTCGGGGATGCCGACGCGGGCCAGCGCGTCGGCCGCCAGGCGGCGATCTCCGCGCGGGAAGATGCCGAGCAGGCTGCGCCACGGCGGCAGGCGGCCGAGCGCGCCGGTCAGCACATTGAGCATCACCGGCAGGCGGCCGACCAGGTTGAATTGCTGGAACACGAACCCAAGGTGGGCGCGCGCCTTGCGCACGCCGCGGCCGAGCCGGCCGTCCTTCTGGATGTCCGCGCCGTGCACAGCAATGCGGCCGCCGCCGGCGTCGCCCGTCACCAGGCCCGCAACATGCCGCAGCAGGGTCGACTTGCCGGAACCCGAGGCGCCGATCAGCGCCACCATTTCGCCCGGCCGGATCGAGATATCGACGCCGTCGAGCGCCTTGCGCCCGCGGAAGGTCTTGGTCAGGCCGGCGATCTCGATCGCCGGCGGCGCAGCTTCGTTCGGATTGCTCATTGTCCAGGTCCCAGGCATTCGGATGGCCGGGAATGCTAGGGCCGGCGTGTTTCAGCGCCGTGTTCCATCGATGACGTACAGATGACGCGAACGTTACAACGTCATACTTCGCGACGGCGCCAGCAGGTCGACCAGCCGCGCGCCGGCCGCCTCGAGCGGCCCGTCGTTGTCGATGCGGACCAGTTCCGGGTGCGCTTCCACTGCGACGACCGCGCGCCGCAGCCGTGCCGCGAGCGCCGCGCCCGTCTCGCGGTCGCGCGCAGCGAGACGGGCCGCCTGGGCTTCCGGCGACACCTCGATCAGTACGCCGACGAGGTCCGGATAGGCGGCGCGCGCGGCCGGATAGTATTCGCGCGACCCATTGACCACGACATTGACCCCCGCCTGCATCCAGAAGTTGATCTCCCAGCCGATGCCGTAGCTTAGGCCGTGGGCCTGCCAGGAGAGCGCAAAGCAGCCGAGCCGATCGCGCGCGGCGAATTCCGTCGGCGTCAGTGCCACGTGGTTCTCGCCGCCGGCATCGGCCGGCCGCGTGATGTAGCGATGGGCGAAGATGACGCCGCCGCTCGCAGCGAGCCGGTCGCGCGCGTAGTCGAGCAGGCTGTCCTTGCCTGCTCCGGAAGCGCCCATGATGTAGTAGATGCGTCCCGCCATAGCCGCGCGAAGGTAGCGGCGGCGCATGACGGGAGTATTACTAGGCGCAGCGGTCGGATGGTCCGTTCCATCTTCGGACTCGTCGCAGGCCGGCAGGGTGCCCTGCTGCGCTCCGTGTCCCCCGGCGGACAAGAGCGATAAGGCGTCCGCCTC
>DASVZI010000122.1:0-55414 GCA_036391735.1 Rhodocyclaceae bacterium
TGAATGCTCAAATTTTCCCATTTTCTAAACGAAGTGTGTATAATCGCGGTCTTTGTCGGGCCCGCGTCCCTATCGTCTAGAGGCCTAGGACAATACCCTTTCACGGTATGAACCGGGGTTCGAATCCCCGTGGGGACGCCATAACAACCTGAGTGCCGGCACCGGCGCGATCAGGAAATCTTCCAGGCGAGTCCTGGTCCCCCCAGCAAGCGCTTCACTATCCGATGCAATGCATCTCGTCGTGCATTTCGTCTTGCTTTCGTATCACTTTGGATGCATTGCGAATAGAGTTGCGGCTCTGGTAACCTGCCGCGGCTGTAATTTCGGGACTGGCCGAGCGCTCGGCCGACGCTTGTCTGCCGAGGGGTACCGGTCATCTTGGAACGCCGCAGCCTCACTCCATCCGCCACCGAAGGGAATCGCCCGGCCGCTGCCGAACTCCCAGGCTGGATCTCCGACAGCCGTCGCGTCCGGGATTGCGACTGGCGCTTGCAGGACGTGCTGGCCTGCGTCGATCACGGCATCCTGCTTACCGACTGTGAGGGCCGGCACCTCTTCGCGAACGGCGCGGCATGCGGCTTCTTCGGTCTGATACGTGACGCGGCGGACTCCGGGCTGCGCTTTCCGGAGGGGCTCGCATGGGCGACCGAGCTGGGCCGCAGTTGCGGCGTGGACCAGTTGCCCACCTTCCAGGTCCTCAAGCTCTTGGTGCCGCAGGTAGGCGTGGTGCTGAGCTGCGCCACTGCCGACGGCGTCCTGCGCTGGTTTCGCATCGGTGCGCGGCCCCTGGTTTCCGGCGGAAGCGGCGAACCGCTCGGCGTGGTGACGACCTTTACCGACATCACCGATCTGGTGCTGCGGCAGGAGCAACTCGAGAAGATCGCCAACTGCGATCCCCTCACCAAGCTGCCGAACCGGCGCCTGCTGTTCGATCGCCTCACGCATGCCCTCGCCGCGGCGTCGCGATCGTCGCAAATGCTGGCAGTCTGCTGCATCGACCTCGACGGCTTCAAGGAGGTCAACGACACCTACGGGCACGAGCAGGGGGATCTTCTGCTGGTCGACGTCGCTCGTCGCATCAAGGACTGTCTGCGCGCCGGGGATACCGTGTCGCGCGTGGGCGGCGACGAGTTCGTCTTGCTGCTGCCGAATCTCAACAACGTTCAGGAATGCGAGCAGGTGCTCGACCGCATCCTCAGTTCGCTGTGCTCGCCGCACGCGCGGGAAGACGATGTGCCGTCCGGCATATCGGCGAGCATCGGGGTCGCCTTCCATCCCAATGACGCCGCCGACGCCGACGCCCTGCTGCGCTTCGCCGATTCGGCAATGTACACCGCGAAGCGCGAGGGCAAGAACCGCTACTGTCTCTATGACGCGCAGCTCGAGCACGAGGCCGATCGGCAGCGGCGCCTGCTCGAGGAAGTTGCCGCGGGGATCGACGCCGGACAATTCGTCCTCTGGTACCTGCCCGCGGTGGACCTTGCAAGCGGCAAAGTTCTGGGCGTCGAAGCGCTGGTGCGTTGGCGCCATCCGAGCCGCGGCCTGCTCGCCCCGGCCGATTTCCTGCCGCAGATATACAAGAGCAACCTCATCGTACGGCTGGGGGATTGGGTCGTGCAGGAGGCGCTGGCGCAGTGGGAGCGATGGCGATCGGAGGGACTGGACCTGCCGGTCAGCATCAACGTCGCGCTCCGGCAGCTGCTGCATGGAAGCTTTGTGGCCACCCTGAAGGCGGCGCTCGAGCGGCATCCGGAAATGCCGCCGGGGAGACTGCAGCTCGAGCTGGCCGAATCGGCTTCGGCCGATTACCTTGCCGAAATCTGCGAGGTCATGGAAAGCTGCCGCAGGATCGGCGTCAGGTTCGCCATCGACGATTTCGGAACCGGATTCTCATCGCTCAACTACTTTCGCCATCTGCCGGCGGATACCCTCAAGATCGATCGCTCGTTCATCGATGCCATGCATGAGAACGACGACGACTTTCTGCTGGTCCGAGGCATCATCGCGGTAGCCGACGCCTTCGGGAGGACGGTCGTGGCCGAAGGCGTCTCGAATGCCGAGCAGGGGGCCAGGCTATTGTCGATGGGATGCCGCGTCGTTCAGGGCTATGGCCTCGCGCGGCCGATGCCGCCGCGCGAACTCTCGGCGTGGTGCGGAAAGTTCCGCCTCGATCCGTGTTGGCGCGTCACCGGAAGGGTGCGACCGGGCCATGCCGAGGCCGACGCACGCTTCCCCCGAGTCAGAGAAAGACGTGCGGGCTGCGCCGAAGCCGAGAGAAGTCCTGGCTAGCCAGGATCTGCTCGAGAAAGGCGAGATTTCGCTGGATCGCGTTCTGCCAGGGATTCCCATGACCCGTATGCAGTTCGAGCAGGCGGTAGGTGCCGCGAAATTCATGGTCGAGCCGACGGCGCACGATGCTGGAAATGAACCCGGGTGTCTTGGCGAGCAGCGTCTCCCGGTCGGGATACTCGCTGTCCGGGGTGCCGGCCAGGCCGCAGGCGCTGAATTCGACGAACAGGAAGTCGCGGCACTTTTCGAGGTAGTCGCGATCGGAAAGCTGGCTCAGCAGGTCCGCCGAGGCGACCATGCAGCCGAGCAACTGCTCGGCGGGCGACCAGTTCATCGGGATGCTGAAGGCGAAGCTCGTCGCCATGACGATTTCGGCCATGCCGACATCGGATTCGGAAACGCGCCCGACCAGATACTTGCGCAGGAAGGCCACCGCCCGCTCCTCGTGGACGGGCATCAGATTGGGGCCCGTCAGCGCCGCCTCGGAATCTTTGCGCAGCAAGCCGACATCGTGGAAGAGGGCAAGGACGACGGCGAGCTCCGCGTCCTTCGGTTCGAGGCGGAATGCGCCATTGGCAGCTGCGTACTTCGCATAGCCGTCGATCAGCCGCGCAGTCGTCAGCCCCGTCTCGAGTACATGGCGGAGATCATGGTAGAGCGTGTCGGCCTGGAGCAACCCCGGATAATTCCCGCGGTAGGCGCGGATGACGTCACGGATGGCGCCGGAAACGAATTCCGCGTTCCAGTCAGTCCCGAAATTGGCCGTCATGATGGCGGCGATCGCCGTCTCGATTTCGGCGGGATTGGCGAGATTCACCGTGCCGGTGGGATCGAGCAGCAAGGGAAGCGGCTGACCGGGATGCTGGTTGGGGTGCAAGGCCATGGCCAGATCAAGAAAAGCCCGGCGGTCCCGCAAGAAAATGCATGCGTCTGTCGTCCCGGAAGCCAGAAAGAAATTCGATGGCAAGAATACGTCATTGCAGCTTGAACTTCATTTGGTATCATACCACGCAGCATATTTATGCTTTGGTACTATGCTAACAACCTAGCGGCCAAACGCGGAATGCGCCCAGAACCTCTTTCGTGACGACCCTGCGCCCCAGACCATGTCGTTCATCGCGAACCTGTCGCCGCCGGAACTCGATACCTTCCTGAAGATCATCCAGGAGTCCCTGCTCATCCGCAGGCACGAGGAGCTTTTCCAATGGCTCCACGACGATGTGCAGCGCTTCCTGTCGCATGATGTCCTCATTGCCGCGTGGGGCGACTTTTCGTTGGGGGTGGTCCATCTCGACCTGATCTCGCATCTTCCGGGCTCGCGGACGGCGGAAGTCGAGAAGGAAAGATTGCTGCCCCATCTTTCCAAGCTGTTCGACCACTGGGTGGGCTCCGGGCGTTCATCGGTCATTGTCTGTCTCGATGGGGCGAACGGCTATTTGAACATCGGCGATGGCGCGAGGATGCTGGACTTCCTCGTCGGCATGCGAACGGCGGTGGTTCACGGCATCAAGGACGAGCGGGGCCGTCAGGACTGCCTCTATGTCGCGCTGAGTTCGAGGCGCGATGCCTTCGACGACCGGGCCGTCAAGTCCATGGAGATCCTGCTTCCCTACGTCGACGCCGCACTGCGTCAGGTCGCCCATCTGCCGGTCCAGTATCCCGACCTGCCGGATCTGGAGAACGATCTCGAGGCTGAGCAGCCGGCGCCCGACGGCGAAAACATATGGAACCTTTCGGGGCGCGAGCTCGAGATCATGCACTGGGTGCAGCAGGGCAAGACCAACGCCGAAATCGGTCTGATCCTCGATATCAGTTCCTTCACCGTGAAGAACCACCTGCAGCGAATCTTCCGCAAGCTGGACGTGTTGAATCGCGCTCAGGCCGTTTCGATCTTCTCGGGAAACAGATCCGAGCAGAATCGGCGTCTCACGTCGCGTTGACTTTGTTTGCCAATGTCATTATCCGTAGGACAAGCGGGCTATTGCGAAAGTTTGCAGGCGGGAATAGATTAACCCACTCGACATGCATGCGTCATTGACGATCCGAACGGCTGCAGGCCTATGAGCGCGACGCCCCGTCCCCCTCTCTATCGCAACCTGAGTTACCTCGGGGGCGCCGGCGCCTACGCCGAGGAGGTCTGGGAAGTCATCAAGCAGGGGCCGCTGTTCGGCGGCTTCAGCCGACCCGAGGTCGATCTGCTTTGCCAGTTCATGCACTGCTTCGCGGCGCCGCGCGATGCCGTTCTGCTCAATGAGGGCGAGGATGGCGACTACGTCCTGATCGTCCTCAGCGGCAAGGTCGCCGTCCGCAAGCAGGGGCCCAGGTCGGAAGCGATCACCATCGCCACGGCGGGCCCCGGGAGTTCCCTTGGCGAGATGTCCCTGGTGGACGGCGAACGCCGGTCGGCGAGTTGCGTCGCAACCGAGCCGGTCGACTTCGCCGTGATGACGCGCGCCGATCTGAACGAGTTGATGGTCGCCCATCCGCGCCTGGCCAACAAGTTCTTGATCAAGCTGCTGCAGATCCTGGTCGAGCGCCTCCGCGACACCAGCGTGCGCATGCTGTTCAGCCAAGCGGTGTCGATGGCCTGACAGCCGAACCTGCGGCGGCGATTCCGCTGTCCTGCCCGATGCTGTACACTCCGCCGCCACCGAGACGCACGCCATCATCATGACACTGACCCCGGGTGGAAATCGTTCTGTCCTGCAACGCAGGAGCAGTGTCAGCAACACCGTGCAGGCCACGCTCGACGGCATGGCGGTCATCGGCGTCACCTACTGGCTGATCCAGCTTCACGTCGGGATGCTGACGCAGGAATATGTCATCCTGATTCTCCTGCTGGTGGGCGCCCTGGCCGTGGTTTACGACCATTTCGCAATCTATCGGAGCAACGCCAGCATCACCAACAAGGCGCTGAGCCTTTGGAAAGCCTGGACGATCGCATTCGGCTTTCTCGTCGTCACGGCTTTCCTGACCAAGCAGGGCGAGGTGTATTCGCGCGCCATGATTGCGGAGCTCTACGTCGCTGGCTTCACCGCGCAACTCCTGCTGCACGCCCTGATGCGCTATGCGCAGAAGAAGATCCTGCTGCATGCCAATCAGCCCGAGAATGCCATCATCGTCGGCAGCGGCCGGCTGGCCAATTTCCTCTACCACAAGATATCGAACAATCCTTGGCTAGGCCAGAAGGTGATCGGCTGCGTACCGCTGAAGGCCGAGCCGGATACGGCTGCCGACAAGGGCAGGTTGCCGGCAGTCCCGGTCGTCGGCACCCTCGAGACGCTGGACCAGCTCATCGAGGCGAACAAGGTTCGCACCGTGTATTTCGTGACCCCGCTGGATGCCTCCAATGTGCTCGAGGACCTGTATTTCTCGCTGCTCGACAGACACGTGGCGGTCAACTGGGTTCCCGACATCTTTTCGTTGCGGCTGGTCAACCACAGCGTGCGCGAGATCGCGGGCATCCCGGTACTGACGCTGTCCGAAACGCCCCTCACCGGTACCCGCCTGCTCATGAAGTCCCTCGAGGACGTCGTGCTGGCGTCCCTCATCCTGGCGCTCATCGCGCCTTTGCTGCTGTTGATCGCGATCGCCATCAAGCTCGACAGCCCCGGACCGGTCTTCTTCCGCCAGCAGCGCATGGGCTGGAACGGCAAGATCTTCCGCATCTGGAAATTCCGCAGCATGGTCGTGCACCAACCGGACGCAGGCGTCATCAAGCAGGCCGAGAAGAACGACAGCCGGATCACCCGTGTCGGCGCCTTCATCCGCCGGACCAGCCTCGACGAGCTGCCCCAGTTGTTCAACGTCATTACCGGCGACATGTCCCTGGTTGGGCCGCGGCCGCATGCGGTCCAGCACGACGAAGAGTATTCGCGGCGCATCGACGACTACTTCGCTCGCCACAACATCAAGCCGGGCATCACGGGCCTGGCACAGGTTCGCGGCTTCCGCGGAGAGACCCGCGACATCGAGCAGATGATCCAGCGCGTCGAGTCGGATATCGAATACATCAACAACTGGTCGCTCTGGCTGGATCTTTCCATACTGGTCCGTACGACCGGCGCATTCACCGGTCAACACGCCTACTGACAAGCCCTTGCGGGCGTTCAGCCGGCTCCATCCCAGACTTTGGTTCTATTACTTTAGCCATTGGCCCAAACGGGCCATTGTGGCAGTGCACCGTTTTCAGAAGAATGCGCCCCGTCTGATCCAATTTTCGATTGCCGCCCATGAAGAAACTCCTGCCCGTCATCCTGTCGTTCCTGGCGCCCTTCGCGGCGTTCGCGAACACTTTGACGGTCGACGCGGGCGAGTTGTCCGTTTCCTCGCCCTGGGCCGTGATCTTCCAGAATTACAACGGGGTGCCTGCCCAGTACACCGGCATCTACAAGACCGGCCTGATCGGGACGGTCAATGCCGACGAAGACGGCATCTTCAGCGCGACCTACCTGGGCTCGGAGGCCAGCGACAACAATCGTTTCTCCTTTACCACCCCCGGCGGCGCGTCGCTTACGAAGCAGGATGCCGTGGGCAAGACCATTTCTGCCTCGGTCAAGGCCGGTGTCGTGGGCTTCCAATTCATCGATTCCACGGCGAACGACGCCGCCATCGTGATCAATGGCAAGCGCGCGCCGAATTACGCTTCGTTCGCGATTCTTGATTCGAACAAGTCGGTGACGATCGGCACCAACACCATGAAGTTCGACTACATCCTGGGCTTCAACGACGGCTACAGGGGTGATGCGGACTTTGACGACTTCGTGGTCGGCGTGAAGCTTAAGTCGTCCTCGCCCCAACCGCCCGCCCCCGTGCCGCTGCCCGCTGCGGCCTGGCTGTTCGGCTCGGCGGTCATCGGTTTCGTCGCGGTTTCGAATCGACGCAAGGTTTAGGAAATCAATAGAAGTTTCAATTTGG
Source organism: Rhodocyclaceae bacterium (assembly GCA_036391735.1). Taxonomy (GTDB): domain Bacteria; phylum Pseudomonadota; class Gammaproteobacteria; order Burkholderiales; family Rhodocyclaceae; genus Nitricoxidireducens. The sequence goes on from DASVZI010000122.1 coordinate 7,207, forward strand.
AAATTCTCAAAGGAGAGATCGAAATGTTCAAGACAGCACTCAAGACGGCCGCCGCCGTCGCTTGCCTGGCGATTGCCGCCCAGGCAAGCGCGTCGACGGTTCTCTACAACGAGACGCTTTATGTCGTTCCCCATGACGGCGTCGTCACGTTCGGCGGTGGCTTCAACGGCGCCCATATCGTCGATCAATGGAAGCTGATCGATCTCACATCCCCCGGTGGCGGCGTGACGGTGAGCATCACCAACTCGGAATACGGTCATGCTGGCGATTATCAGCTTTCGATCTGGAACGCGGCGAACGTGGTCCCGTTCGCCGACACCGGCGCCGGCCTTGCCGACAGCACCAGCCTGATCGCGAGCACTACCGGCAGCGTCCTCGGCGCAATTCCGCTGCTCGGCGGCGAATACCTGCTGCATGTTTACCTAAATACGAAGGACGCGTACGACGGCCAGATCTCGGCCGTTCCGCTGCCTGGCGCGGCGCTGCTGTTCGGCACCGGCCTCCTGGGGCTTGGTGCTCTGGGTCGCAAGAAGGCCAAGGCCGAAGCGAACGAGGCCGTCGCTGCCTGAAGTCGCGTCAATCGGCGGCAAGAGAGCAGGGGGCGCTTGCCCCCTGTTTTTTTGTATCCGATAATCCCTACCTTTATGACGACTAAGGAAATGAGATGTCCCGGCTCCTAGCGGTTCGGATTCTTTTCGTCGCAGCGCTGTTCATCGCCTCGGCTTGGGCGGCGGACCCTGAAGCGCCCCAGAGCAAGGCCCCGGAAAACGTCTATCGGCTCTGCCCCGGCGACGCCGTGTTCGTATCCGTCTGGAAGGAGGAGTCTCTCCAGAAGGAAGTCCATGTGCTCCCCGACGGCAGCATCACCTTTCCTCTGGCCGGCCGGGTGAAGGTCTCCGGTCTCGGCACGGTCGACGCGGAGAAGGCGATCGCCGAAAAGCTGAAGGAATTCGTGCCCGATCCCATCGTCACGCTCGTTGTCACTGGCATCGAGGGCAATCGCGTGTACGTTCTTGGCAAGGTCGTGAAGCCGGGTCCTGTCGTCATGTCGGGACCGACCACGATCCTGAATGCCCTCAGCTTGGCCGGCGGCCTCGACAAGTTCGCGGACGAAGGGGCAATCAAGGTGGTGCATGGGACGGAGATCATTCCGGTCAATTATCGGGATCTGGTCTCCGGCCGCAGCATGGCGACCAATCGCGTGCTCGAAGCGGGTGACACCGTTCTCGTTCCGTAGTGGTTCGCAGATCCCTTCGAATCCAATTGTCTCCGCCCCGTTTCTCATCGATCGTCGTCCGGGCGTTGCTCGGGTGTGTCTGCGCCGCGTCGGCGCACGCGGACGAATGGCAGCAGTCGATCTCGGTCCCCATGACGATCGAGCGCGACACCAATCCCACCATGACCACGGGCGACGCCACCAGCATCTGGCGTCGCCGTGTGGCGCCCATGTATGGCTTGACGGGCAACTTTGGCGCCGACGTGCTGCGGGCGAGCCTGGGAGGGACCATCGAGCGGTCGACCAACTCGGCAGTCAGCATGAACCGGAACGATCCGACCATGTCGGCGGGATGGCAGCATGAAACCGAGATCGGCGGATACGGCCTGAGCCTGTCGCGCGTTTCCGCGTCGAGCCGAACCACCGAACTGACGGAATCCGGGGCCGTCGTGGCGGACAGTACTCGCACGACGACCACCGTGGCAGGAAACTGGACGGCGGCCACCAGCGAACGCGGCCAGCTGGCTGCCAACCTGCAACTATCGAAAGTCGGTTACGACATCGGCACTCTGCCGAACTACCGGAACGATGTCGCCAATCTCACCTATTCCTATGCGTGGAACGAGCAGTTGGAGCCGTTCCTGCGGCTCGATCTCAGCCGCTACGCGCCGGAGCAGGCCGGCAGCCTCGGCACCCAGGACATGCGTTACCGGACGCTGCAGGCGGGCGTGCGGTACAAGGTGACCGAGCACTTCGATGTTTCGGCCCAGGCCGGGACGGCAAGGATGAGCAGCGGCGCGACCTCCGGCAACCAGATCTGGAACCTCACTGCCCGGTACGCCGGCGAACGCTCGGCCCTCTCCGTCGCGACCGGCCGCAACATCACGACGAGCGGGATGTTCGGCGTCTTGAAGCAGAATCAGACGACGGCAAACTGGAGCTACGCCGTCGACGAAAGCACCACCGGCGGTCTCGACTATTCCAGGAATCGTTCCCAGCAGACGGGGCTGGATAGCAGTTATCGCCAGGCGACCGTTTGGGTCAGCCGCCAGTTCTCGCCCTTCTGGAGCGCCCGCCTGTCCGCAGCGAGGAGGGAGCGCCTGCTGGATCAATCGCCGACGGCATCGGGCTCGCTCTACGGCATCACCCTGGTGTTCACCCACCCCGATCTATAGAGAATTGCGGAGCTTCACGCCCATGGCAACCGAATACGAGATGACGTTCAACGATTATCTGGAGATCGTGAAGCGGCGCGCCCTTCATCTGGCGCTCGCCTTCCTGACGATCTTCGGCATCAGCGTCGTTGTCGCCATCGCCTACCCGCCCATCTACCAATCCAAGGGCACGATCCTGATCGAGTCCCAGCAGATCCCCACCGATCTGGTGCAGGCCAGCGTCACCACGTATGCCGACGAACGCATCGAGATCATCCGGCAGCGCGTCATGACGCGCGAGAACCTGCTGAAGATCATCGACAAGTACAACCTGTATGCGGACAAGAGCGGCTCCGCCACTGTTTCCGACAAGATCGACCAGTTGCGCGCGGCGATCGAGATCAGCATCGTCAATGCAGAAGTGAAGGGCAAGAATCAGGCGGCCATCGCGTTCAGCCTCGGGTTCGAACACCGGCAGCCCGAAGTCGCCAGCAAGGTCGCCAACGACCTGGTGACCCTGTTCCTCGACGAAAACGTCAAGCAGCGCACGCAGCGGGCGACGGAGACGACCGCCTTCCTGACCAAGGAGGCCGACAAGCTCAAGGTGGAGCTCGAGAAGGTCGAAGGCCAGCTGGCCGCCTACAAGCAGGAGCACGGCACGGCCCTGCCGGACAGCGAAGCCCTGCGTTTGACGCAGATGAGCCGTATCGAGGACGATCTGCGCGAGGTGCAGCGCGACCTGAGGTCGGCTCAGGAGGAGCGACGTTCGCTCGATACCGAACTCGCCGCCGCCAGGGCAGGGGGCAGCTCGAAGAGCGGCGCAGCCGGGCCGCAGGACCTGGGCAGTCTCAAGGCCGAATACGAGAGGCTTTCGAACGTCTATACCCAGGCGCACCCGGACGTGCGCACGCTGAAGCGCAAGATCGATGCGCTGGAGGCGGCCGCCAAGAATGGCACCGCCGGTCCGACCGACGCCGGTGGCCCGGTCAGCCTGGAAGTGGCGCGCGTGCAAACCCGCATTGCCGCGGCCAATGCCAGGATCGAGGCTGACACGGCGCAGGAAAGGCAGCTGCGCGGCAGGCTGGCCAGCTATGAACGCGACACCCTGCGCGCGCCCCAGGTCGAGCGGGGCCTGGTCGAGCTGACGCGCGACCACGAAAACGCGCGCAAGAAGTACGAGGAGATACGGGCCAAGCAGATGAGCGCCCAGATCTCGGAGAACCTCGAGGAGGAGAACAAGGCCGAGCGTCTGGTCCTGATCGACCCGCCCGTAATGCCCGACAAGCCGATCAAGCCCAACCGGATCAAGATGATCGCCATGGGCTTCGTCTTCGCCGTCGGTGGCGCGGGCGGGCTCATCACCGCGCTCGAGACGATCAACCAGCGCGTGCGCGGCACCGAGGCGCTCACGGCGGTCATCCGCCAGCGCGTGCTGGTGTCGATACCGTACATCGAGACTCAGGCGGAGACGATCGGCAGGAAGGCGAAGATCAAGCGCGCATTGAAGATCGCGGCAGTAGCGGTCATCGTGGTGCTGCTCGGGCTGCAGCTGTTCTACATGCCGCTCGACCTGCTGTTCATCAAGATCCTGGCCCGGCTCAACCTGGGTTGACGTCACCGCCGATCACCGAGGATACGAGGCATGGAACGAATCAAGCAGGCCATCGAGAAGGCCAAGCAGCAATCGCCCGACGCTTTCGCCACCGACGCCCGTCCGGCGGCGCCGGCGAACGACCAGCCGGCCGAAATCGGCGAGCTGCAATACGAGCGGACCAAGGTGGTGCGTCTCGATGCCGGGCATCTCGAACGCAACCGCATCGTGGCATTCGACAAGAATGCGCCGACGCATTGGGCTTTCGACCTGCTCCGCACGCAAGTGCTGAAGAAGATGGAGGAGAACGGCTGGCGCACCCTCGCCATCACGTCCCCCACCCCGGAAGCCGGCAAGAGCGTGGTCTCGATCAACCTTGCCATGAGCATCGCCCACTACACCACCCGTACCGCGCTGCTGGTCGACTTCGACTTGCGGCGTCCGCGCGTCGGCGCCTACCTCGGACTGCCGATGGAGAAGTCGCTGAACGACGTGCTGAGCGGCGAGGCGGAGGTGCAGGACGCCATGGTCAATCCCTCGCTGCCGCGCCTGGTGGTGCTGCCCACGCGCAAGCCGCTGCGCCACTCGGCCGAAACGCTGTCCTCGCCCAAGGTGGCCAACCTGATCGCCGACCTGCGATCGCGCTACGAGTCGCGCGTCATCATCTTCGATCTGCCGCCCCTGCTGGCATGCGACGACGCCATGGCGGTGCTGCCGAAGATGGACTGCGTGCTGCTGGTCGTCGGCAACGGCATGTCCACGCAGCCGGAGATCGAGGAGGCGATGCACCACCTCGAGAAGTCGAACGTGATCGGTACCGTGCTCAACAAGGCCCATGCCGAGCCGCGGCCGTACTACTACTGAGCCTTCCTTCACGGCCGCCGCAGCACCCTTCCCGGTGAACCTCCAAGATGCCGGCACATCTGAAAGCCCTGCTCGTCGTACTCGTTCTGGCTACGATCGTCTTGATCCCGGCGCGCCGTACGATCGCGGCCATCGGGTCGCCGCGGCAGTATCGGTCGCGCATCGGGCTCTGGTATGGCAGCACGCTCATCGCATTCGTGCTCCACACCGCCTGGCTGTATTTCGGCGCCGTCGGCGCCTGGCTGCTGACGATCGGGAGCCGTGAGCGGAACAAGTTCGCCCTCTTCCTGTTCCTGTTGTTCGTCCTGCCGCCGTTTCCCACCGAAGTGCCGGGATTCGGCCTGGTCAATTACCTGTTCCATATCGACCAGATCCGCTTTCTGGCGCTGGTCATCCTGCTGCCGGCCTTCTTCGGGCTTCAGCGCGGCGCACAGCGTTTCCGCTTCGGCACCATGCTGCCGGACAAGCTCCTGCTCGCCTACCTGCTCTGGACGCTGGCGCTGCTCATGGTTCGCACGACCTTCACCGACTCGCTGCGGCAGGCCTTCTATCTCTTCATCGACATCTTCCTGCCTTACTACGTCGCCAGCCGCTCGTTGCGCGACGAGAAGGACTTCCGGGACGCCGCGCTGAGCCTGGTGATCGCCGCGGCGGTGCTCGGCGCCATCGCGGTGTTCGAGCTGCTGCGCAGTTGGCTGCTGTACGTCCCGCTCATCGGGGCTTTCGAAACCCGGTGGCACCTGGCGGGATACCTGCTGCGGGAGGGCAATGTGCGAGCCATCGGCAGCACGGGGCAGGCGATCGTGCTGGGCTACGTACTGGCTGTCGCATGGGGGATGTTCCTTTACTTGCGCGAATCGGGAACCAGCCGCAAGGGACTCCTGCCCCTCGGACTGCTGCTGGCCGGCGGCCTCGTCGCCAGCTTGTCGCGCGGCCCGTGGGTCGGGGCCGCGGCAATGCTGGTGCTGTTCCTCGCGGTCGGGCCGAGCGCCGCGAAGCGCCTCGGGCGGCTCGCCGCGATCGGCATCGTCGCGCTTCCCCTGCTGTTGATCTCGCCTGTCGGCAACAAGGTCGTTTCCTACCTGCCCTTCGTCGGCACGGTGGACGCCTCGACGGTGACCTATCGCGAGCGCCTGGTCGAGGCGTCCCTCAAGGTCATACGCGAGAACCCGATCGCCGGCAAGCCGAACGCGGTCCAGTCGGACGAACTTACGGCGATTAACGAGGGCGGCGTCGTCGACCTGGTGAACACCTGGCTTGGGATCGCCCTGAACCAGGGGGTGGTGGGTTTGCTGCTCTTCCTGGCGCTCTTCGGCACCGCCATGTTGGGCATCTACAGGGCCCGACGCATTCCGGCATTGAGCCCTGAAGAGCGGGTCCTCGGGGCCGCGCTCTTCGCCACCCTGGCAGGGATACAGGTCATCATCGTCACGGTCAGCAGCATTTCGTTCATCCCGGTCCTCTACTGGTCCTTCGCCGGCATGGGCGTGGCCTATTTGCGAATGGCCAAGCTGCGACGCGCCGAGGCCGCGGAAAGGAGACAACCATGACGTGCAACGCGATGAGGAAGGGCCTTGCCGTGCTGCTGGGAACGCTCGCCTGGCTTGCATCGCCTTGCCAAGCGGGCGACCAGGCCTCCATGCGCCAGCCTGCGGTCTTCAACGTGACGGAACGCGTGCTGCAGCCGAATGTCGGGCCGTTCTCAGCCGTGACGCTCATGGTGGGCAACTCCATGATGCCGCGAGGCGGCGGCTTCGAGCCGGTCATCTTCCGCAACCTGATCTATACGACGGAAGGCTCTCCCGACCGCATCATCGCGGCGCCGGACACCATCAGCGGCTTCGACATCTTTCGCGAAGGCAGCTTCCTCGATGACGCCTCGGTACGCGTTTACCGTATCGAGAACGGCGCCTTTCGCCTGGCACGGGAGGACAGGGTTGCGCCGGGGGGCTTCCATGCGAGCGGCTGGATTCCGGTGACGGGCGGCGGCCAGGTCGTGCCGCCGACATCGACGCGGTTCCTGTATCGCTGGAACACATGGAACAACCCGCGGGCGAGGTATTACTTCGCGGTGCGGGCCGTGGATTCCGCCGGCAACCTTTCCGCGCCGTCGAATACGGTCGCCGTCATGCGCCCCGACAAGGTCGGGGATGGAAAGCTTCCCGAGCAGAGCGTGCCCTTCAGGCCGACGCGCACGGGCAGGGTCCTCGGCAGCATCTTCGGGAATTCCGGCGGCGTGCAGCCGCCGCGGAATCTGCGGGGCAGGGTGCTGCCGGACGGCGCGCTCAGCCTGGAGTGGGATGCGCAAAGCGACCCGGGTCTCGCCGGTTATGTCGTCTTGCGATCCGACTACCCGCCCGAGGACCAGCGTGGCTATTACATCCAACTCGCCAGGAAGGACGTGCCGCCGGACGCGCGACTGAAGGCGGGCGACATGGTCTTCATCGGCAAGAGCTTCACCGCGTTTTCCCGCAACCGCTACCTGAGCAACCGGGTATGGGGCGCCTACACGGAATTCAAGAACTTCCTGCCGGGCCTGATGGACTTCTTTCCCGACGAGAATCCGAACATCACATGGGAACTGGTGCCGCACGATCCGGCCTCGCCTGTCGCCGATCGCGGATCCACCTTCCTTCGACTCACGATCGCCGACGGCTCGAAGCAGAGGATCGGCGCGTACAACTACTCCGGCACCGGCCAAACCGTGTACGAAGTCTTCGAAGACAAGACCTACCGCATCGAAGCCTGGCTGCGCAAGGAAGGGAGCGGAACGGTCCAGTTCAAGGCGAGCGGTCCCTATATGCAGATCGTCAGTCCGCCAGCGCTGGCCGTAGGCCGGGAGTGGAAGAAGTTCAGCTTCGACTTCAGGCCGCATCCCGTCTACCAAGGCAATGTGGCAGGATCGATGTCGATCGAGTTCAGCGGCCCGGGCACGCTGGACATCGACAACTTCCGCGTGTACCGCGCGGACGCTCCGTTCATGGACCTGCTCCCCGAGGACCTCGAGGAACTGCGCGCCGCCCATCTGGAGGGAATCCGCTACCACGGCACCATCGGTTGGGCCCACCAGGATGCGGGTTTCCGGTCCTACGACCTCGACCAATTGACGAATCCGCCGGGGGCCATCAGCGGAACCCTCAAGGGCATCTCCTTGCCGCAGATCCTGGCGATCTCCGAGAGGGCGGCGGTGGTCCCCTGGCTTCAGATCAAGTTCAACTTCTCCGAGAAGGAATGGCAAGGGCTCGTCGAGTACCTCGCGGCCCCCTACGACCCGCGCCGCGACACGCCGCAGTCCAAGCCGTGGGCCTACAAGCGCTATTCGCAAGGCCGGCACCAACCGTGGACGGACGCCTTCGAGAAGATCCGGCTGGAGTTGAGCAACGAGACCTGGAACGGCATCTTTTCCCCGTGGAACTTCCAGCCGATGTCCGATGCGGCGACCGGCAAGCGCTACGGCGCGGGCGAGGTCTACGGCATGTTCCAGGAGTACGTCCGCGCCGCCATGACGCGCAGTCCCTACTGGACAAGCGCAGGGCTTGCCAGGAAACTCGAGTTCGTCCTGGGTGGGTGGGCAAACCAAGTCGCCTACGGGCGCGACGCGGCCGTGCTCTCCCCTGGATCCAATTTGGTGGCGATCGCGGGCTACAACGGGGGCTGGGACGTCGGCGAAGGACCGGCGCAGCAAACACCGGAGAACTACTTCCGAGTCCTGACCGATGCGCCGCAGGACACGCTGCAGGGAGCGCTTCGCTTTGCCAGGGAGGTCCAAACCGCTACCGCCGGGCATCGACCGGCCGCGATCGGGTTGGGCATCTACGAGGCGGGGCCGGGCTATGCCCTCAACGGGCTCAACGGGCAACGCGTCACCAAGGAGCAGGCCGCCGAGCAGGAAAGGGTGATGAAGAGCCTGGCGGCCGGAACGGCGACGCTCGACGCATTCCTGGGACGCGCGGCGCTCGGCTACAGGGAACAGAATTTCTTCACCTTCGGCAGGTTCGGCGGAGAATGGACCTCGCATGCCAAGTGGTCCAACGGCGGCCAGGCATATCCGTCCTGGAAGGCATTGTCCCTCTACAACCGCAATGCGGCCGGCGACTTCCTGGCGGTGGAGACGAAGAGCGTGCCCACCATGGATCTGCCGGCCTACAAGCGGCGCGAGCCGATGCGCGATGCTCCGCTGGTCGCCGCCTATGCCACGCTGCACGGCAACCGGCTCTGCGTCTTCGTGCTGTCGCGCAAGATGCCCGGGTATCCGCTTGCAGGGGACGACGGCTACACGCCCGTCACCCTCGAATTGCCCATTGCCGGTGCCAACTCCGTCACGCTCTACCGGATGGCGGGCGATCCGCGCGCCAATAACGTGACGTCGGACGAGGTGCGCGTCGAAACGATCGCGTTGCCCGCCGGGCATGCGGGGCCGCGCTTGGTCGTCAACGCCGATACCGGCGCCGATAGGCGGGGCCTGCCCCCGGCCTCCACCTTCCTTTACGTCTTCGACGGCATATCCGGTCTGAAGCATCCGAGGGCGAGATGAGACGCATGGAGACGACATTGCCATGAGGATCACCTTCGTCCTTCCGACGGCGAACATGTGTGGCGGCATCAGGGTCGTCGCCATCTATGCCAAAGCGCTCGCCGAGCGTGGCCATCGGGTCGTGCTGGTGTCGCCACCGGCGCCGCCGGTCCCCCTGTCGCGGAAGGTCAAGGACTTGATGATGGGGCGCGGATGGACGCGTTCCGCGCCGCCGCCGTCCCATTTCGACGGGATGGGACTCGACCACCGCGTCCTGGAAAGCTATCGCCCGATTGGCGATGACGATCTGCCCGAAGCGGACGTCGTCATCGCCACCTGGTGGGAAACGGCGGAGTGGGTTTCCCGGCTGGCCCCCCGCAAGGGCAAGAAGGCCTACTTCATCCAGCATCACGAGATTCATCCCTATCTGCCGGTGGAACGCTGCCGCGCGACCTATCGCATGCCGCTGCGCAAGATCGTCATCGCGCGCTGGCTGGCGGACGTGATGCGCGACGAGTACGACGATGATGATGTCGACCTGGTACCGAACAGCGTTGACCATGACCTCTTCTTCGCGCCGCAGCGCGGCAGGCAGCCGGTACCGACCGTGGGCTTCCTGTATTCGTGTTCCTCGTACAAGGGGGTCGACGTCACCCTGGCGGCGATCGAGAAGCTCAGGGCCCTCCATCCCGACCTGCGCGTCATTTCCTTCGGCTCCGCCCAGCCGGATTGGAGCGCCGCCACGGCTGCCTCCATCGAATTCCATTTTTCTCCGCGTCAGGCGGAGCTGCGCGGGCTCTACGCCCAGTGCGACCTATGGATGACCGCCAGCCGTAGCGAAGGCTTCAACCTTCCTGCCATGGAAGCGATGGCGTGCAGGACCCCCGTAGTCTCTACCCGGGCCGGTTGGCCCATGGAAGCCATCGTTGACGGCAAGAACGGTTTCCTGACGGAGGTCGACGACGTGGATGCGTTGGCTGTGGCTGCAACGCGCATCCTGTCGCTCGGCGACGCTGACTGGCGCGCCCTTTCCGACAATGCCTTCGCGACCGTGAAGGATAGCAGTTGGGCTCGTTCTTGCGACTTGTTCGAGCAGGCCCTCATCCGGCTGAGCTCGAAAGCGGGAGACGCGCAAGGGGCGAAATCGAGTTCTTCAATCGTCCACTCTTGACTCCTTAGCCATGCGCGGAATCCTCCATCGCATCCTACGAAAACTGGCCCACGATCATGGCCGTCTTTGCTGGCTGTATCTGCGCTTGGTAAACCCGCGAAACGACGAGTACGCGGAATTTCTCAGGAAGCGTGGTCGGCTACACGCCATCGGCGAAAACTGCTTAATCAATCGCGACGTCGCGATCACCAATCCTGCGTTCGTTCGCATCGGCAACAACGTTTGCCTTGCCTCATGTTCCCTGATCGGTCACGATGCCGTCGTGGCCGTACTGGGGCGCGCGTATGGCCGCAGACTCGATTCGGTCGGGAAGATCGATATCCGAGACAACGTCTTCATCGGCCATGGCGCGACCATCCTTCCCAATGTCGTTATTGGACCCAACGCCGTAGTGGCGGCAGGCGCGGTGGTTACGAAGGACGTGAAGGAGGGCGACATCGTTGGTGGTGTCCCGGCGCGGCCGATTGGTCGTGTAGACGACCTCGTCGAGAAGCTTCAGGCTGCCACCGATGCACTTCCATGGGCACATCTGATCCATAGGCGGGCGTCCGCGTACGACGCGAGCATGGAGGCGGAACTGAACGCGTTGCGGGTCCGGCATTTCTTTGGCGAGGACGGGGAAAAGGCTCATCGATGACTCCCCATGGTGACCGTACTTCGATTGCAGTCGTCATCGTCAACTACCGGACTCCCCGGCTGGTGATCGATTGCCTGGCGACGCTGCTTCCCGAGTTGCAGGACATCGATGCCCGCGTCGTCGTCGTCGACAACGATTCACAGGACGATTCGGTGCAGCTCATCGGCGGCTGGATCGAACGGCACGCCGCGGAACAGCGCGTCCGCGTCGTTCCTTCCTCCTGCAACTCGGGTTTCGCGGGAGGCAACAACGCCGGCATTGCCGCGTGCGACGCCGACCATTACCTGCTGCTCAACAGCGACACCCTCGTGCGGCGGGGCGCCATTCGCCGGCTGATCGACACGGCGGCCGCCTTTCCATCGGCGGGGCTGATAAGTCCCCGCCTCGAGTGGCCCGACGGCGCTGGGCAGGAAAGCTGCTTTCGCTTCCATTCCCCGGTGAGCGAACTGATCGGCGCATCGCAAACCGGCCCCGTCGAAACGCTGCTGCGCAAATGGAAGGTCGCCATGCCGGTCCAGGACTCGATCGCCCATCCGGAATGGACGAGCTTCGCCTGCGTCCTGATCCGGCGCCAGGTCTTCGAACAGGTCGGCCTGCTCGACGACGGCTACTTCATGTACTTCGAGGACGTCGAGTTCTGCCACCGCGCCCGCGAGGCGGGCTGGGACATCGTGCACGATCCGGAGGCCCGCGTGGTGCATCTGAGGGGCGGCAGTTCCCCGGTAAAGGAACGCGCCAGGCAGCGCAAGCGTCTGCCGCGGTACTTCTACGAGTCGCGCACCCGCTATTTCCGCCAGACCTGGGGACCGCTGGGGCCGATGTTGGCGAACCTCATGTGGCTGATGGGGCGCTCGGTCGCCATGGCCCGGCAGCTGTTCGGACGAACCGACAAGGCAGCCATCGAGCGTCAATGGCTGGACATATGGACCAACTGGAGGCGCCCCCTCGCGCCTTCCGACTTTGGAAGAACGGTGAAGCAATCTTGAAACAGCAGCGCTTGCCCCATTTCATCATCATCGGCGCCATGAAATCGGCGACCACGACCCTGCAGGAGCAGCTGTGCGAGCAGCCCGGGATCTTCATGTGCGATCCCAAGGAGCCCAACTTCTTCAGCGACGACGAGCAGTACCGCAAGGGCATGTCCTGGTACGCGGACCTGTTCGCCGGGGCGCCGGCCGACGCCCTGCTGGGCGAGGCCAGCACCCATTACACCAAGCTGCCGCTGCACCCGGATTCGATCGGGCGCATGCACCGGCAGCTCCCGCAGGCAAAGCTCATCTACGTGATGCGGCACCCGGTGGACCGCCTGGTGTCGCACTACATTCACGAATGGAGCATGGGCAATTGCTCCTGCGGCATCGACGAGGCCGTCGAGCGCCACCCGGAGATGGTGGCCTACGGGAAATACGCGATGCAGCTGGACAGGGTGTTCGAGGCCTATGGGCGCGACGCCGTGCTCCCGGTGTTCTTCGATCGCCTGCTGAAGCATCCGCAGTCCGAACTCGAGCGCGTCTGCCGCTTCATCGGTTATGCCGGCCAGCCGCAATGGGTAAGCGAGCTGAAGGCCAGCAATGTGTCGAGCGAGCGCGTGCGCCGCTTCCCGCTCTACGGCATGCTGGTCGATTCGGCGCCTGCAACCTGGTTGCGGCGCAGCCTCGTTCCGCAGGCGTGGCGTGACTGGGTGAAGGGGCGGCTCACCATGCGCGAGCGTCCTGTGCTGAGCCCCGAGGTCCGGGCGGCCCTCGAGCACGAGTTCGATCGCGACCTGGCCCGGCTCGGCGCCTGGCTCGGAACGCCGCTCAGCTGCGCGGATTTCCGCAGCGTCACGGCCGCCAATGTCTTCGATTGGACCGATGAGCGTGTCGTCGCCTGAACCGACTTTGGGCCTCGTCGCCATCGGCCGCAACGAAGGCGAGCGCCTGCAGCGCTGCCTCGCATCGGTGGCGCAGGATCGCGTCGTGGCGGTGTACGTCGACTCGGGCTCCACCGACGGATCGGCCGAGATGGCCCGAAATCGCGGCGTCGCGGTCGTCGATCTCGACATGCGGGTGCCGTTCACCGCGGCGCGCGCCCGCAACGAGGGTTTCCGGCGCTTGCGGGAGCTGCTGCCGGACGTTCGCTACGTGCAGTTCGTGGACGGCGATTGCGAAGTGGTGCCCGGCTGGCTGGACGCTGCGGCGGCCTTCCTCGATGCACACCCGGACGCGGCGGCGGTGTGCGGACGGCGGCGCGAGCGTTATCCCGAGCGCTCGATCTACAACGCGCTTTGCGACATCGAATGGGATACGCCCGTGGGCGAGGCGAAGGCCTGCGGGGGCGACGCCATGTTCCGCGCCGATGCCTTCGCCAAGATCGGCGGCTATCGGGACAGCCTCATCGCCGGCGAGGAGCCGGAACTCTGCGTGCGGCTGCGCGCGGCGGGCTGGAAGATCTGGCGCATCGCCGCGGAGATGACGCTGCACGACGCGGCCATGACGCGCTTCGGCCAGTGGTGGAAACGCTCGGTCCGCGGCGGACACGCCTTCGCCGAGGGGGCATTCCTGCATGGGGCGCCGCCCGAGCGGCACTGGGTGCGCGAATGCCGCAGCGCCCGGTTCTGGGCGCTCGCCGTCCCCGCGCTGATCCTGCTGCTGGCGACCGTCGACGGGCGCCTGGCCGCCCTGGCCGCGCTGCTGTACCCGGTCCAGGTCGTCCGGCTCGCGTTGAAGAGTCCCGCATCCGTCGCGCACCGGTGGTGGTACGCGCTCTTCCTCGTCATCGGCAAGTTTTCCGAGACCGTCGGCCACGTGAAGTTCGCCATGCGGCGCCTGGCGGGCGGTCCGGTCCGTCTCATCGAATACAAGTGAACGCCATGCGCATCGCCTACCTCGTCAATCAATATCCGAAGGTCAGCCACGCCTTCATCCGTCGCGAGATCCTGGCCCTGGAGCGGCAGGGCAACGAGGTCCTGCGCATCGCCCTGCGCGGCTGGGATGGCGACGTCGTCGACGTCGAGGATCAGGCCGAGCAGCGATGCACCCGCTACGTGCTGCAGGGCGGACCGCTGCCGCTGGCCGCCGCCCTGGCCGGCGCCTGCCTGCGCTCGCCGGTCCGGTTTGCCAAGGCGCTGGCGCTCGCGTGGCGCATGGGGCGGCGCGCCGATCGGCCGCTGCCCTATCACCTGATCTACCTGGCCGAGGCCTGCCGCATGCTGCCGTGGCTGAAGCAGGCCGGCATCGAGCATCTCCATGCGCATTTCGGCACCAACTCCGCGGAAGTCGCGATGCTGGCGCACGAACTCGGCGGGCCGGCCTACAGCTTCACCGTGCATGGTCCGGACGAGTTCGACCGGCCCCAATTCCTGCATCTCGGTGAAAAGATCAAGCGCGCCGCGTTCGTCGTCGGCGTCAGCTCCTATGGCCGCAGCCAGCTGTACCGCTGGGTGCCGCACGGGCAATGGCCGAAGATCCAGGTGGTGCACTGCGGACTGGAGGCAGCTTTCCATGAAGTGCCCGAGGCGCCGCTGCCGGACGCGCCGCGACTCGTCTGCGTCGGCAGGCTGTGCGAGCAGAAGGGGCAGTTGCTGCTCGTCGAGGCGGCCGCCCGCCTGGCGGCCAAGGGCGTCGACTTCGAACTGGTGCTCGCCGGGGACGGCGAATTGCGCGCCGAGATCGAGGCCGGGATCCGCCGCCATCAACTGGCGGGCAGGGTGACGATCACCGGCTGGATCAGCAGCGACGAGGTGCGCAGCCGGATCCTGGCGTCGCGCGCACTGGTGCTGCCCAGCTTCGCCGAAGGCCTGCCGGTCGTCATCATGGAAGCCATGGCGCTGCGGCGGCCGGTCCTGACGACCTACGTCGCCGGGATCCCGGAACTGGTGCGCGATGGACAGGACGGCTGGCTGTTCCCGGCCGGGTCGATCGATGCGGTGGTGACGGGGATGGAACAGGCGCTGGCGGCGACCCCGGCGCAACTGGCCGAAATGGGCCGTTCGGCGCGCGAACGGGTGCTGGCCCGCCACTCGATCGACGTCGAGGCGGCCAAGCTCTCCGGCATGTTCCACGATGCCATTGTCAGCGGGCTGCGGCAAAATACGGGCCCCACCGAATTGCAGGCCATGCGATGACCGAAGCGATATCCGCCATCCTGATCGCACTGTGCGTGCTGCTGCTGGTGCCGTCGTCCGTGCTCGCGGCCGAATGCCTGGCCGCGCTGCTGTCTCCCGGCGCCGCGGACCGCAAGCGCGAGGAGGCAAGCCGGGCCGTGCGCCTGGCGGTCGTCATCCCGGCCCACAACGAGGAGCTTTCCGTTGCCGCGACGCTGGAGGCGATTCGTCCCCAGCTGTCGTCCCAGGATCGCGCGGTCGTGGTCGCGGACAACTGCACCGACCGGACCGCGGAGCTGGCCGAGCAGGCGGGTGCCATGGTGCTGAGGCGCAACGACAGCGAGCGGCGCGGCAAGGGCTACGCGCTCGACTTCGCCTTGAGTCATCTTGCGCAGGATCCGCCCGATGCCGTGGTCTTCATCGACGCCGACTGCTATCCGACGCCGGGAACGATCCGCCTGCTGGCCGAAGTCGCCCATCGCGAGCAGCGGCCGGCGCAGGCCTACGATGAAATGAAGCGCGGCGGCGAGACGCGCACGCCGGGGCTGGAGATTTCCGAATTCGCCTGGTACCTGCGCGGCCGCATCCGTCCGCTGGGGCTCGCCGCACTCGGCATGCCGTGCCAGCTTTACGGCACAGGCATGGCCTTGCCGTGGAGCATCCTCGAGTCGGTTTCGATGGCGAGCGGCAACATCGTCGAGGACATGAAGCTGACGCTCGACCTGATCCATAGCGGACGGATGCCGCTGTTCTGCGCCAATGCCAAGGTGTCGAGCGAATTCCCGGCCACCGCCGAATCCGCCATGGCGCAGCGCAAGCGCTGGGAGCACGGCCACCTGTCGTCGATCGTCAAGTACGGCATCCCGGCCGCCTGGTACGGCCTGACGCGCTTCGATCCGCGGCGCCTGGCCCTGGCGCTCGACATCTGCGTGCCGCCGCTGTTCCTGCTGCTGATGCTGCTGACGGCGCTGCTTGGCGCAACGGCGACCACCTACCTGCTGCTCGGCGTCGCGAAGGCGGCGTTCGTCCTTTCGGCGACCGCCTGGAGCATGGCGGTGGTCAGCATCATCATGGTCTGGTGGAAGCACGGCCGGGGCATCGTTGCGCCGCGGACGATCGCCTCCTTGCCGGGCTATGTCGCGTCGAAGTTCTCCGTGTACGCGAAGTTCTTCACCGATCGGCAGAAGGAATGGAACAGGGCGGACAGGTAGCATGGGGGCGCAAGCGATGACAGGCACCCGGAAGAAGGTCCTCGCCGTCTCCAGCGGCGGCGGCCACTGGATCGAACTGCTGAGGATCATGCCGGCATTCGAGGATTGCGACGTGATCTATGCGACGGTCAGGAACGACTACCGGGCCGACGTCCCTGGGGCGGCGTTCTTCGTCGTCAACCACGCCGATCGCAGGCACGTCGTGAAGACGCTGCTCCTGGCCTTCCGGGTGCTGTTTCTCGTGCTGCGTTTGCGGCCCGACATCGTCGTGAGCGCGGGCGCCGCTCCGGGCTACTTTGCGCTCCGTTTCGGCAAGATGATCGGCGCAAGGACGATATGGCTCGACAGCCTCGCCAACGTCGACGACCTGTCCAAGTCGGGCCACATGGTTCGCCGCTATGCCGACTTGTGGCTGACGCAATGGCCGCAGCTGGCGGGACCGGGCGGCCCCGAGTATGCGGGCAAGGTCATATGATCTTCGTCACCGTCGGACATTCGATGCCTTTCGACCGCATGGTGCGGCTGGTCGACGCCTGGGCCGGCAAGACCGGCCGCACGGATCTCTTCGCCCAGATCGGCGATGCCGACTACGAGCCCGCGAACTTCCCCAGCACGCGCTTCCTCACGCCGGCCGAGTACGAGCGGCATCTCATCGAGTGCGATGCGATCATCGCCCACGCCGGGACGGGCACCATCCTGCAGGCGCTCTACCTGGGCAAGCCGATGCTGGCGCTGACGCGGCTCGCGAGCCTGGGCGAAGCGACCAGCGACCACCAGCTCGGCACGGCCCGCTATTTCGCCGAGCAGGGACAGATCATGGTGGCGACGGAGAACGAGGAATTCAGCCGCGCCCTCGGCACATTCGAGTTCTTCCAGCCGCGCAGCCTGACCGGCAAGGAAGCGTCGCCGCAACTGATCGACCGAATCCGGCGCTTCCTCATCGACGAGGAGCGCACCTAGCATGAAGAGCGGCGTCTCGGCTGCGGTGCCCGACTGGACGCGCGAGCGGAAGCGGCCGCTCCAATGGAGCCCGTCCCGCTCGTTGCTTGCCGCGATACGCGCCTATCAACGCCATGCCGCATCGGGCAATCCCTTCGTCCGGATCGTGCTGCGGCGCCTGGCGGTGCTGCGCCATCGGTTCTGGAGCGTCGTGACGGGCGCCGATATCCCGCTCGACGCTCGCCTGGGCGGAGGCCTGCTGCTGCCGCACCCCAACGGCATCGTCATCCATCCGAACGCCGAAATCGGCCCGAATTGCCTGATATTCCAGCAGGTGACGATCGGCACGCGGGGTACGGAGGGCGTGCCCCGCATCGGCGGCCATGTGGATATCGGCGCCGGCGCCAGGCTCCTGGGCGGGATATCCGTCGGCGACCATGCGCGCATCGGCGCCAATGCCGTGGTGCTGTGCGACGTGCCTCCCGGCGGCATGGCGGTGGGCGTTCCGGCAACCATCGTCGTGGCGGACCGGGTGCCGGTCCCGGCCGGCCGACTCATCGAGGAAGAGGAGCAGACGTGAGCAAAGCGGCCATCCACTCGAGAAGCGAAGTCGGACTTTTCGCCGCCGGTGTCGCGCTGGCCGCAGTCGCCTGCCTCGGCGGCCTGGCCAACCTGGTGGTGCGGTGGGAATCGCAGCCGGAGTACAGCCACGGTTTCTTCATTCCGCTCGTCGCGCTCTGGCTGCTCTGGCAGCGGCGCGACGCGCTCCGGGCCAGCCTCGGCGCCCCTTCCTGGCTGGGGCCCGCATTGCTGCTGCTCGCATCCGCGATGCTGGTGCTGGGCGAGGTCGCGGCCATCTTCATCCTGGTCCAGTACGGCTTCATCGTCGCCATGATGGGACTGGTGCTGTGTCTCGGCGGCCTGCCGCTGGCGCGCGTCTGCGCGCTTCCGCTGGCCGTGCTGCTGCTCGCGGTGCCCTTGCCCTACTTCGTCGATGCCCAGCTGTCATGGCGTCTGCAGCTCCTGTCGTCGGCCCTCGGCGTCGACGTGCTGCGGCTGCTCGGCGTGTCGGTGTTCCTGGAAGGGAACATGATCGATCTGGGCAGCTACCGCCTGCAGGTCGTCGACGCCTGCAGCGGCCTGCGCTACCTCTACCCCCTGCTCGGCATCGGCTTCCTGATGGCCTACTTCTATCGCGATGCGAACTGGAAGAAGGCCTCGTTGTTCCTTGCGACGGTGCCGATCACCGTGCTGATGAACAGCCTGCGCATCGCCGCCGTCGGCGTGCTGGTGAGCGTCTGGGGGCCCGGCATGGCGGACGGCTTCCTCCATTACTTCGAGGGATGGGCGGTGTTCATCGCCTGCCTGCTTCTCTTGGTGGGCGGGGTCTGGCTGTTCGAGCGCTTCGGCCGCCGCCGTCGCGTCCTCGATGCGATGGCCTTGCCGGATGTCGGCGGCGGCGGCGCGGTGCCCGGCCGTCCGGCGTGGCCGCGCCATCCGCTCGTCGCCGGCCTGGCGCTGTTGCTGGCGGTCGGCGCGATGCTGCAGGTGGTCGGCGAACGGGAGGAGATCCATCCGGAGCGCCAGCCGCTGATCGCCTTCCCGATGCGGCTCGGCGACTGGAAGGCCACCGAAGACCGCCTCGACAGCGCGGTGGAAAGCGCGCTGGGCGTCGACGACTATCTGCTTGCCGACTATCGCCGGGCGGGCGGGGAGGGCAGCCTCAACTTCTACGTGGCCTACTACGCCTCCCAGCGCAAGGGCGTCTCGCCGCACTCGCCGGAAGTCTGCATACCGGGCGGCGGCTGGCTCATCACGTCGCTGCGGCGGGTGCCGGTCCCACTGGCGGACGGCGAGGAAATCGTCGTGAATCGAAGCGTCATCGAGCGCGCCGGGCAACGACAGCTGGTGTACTACTGGTTCGAGGAACGGGGGCGCCGCATCGCCAGCGAGTACCTGATGAAATGGTATCTGCTGACGGATGCCCTTATCATGAGGCGCAGCGATGGCGCGCTGGTGCGCTTGACGACCGCGGTGGGCGACAACGAGACGCCCGAGGATGCCGACGGGCGCCTCGCGGAGTTCGTCCGGCTGGCGGAGCCGCGGCTGGCTGCATATGTGCCGCATTG
This sequence comes from Rhodocyclaceae bacterium, assembly GCA_036391735.1. Classification (GTDB taxonomy): domain Bacteria; phylum Pseudomonadota; class Gammaproteobacteria; order Burkholderiales; family Rhodocyclaceae; genus Nitricoxidireducens. Next base: position 26,716 of record DASVZI010000122.1, read on the forward strand.
AACGATTTGACATGATTAGCGGGAGTACGGAATGGGACTGCATCTGATCCGCAAGCGCGGCGCATCGCTGGCCTTGATCGCCTGTACGGCGGGGCTCGTGGCATGTTCGAGCCCCACCGACAAGGCGAACCAGTTTTACGAGAAGGGCGCCGCCTTGCTGAAGCAGGGCGAATACGACAAGGCGCGCGTGGAATTCAAGAACGCCGTCCAGCTGAAGCGGAACATTGCGCCCGCCTGGTACGGCTTGGCGCTGGTCGCGGAACAGCAGGGCCAATGGTCGGAGATGTTCAGCAGCCTCTACAAGACCCTCGACGCGGATCCCAAGCACCTCGAAGCCCAGATCAAGCTCGGGCGCCTGCTGCTCGCCGCGGGAAGGCTGGACAAGGCCCTGGCCGCCAGCGACGCCGCCATGGCCCTGTCCAAGGACAATCCCGACGTGCTGGCGCTGCGCTCCGCCGTCCTGTTCAAGCTGGACGACAAGGCAGGCGCCGTGCGCCTGGCCAAGGAGGCGCTGACGAAGGACGCGGACAACATGGACGCCCTCGTCGTGCTGGCGACCGCCCAGCTCGCAGCGGGCGACGCCAACGGCGCCATCGCTTACCTGGACCAGGGCCTGAAGTCCAACGACAAGAACATCGTGCTGCAGCTCATCAAGGTGCAGGCGCTGGAATCGCTGTCGAAACTGGATTCGGCGGAGGAGATCTTCCACAAGCTGATCGCCCTCTATCCGCAGATCCGCCAGCTGCGGCACGTGCTCGCGCAGTTCTATCTGAACAACGGCCGCAAGGACAAGGCGGAGGCCGAATACCGGCGTGTCGCGAGCGAGAATCCCAAGGACACCGCCGCGCAGCTCGACCTGGTGCGCTTTATCGCGGCGGTTCGCGGCACCAAGACGGCGATGCAGGAGCTGCAAGCCATGATCGACCGCGACCCCGCCAACAACGAGTACAAGTTCGCGCTGGCCGCGTCGTACATGACCCAGAACGATCGCAAGTCGGCCGAAGCGGTTTTCCGCGGCATCGCCGACAAGGAAGGCGACGGCCCGGCCGGCATCAAGGCGAAAGGGCTGCTGGCGGCGAACCTGCTGGCCGGCGGCGACCGGCCGGCGGCGCAGAAGCTGTTGACCCAGATCCTGGCCAAGGATCAGCGTAACGAGCAGGGCCTGCTGCTCAAGGCCAGCATGGAACTCGCCGATCGCCAGCTCGACCAGGCCATCGCCGACCTGCGGACGATCCTGCGCGACGTGCCGGATTCCGCCCGGGCGTCCCTGCTGCTCGCGCAGGCCTACGAGCTGGCCGGCTCTCCCGAGCTGGCGCAGCAGAATTTCCTGAAGGCCTTCCAGGACGGCAAGATGGCGCCCGCGTTCGGTATGGCATACGGGGAATTCCTGCTCAAGCACGAGCAGGCGGAGCGCGCCGAACAGGTCGCGCTGGAGACGCTGCGCGCCTCGCCCGGCATCGTTCCGGTCATGAAGCTGCTCGCACAGGCCCGCATCAACAAGGGAGACTGGAGCGGTGCGCAGTCGGTGGCGGATCAGCTGGCCAAGAGCGGCGCGGGCGGCTCGGCGTCGGACGAGATCCGCGGCACCATCCTCGCCGTCCGGCGGAACTATTCGGAAAGCATCGGCGCCTTCAAGCGTGCCTTCGACGCTTCGCCCACGGAAGTGCAGCCGCTGGTCTCGCTGGTGCGCGCCTACCTGCTGGCCGGCCAGATACCGGAAGCCCTCAACTTCCTGAACTCCGTGATCCAGGCGACGCCCGCCAATACCAGTGCGCGGCTGCTGCAGGCGCAATTGCTCGCGATGAAGGGCGACAACGCCGCGGCGGTGCAGGCGCTGAACGAAATCATCGGCCAGCAGCCGAAGGAGAGTTCGGCCTACTTGACGCTTGCCAACATCCAGCTGCGCGCCGGGCAGGCGGCGGAGGCGGAGAAGACCATCGTGCGCGGCCTGGCGGCCGTTCCGGGCGATGTCGCCATGAGCCTGACGCAGGCCGGCATCTACGAAGTCATGGGTCGCTATGAAGAGGCCATCACGCTGTACGAGAAGTTGCTCAAGGAGCATCCCAATGCCGACGTGGTCGCCAACAACCTTGCCAGCCTGCTGCTCGATCACCGCAGCGACAAGGCGAGCATCGCCCGCGCCAACGATTTGGCGAAGCGCTTCGCGCACACCGACGTGCCGCAATTCAAGGACACGCTCGGGTGGGCGCAGGTCCGCCTCGGCAAGGCGGACGAGGCGACGCCGCTGCTGCTGGATGCGACCAAGGCATTGCCCGATCTGGCCGTGTTCCGCTATCACCTCGGCATGAGCTACCTTGCCCTCAACAAGAAGGCCGACGCGCGCAAGGAACTCGAAAAGGCCCTGGCGCTCGGCAAGGGCGGCGGCTTCGCCGAGATCGACGAGGCGAAGAACGCGCTGAAGGGGCTATAGCATGTACCAGTCGTTCTACGGCCTGCGCGAAAAGCCGTTCTCGATCCAACCCGATCCCGACTTCCTGTTCATGAGCCGGCGGCACAGCCTGGCCTATGCGACGCTGGAATACGCGCTGCACAACAAGGCCGGATTCGCGGTCATCAGCGGCGAGATCGGCTGCGGCAAGACGACGCTGGTGCGCCGCCTGCTCAACAACCTGGGGCAGAACGTCACCATCGGCCTGGTGTACAACACCCACCAGGAAATCGCCAACCTGCTCGAGTGGATCATGCTGGCGTTCGGCCAACCGTACGAGGGGCTGTCGCAGGTGGCGCTCTACGATGCCTTCCAGCGCTTCCTCATCAAGCAGTACGGCGGCGGCAGGCGCGTGGTCCTGATCGTCGACGAGGCCCAGAACCTCAGTCCCGCGGCGCTCGAATCCCTGCGCATGCTGTCCAACATCAATGCCGACAAGGACCAGTTGCTGCAGATGGTGCTGGTCGGGCAGCCGCAGCTGAGGCAGCTGCTGCGCCGTCCCGAGCTGCAGCAGTTCGCCCAGCGCGTCGCCGCGCACTTCTTCATCCCGCCGCTGGAACCCGCCGAGGTGGAGCGCTACATCAACCACCGGCTGCGCGTCGCAGGGCGCGGCGAGCCCCTGTTCACCGGCGAAGCGTGCGAGCGCATTGCACAGGCCAGCCGCGGCATCCCGCGCACCATCAACATCCTCTGCGACACGGCGATGGTGTACGGCTTTTCCGACGAGAAGCAGACCATCGACGCCGCGCTGGTCGAGGACGTGCTCGGCGACCAGGCGGAGTTCGGCGTCTTCTCGATCGAGGCGGACGCCTGATGAAAATCATGGTGGTGGGCGGAGCCGGATACATCGGCTCGCACATGTGCAAGCTGCTGCAGGCCGGCGGCCACGAGGCGCTGATCGTCGACGACTTCTCGACCGGCCATCGCGACGCTGCACGCTTCGGCGCACTGGCGGAAGGCAGCATCGCCGATCGCGGCTTCCTGGATCGCCTCTTCGCGGCGCACCGCTGCGACGCGGTCATGCACTTCGCGAGCTTCATCCAGGTCGGCGAATCGGTGCGCGAGCCGGCCCGCTATTACCGCAACAACCTCGCCAACACCCAGAACCTTCTCGATGCCATGCTCGACCACGGCGTCAAGTCCTTCGTCTTCTCCTCCACTGCTGCGCTGTTCGGCGAGCCGGAGCGGGTGCCCATCGACGAGACCGCCAAGGAGGCGCCGATCAATCCGTACGGGCGGTCGAAGTGGATGGTCGAGCAGATGCTCAACGACTATGAGACGGCCTACGGCCTGAAATCCGTCTGCCTGCGCTACTTCAATGCCGCCGGCGCGGATCCCGATGGCGAGCTGGGCGAGCGGCACGATCCGGAGACGCACCTGATCCCGCTGGTGCTCCAGGCGGCTTCGGGCCGCCGCGAAAAGATAGCGGTCTTCGGCACGGACTACGACACGCCGGACGGCACCTGCATACGTGACTACATCCATGTCAGCGACCTCTGCGACGCCCACCTGCTGGCGCTCAAGCGCCTGGCGGACGGCGGCGGCAGCGCGCGTTACAACCTGGGCAACGGCAGCGGCTTCTCGGTGCGCGAAGTGATCGACACCGCGCGCCGCGTCACGGGGCGGGACATCCCGGTCGCCTGCGAGGCGCGGCGGCCCGGCGATCCGGCGCGGCTGGTGGCGGATTCCCGGCGCGTCCGCACGGAACTCGGATGGCAGCCGAAGCGTCCCGATCTCGAAACCATCGTTGCGGACGCCTGGGCCTGGGAGCGCAAATATCCCTGGTAGTCGGGCCTGGAACAAGGCTGTTGCAAACGTCGCCAGGATCGTTATAATGCGCGGCTCGCGTCAAACGACGCCTGTACTGCCGCGGAGTGGTAGTTCAGTTGGTTAGAATACCGGCCTGTCACGCCGGGGGTCGCGGGTTCGAGTCCCGTCCACTCCGCCAAAGAATCCCTCAGAAAACCGCCAGCCATGGCGGTTTTTTGTTTTCCGGGCCTGCCGCCGTTCGAACGTGTGCATTGATGGCGGCGTCGCGAAGTTCTCTCAGGGAAAGCCGCGCTGCCCGCTCCTACCCGCATGGCTTACGCGAATTGGATTGCGCGTATGATTCGGTGGCCAAGAGAACAGGTGGCGAGCCCTCGCTGTTCTCTTCGTCGTCGCGGCTCACGGCTCGAATTCAATTGGTTTCGGTGGCGCGGCCCTTCGACAACACCGATCTTAGGAAGGGAAGCCCCCATGCTGGTCTCGATCCTCATGCCCATGCGCAACGCGGAAAAGTTCGTCCGCGATGCCGCTCGCTCGGTACTGGCGACGACTTCGGTCCCGCTCGAGCTCATCGTCATCGACGACGGCTCGACGGATGCCAGCAAGTCGGTGGTGGCCGGTCTTGGCGACTCCCGCGTGCGCCTGATCGACGGCCCCCGAACGGGCATCGCGGATTGCCTGAATACGGGGCTGCGGCATGCCAAGGGCGACATACTCATGCGCTGCGATGCCGATGACTTGTTCCCGGCGGGCAGGATCGAGGCCCAGCATCGCTGGCTCGCCGAGCACCCCGAATGCGCAGCCGTCTGCGGCGCCTTCGAGATGATCGATCCGGACGGGGCCGTCGTGGCGACGCCGTTTTCGGCAGCCGTCGAAAATGCCGACGACATTGCGGGCGAATTGAAGGATGGACAACTGAGGACGCATCTTTGCACTTTCGCGATGCGTCGTTCTGCCATCGATGCGGTAGGCGAGTTTCGCCGCTATTTCGAGACCGCGGAGGATCTCGATTTCGCCTTTCGCCTCGGGCAGGCCGGTTCAGTGGGATTCCTCAACCGGACCTTCTATCGCTATCGCATCCACCCGACCTCGATCACTCATATCCAGGCCAAGGCCCGCCGGGAGTTCTTCGAGCGAACGGCACGCGCGTTCGCCGTGCAACGGCGCGACGAGGGGTTCGACGCGCTGATGCGCGGCGCACCTCCCGCACCGCCGGTCGACGGCGGGAAGGCTCGCGATGCGGGTGAGCATCTGTACAACCTGGAGACCGCCCAAGCGTGGCTGGAACTCGAGCGGGGCGCCCGGGCAAGAGCGGTCACCCTCGGTCTGCGCTCTGTCGCAAGGCGGCCCTTGCGGCTGGGCGCCTGGATCAACCTGGCGAAGCTCGTTCTGAAGTCCATGATGCCGTCCCCGGGCGATGGCGTTGCGACCAGGTCGGTGCGCCCCCCGGAAGCCGCCGGTTCGCCTCTTCCCGGGCAGCCGGCACGCGCGGCATCGTCGATGCAGCCGGACCGGCGATCGACAACGGCCGACTCCTGACGCCTGGACGGCGTCCGGCCCGTTCGCCGCTTCACATCCTGGCGAAGGCCTCCCCGAAATAGACGGCAACCACGAGGATCGACAGGATCAGGAACGGCAGGTCCAGCTTGGGCTGCCACAGGCCGATCTTCGCGTGCACGTACGCTTGTACCGGATAGAGAAGCCAAGTCACCAGCGCGGCGCTCAGGATGACGCCCCGGTCACCCAGGAAGTGGTTTCCGACCAGCATTCCAACGACCTGAATGAGGATCTGCAATCCCAGTACCACGGTGCTCGTTCGCACCATGCCTTTCGCCCACAACAGGCCGCCATAGGAGTTGCCGATGACGCCGACGAGCGAGCCCATGCCCAGGATTCTCAGCATGTGCCCCGATCCCGCATAGCGCTGGTCGTAGAGAAACGACATGAAGACATCGCCCCACAAGACGAAGAACAGGGCGATCAGCCAGCCGGGCACGATCAGGAACATCCGGCTGCGCTCGGATATCTGCCGAAGGCGTTCCGGACGATCCCGCGCGACCTCGGAGTAGGCCGGGAAGAACACGCGGTTGTTCAGCAGCTGGGCGATTTGCCAGAACATCAGGCTCATCGTGCTGGCCAGGGTAAACAGGGCCAGCAGCTTGACGCCCAGAAACGCGCCCAGCAGCAGCTTGTTTCCTTCTCCGGCCAGAAAGGTCAACGAGGAACTGACGAAGACCCATTGGCCAAACCCGAACAGCTCTTTGGCGGCGCTCCATTCCCAGGCGAAGCGGTTGCGCTCGCCTTCGGTGAACAGGTGGCTCGACAAGGTCTTGAGGGAGGCGCCGATCAGCCCGCCCCAGACCAGCGCCCAGACCGATCTGTCGATCCATGCCAGGAGGATCGTCGCAACGACGCCAAGCGCATAGGAGCCAAGTTCAATCGAGACCCGCCTCCCCAAAGCCAGGTTCCTGTTCGCCACAGCAAGCTTCGTCGAGCCGAGGCCGCCGAGAACGGCACTCAGTCCGGCGACCGGCAAGACTTCGGCCAGGACGGGTTGCGCGTACAGGGAGGCGAGCAGCGGCGCGAGCGCACAGAGCGCCAACCAGATCAACAGCCCCTGAACGGCTTGCAGCGTCCAGGCCGTATTCACGAAATCCGGATCCCGTCCCCGGGCGTTTTGAACGATGGCCGGCTCGATGCCGACGTCCGTCAGCAGGGCAAGGCCGACCATCACGCTTTGGACGATGGCCATGATCCCGAAGGCTTCGGGAAACAGCAGGCGCGTGAGGATCAGGTTGCTGCCCAGGCGTATCGCCTGGTTCGCCAGATGGCCGCCGATCGTCCAGGCGCTGGCGCGGATGGTCCGGTGGCCGAGCGACCCGCCATGCCGCGCGGCACGAATCCTGGCGACTGCGACGGCCGCGGCCTTCCCGATACCCATTCGCTGCATCCCAACCGGTCAATGATTTCAGTCGGCCGATTCTAATGTAAGCTGGCTATTCGCCCACATGCAATCAGGATGCGCGATGCCGGCCCGGTTGTTCCTGTTCCTCGTTTCGCTGCTGCTTGCGCTCGGCGCAGGGGCAGCGCCGAAGTCTCCCGACGGCCGCCATCTCCCTCCCGACATCGCCCGCATCGTCGCCCGCGGCGAACTGGTCGTCGCCATGCTGGGCACCGACACGCCGCCGTTCTTCTATGAGCGGGATGGCGAGTTGCATGGCATCGAGGTGGATCTCGCGCGCTCCATCGGGCGGGAACTCGGGGTCAAGGTTCGCTTCGATCGTTCGGCGCGGACCTTCAACCAGGTGGTCGACATCGTCGCGGCGGGCGACGCCGACCTCGGCATCAGCAAGCTCTCGCGCACCCTGGCCCGCATGCAGGCCGTGCGTTTCAGCGATCCCTACCTCAGCCTCGGGCATGCGCTGATCCTCAATCGCTTGAGCTTTGCGCAGCTTGCCGGCACCCGTCCGCTGCCGGAAGTCGTCCGCGACTACCGCGGCACGCTCGGCGTGATCGCAAAATCCTCCTTCGCGGATTACGCCAGGACCAACTTTCCCCATGCGCACGTCGTCGAGTACCCGGGCTGGCCCGAGGTCATGGCAGCGCTGGAGAAGGGCGACGTGACCGCCGCCTATCGCGACGAGTTCGAGGTGAAGCGCGTGTTCCGGAGCAATCCGAAGATGGCGCTGGGATTCCGTTCGGTTACCTTCAAGGACCTGCGCGACGCGCTCGGCATCGCGGTCAACGTCAACAGCGCGACGCTGCTCGCCTTCGTCAACGAATGCCTGGCGCAGCGCGGCGACAAGCTGACGGTGCAGAAGGTCCTCGACTACCGGGAGCCATGAACATGGACTTCGGCAAGCTCGCATCGCAGGCGCTCAATCCTTGGGTGATCCTTGCCAGCCTGGCGGCCGGCGCGGCGACCGGGATGGCGCTGCCGGAGGCCTCGATGAATCTCGCGCTGGTGGGCGACGTCTACGTCGACCTGCTCAAGATGATTACCCTGCCGTTCATGGTGTCGGCCGTCATTTTCAGTCTGCAGCGCCTGATCCGCGACGGCGGCGCCGGCAGCCTGCTCGGCCGGGTCGCGGTGGTGCTGGGCGCTTTCGCGGTTCTTTCGGCGGTGTTCGGCGCGCTGGCGGTGCTGGCCATCCAGCCGGGCGCCAATCTGTCCGAGGAGACGCGCCAGGCCTTTGGCAAGATGGTCGGCGCGAACTTCGACGCCGGCGATGTCGAGATGTCGCTGCACGGCGTCGACGCGGCGGACGCCAAGGCGCCCGGCCTCGCGCAAGTGGTGCTCGGCATGGTGCCCGCCAACATCTTCCAGGCGCTGGCCCAGGGCGAGGCGCTCAAGGCGCTGGTCTTCTCGATGCTGTTCGGCCTGGCCGTCGGCACCGTTCCCGGCAAGATCTCCGATGGCCTGACCTTCTCGCTGGTGACGGTCTATCAATCGTGCCAGGTGCTGATGCGCTGGTTCAGCTTTCCGGTGCCTCTGGTGCTGTTCTGCATGGCGGCCACGCAGTTGGCGAAGACCGGCCTGGGGCCGCTCAGCGCCATGATCCAGTTCGTGCTCGCGCTCACGCTCGGCGGTACGGTGCTGCTGGCGGGCGCGGTATGGGTGACTTGGCAGCGCTCGGGCAAGCCGCTCGGCACGACGCTGGATGCCCTCAAGGGCTCGTTCGCGCTGGCGCTGGCCACGCGCAACAGCGCCACCTGCATGCCGGCGATGATCGAATGCCTGGTGGATCGGCTCGGCTTCGCGCGTTCGCGCGTGGAGCTGCTGGTGCCGCTGTGCATCTCGCTGCTGCGCACCGGCCCGATGCTCTACTACGCGACGGCGACCATTTTCATCGCGCAGATGTACGGCCGGCCGCTGGGGCCGGACGAACTGGCGATCGTGGTGGTGGCCTCGGTGCTCGCCGGCTTCGCTTCCGCCGGCATGACGGGCCTGGTCACGGTGTCCCTGGTCGGCATGGTGTGCGGCTACCTGGCGCTGCCGTTCGAGGCCGCCTTCATCCTGCTGCTGGCGGTCGACCCGATCAGCGACATGGTGCGCACGCTGGTGCTGGTGATCGGCAACACCGCGGCCGTCAGCCTGATGTGCCCGCGCCCGGCGGGAGACGCTTCAGCCGCCTGAGGCCTCGGTGCGCGCGCCGCAGCGCGCCAGCATCGCCGTCGCCACCGGATCGCCGGGAAACTCGGCCAGCACGACCCGGTAGAGCGACGCCGCGGCCGGGTCGCCGTCGCGATAGGCGGCATAGGCGGCACGCGTCAGTTCGCACAGGCGCAGCGCCTGCGGCGAGGCGTCCAGTTCGGCATCGCCGCGGATGCCGACCAGCTCATAGACCTCGAGGCCGGCGCGCCGCCCCTTCACCGTGACGACGTCGAGCGGCCGCAGGTGCAGCCGCTCGCCGGCTTCCTTGAATACCGCGTGGCTGACGCAGACGCGCGTGCCGAACTCCTTGTTGAGGCCCTCGAGCCGCGAGGCGATATTCACGCCGTCGCCCATCACCGTGTAGCTCATGCGCTCGCTCGAGCCGATGTTGCCGACCAGCACCGAATCGCTGTGGATGCCGATGCGCACGTGGAGCGGACCGAGGCCCTGCCGCGCCCATTCCTCGTTCAGCCGTTGCATGCCGCGCAGCACGCGCATCGCCGCCACGCAGGCCCGGTAGGCGTGGTCGTTGAGCAGCTCCGGCGCACCCCAGAATGCCATGACGCCGTCGCCGATGAACTTGTCGATGGTGCCGGCCTCGGCGTTGACCGCATGGGTGACGGCTTCCAGGTAGGCCGAGACGCGAGTCAGCAGCTCCTGCGCCGGGCTGTTCTCGGCGAGCGTCGAGAAGGACTCGAGGTCCGAGAAGAAGATCGTCAGGAAGCGGCTGCGCCCGCCCAGCTCGAGGCGCTGGTCCGAGCCGAGCAGCTTGCGCACCAGCTGGCGCGGCACGAAGGCGGCGAAGGCGTCGATGGTCGAGTCGAGCGTCTTCACCGCCTGGACCAGCGAGCGGATCTCGCGGATGCCGGACTTGATCTCCACGCCCTCGCGAGGCTCGAAGTTCTCGATGCGCAGGATCTGCCGCTCGAGCTGCTCGATCGGCCGCGAGATGAGCTTCGACAGCAGCCCGATCAGCAGCACCTCGAGGATCACGGCGATCGAGCCGAACAGCAGCACGCGGCGGTTGTTGTCGGTCCACTGCCGCGAGAAGTCGTCGAGCGGCGCGATGATCATCACCCACCACGACTTGCCCAGGGTGTCGGGCAGATGGGAGAACATCGCCACGTACTCCTGCCCGCTGACGCCGTGCACGAAGGTGAAGCGCTCGGCGCTCTTGTCCATGCGCGAGGCGACGGCCAGCGCGGGCAGGTCGCTGGACAGCCGCGACAGGCTGTTCTGCACCAGCTTGCCGTCCTCGCGGCGCACCGACTGCCCCGGGTCCGGATGCGCGACGATGCGGTCGTTGCGGTCGACGATCAGGCTGATCGAGTTCTCGCTGACCGGCCGCGAGGCGAGGAATTTCGACAGCGCTTCGAGCGTGATGTCGGCGGCGATGACGCCGGCGAGCGCGCCGTCCGCGCCGTAGAAAGGCATCGCGATGGTGACGCCGGCCAGTCCCGTGGTGGCGAAGATGTAGGGGTCCGAGATGGTCAGCCGGCGGCCGGCGGCGACGGTCTCCTTGAACCACGGGCGCAGGCGCGGATCGTAGGCGGCCGGCGCTTCGAGGCGGCCGACGGCGTTCATCCGCTTGTCGAAGAACACGTAGCGGTCGACCGCAGCGCGTCCGCCGGCGCGATCGAGCCAGCGCTGGGCGACGCGCGCCGGACCCGGCGGCTGCCGCTCGAGGATGCGCACCGCCGGGTCCACCACCAGGCTCATGCGGAAGGACCCGTCCGGGAAGGCGACGTAGACGCCGTTGATGTACGGGCTCTGTGCGAGCATCTCGGTCAGGTAGACGGCCGACTTGTCCTGGCGGAAGAAGTCGGGCTGCGCCGTGCCGAGGCTGGCGGCGACCTTGACGATCGACTTGACCGGATCGAGCAGGTTGAGCGTGTTGTTGAAGGTCTCGAAGCGCGCTTTCTCGATGAGCTTGTCCGCCGTTTCCCGGGCAATGCGGTCGTTGGTCGCGTAGCTGAGCCAGATGGTGGCGGCGAGCAGGGGGATGGCGAGCAGCAGGTAGAGGCTGACGATGCTGGGCCGCAGGCGGATCAGCGGCTTGGCGCGTCCGTTCATGCCGTCCGCTCCGCCTGGAAGAAGTCGACGACGGCGCGGGCCAGCGCCTCGGTCGAATCGACGAACAGCGACGGCGTTTCCGCGCGCTGACGTTCCATGCCGAGCGGAATCTCGGTGCATCCGAGGACCACGCTCTCGGCGCCGCGCTCCACCAGGCTGGCGGTCGCGGCGCGGAACAGCGGCGCGGCGTCGCCGGGGCGGCCCGCCTTGACGTGCGCGATGCCGGGCGACACCCAGCGTGCGAACTCGTCGGGCGTCGGGCAGAGCGGCTCGAAACCCAGGCGCTGCAGCGAATCCGCGTAGACGCGGGTGCGGTGCACGCCTTCCGTCGACAGCACGCCGACGCGGCGCGCGTCCGGATGCGCGCGACGAACGGCCCGAGCGCAGGCGTCGACGATGTGGATCAGCGGGACCTTGGATGCGGCCTGCAGTTCGTCGAACCACGAATGGCTGGTGTTGCAGGGCACGCAGATCGCCCGGACGCCTGCGTCGTTGAGGAAGCGGATGCCGGTGAGCAGCTTGGGCAGCGGCGAGGGACCCTTGCCGACGATGTAGGCGGTGCGGTCGGGAACGGTGCAGTCGCCGTAGAGCAGGACCGGGATGTGTTCCTGGTCGCATTGCGCCGGCGTCGCTTCGACCAGCTTCTTGAGGAAGTCGGCCGTGGCCAGCGGTCCCATGCCGCCGACAATGCCGAGAAATCCGTCCATCGAGACGCCCTCCGATTCCGGCTGCCGCCGCACGCTGGGGCATCATATCCAGAAGGAATGGGATTGGCAAACCGCAGGGGAAACTTTGCGGCGGCGCGCCGATCAGAGGAGGGTTGCCCCGGACGCCCGGGCGGCGATGCCGAACGGCGCATGGCAGCCGGACGGCGGCGGCCGGATAATCAGGTGCCGAGGGGGTGTTGGCGCGCGGTCGGGACGGGGCGCGGCGCCGCTGTGCGGAGTGCTCGATGGACGACAACGCGAACGACGGCCCCCTGCGCATCGCAGTCGTCTCGCCCCTGTTCGAAGCCGTTCCCCCGAGGTTCTATGGCGGAACCGAACGGGTCGTCTCCTACTTGACCGAGGAACTGGTGCGCCAGGGGCATCGCGTGGTGCTGTACGCCTCGGGCGACTCGCGCACCTCCGCGGAACTGCGGGCCGGATGCGCGCAGGGCCTGAGGCTCGATGCCTCCTGTCGGGATCGGCTCGCGCCGCACCTGACGATGCTAGATGACGTGGCCCGCGCCGCCGACGAATTCGACGTCATCCATTTCAACACCGACAATCTTCACTTCCCGCTGGCGCGGCTGCTGCCTGTGCCGTCGGTGACGACGCAGCACGGCCGGCTCGACCTGCCGGACCTGGCGGCGCTCTATCGCCACTTCCGCGAACTGCCGCAGGTGTCGATCTCCGACGCCCAGCGCGAGCCGTTGCATTGGGCGAATTGGGTGGCCACGGTGCACCATGGCGTGCCCGACGGCCTCTATGCGCTGCAGGAGCATCACGAAGGCTACCTGGCCTTCATGGGCCGCATGTCCCAGGAGAAGGGGCCCGACCACGCCATCGAGATCGCGCGGCGCGCCGGAATTCCGCTGCGCATGGCGGCCAAGGTGGACGTCGAAGACCAGGCCTTCTTCGAACAGCGGGTGAAGCCGCTGCTCCAGGGACCGGGCGTCGAGTTCGTCGGCGAGATACGGGAGAGCGAGAAGCAGGCCTTCCTCGGCGGCGCGGCCGCGCTGCTGTTCCCCATCGTCTGGCCGGAACCCTTCGGGCTGGCCATGATCGAAGCGATGGCCTGCGGTACGCCGGTGATCGCGTGGTGCCGCGGTTCGGTGCCCGAGGTCGTCGACCAGGGGGTCACCGGCTACATCGCCGAGAACGTCGGCGACGCCGTGGCGGCCGTGGCGAAGTGCTTCGCCCATGACCGCCGTGCCTGCCGGGAGCGCTTCGAGCAGCGCTTCACCGCGGCGCGCATGGCCCGCGACTACGTCGCCGTCTACCGCAAGCTGGTGCGGCGACACGCACAGCAGGATCGCCCATGAAACTGGAAGAAGCCATCCGCATCGAAGACCGCTGGTACGTGCTGGCGACTTCGTCGCGCGCCGACGACCGCATCCGCGTGCTCAAGCACGACGACACCTTCGGCGTGTTCGACCGCTTCGGCGACGTGCATCCGATCGGCACCGGCGGGCAGGGCATCTACTACGAGGGCACGCGCTATCTCTCGCTGTTCGAGATGCGCATCAACGAGCAGCGGCCGATGCTGCTCAATTCGAACGTGCGGCAGGACAACAGCCTGCTGGCGGTCGATCTCACCACGCCGGACTTCTATGAGAACGGCCAGCTCGCCGTGCACAAGGGGACGGTGCACCTCTTCCGGGCCAAGCTGCTGTGGCAGGCGGCGGCGCACGAGCATATCCGCCTGGCCAACTTCGGCGACCGCCCCGTGACGCTCAAGGTGTCGCTGCTGTTCGCCGCCGACTATGCGGACATCTTCGAGGTGCGCGGCTTCGTGCGCTCGCAGCGCGGCGAGATGCTGGAGCCGGAAATCCGTGCCGACCGCGTCGCGATCGGCTACCGGGGACTCGACGGCGTCGAGCGGCGCACGGTGCTGCGCTTCGCGCCGGAGCCCAGCGCGGTGGCGTTCGACCGAGCCGAATACGACGTCACCCTCGAGCCGGGCGAGAAGCGCGAGTGGCACGTCGTCGCGGAGTGCGAGCCGAGCGGCTACGGCGCGCATCCGGTCAGCTACGCCGATGCCCTGGCGACGGCGGAGAAGGCGCTGCCCGAGGCGCAGCGGCGCAGCTGCCAGATCTGGACCTCCAACGAGCGTTTCAACGACTGGCTCAACCGCTCGGCCGCCGACCTCGTCATGCTGTCGACCGACACCGAGGACGGTCCCTATCCCTATGCCGGCGTGCCCTGGTACAGCACGCCCTTCGGCCGCGACGGCATCATCACCGCGATCCTCTACCTGGCGATCGATCCGTCGATGGCGCGGGCCGTGCTCCGGTACCTCGCGCATGCGCAGGCCGACGCGGTGGCGCCGGAGCGCGACGCCGAGCCGGGCAAGATCCTCCACGAGACGCGCAAGGGCGAACTCGCCGCGCTCGGCGAAATCCCTTTCGGCCGCTACTACGGCAGCATCGATTCGACGCCGCTGTTCGTCGTGCTGGCCGGCGCCTACTACCAGCGCACCGGCGACCTCGAGTTCGTGCGCAGCCTCTGGCCCAACCTCGAGCGCGCGCTCGAATGGATCGACGTGTACGGCGACATCGACGGCGACGGCTTCGTCGAATACGAGCGGCACAGCAGCAACGGGCTGACCAACCAGGGCTGGAAGGACTCCGAGGACGCCGTGTTCCACCGCGACGGCCGCCTCGCCCATGGCAGCATCGCGCTGGCTGAAGTGCAGGGCTACGTGTACTGCGCCAGGCTGCATGCCGCCGCGCTGGCCCAGGCGTTCGGCCTCACCGAGCAGGCCGCGGCGCTGCGCCGCCACGCCGGGCAGCTGCGCCAGCGCTTCGAGCGCACCTTCTGGTCGAAGGAGCTCGGCACCTACGCGATCGCGCTTGACGGCGAGAAGCAGCCCTGCCTGGTGCGCTCTTCCAATGCCGGACAGGTGTTGTGGACCGGCATCGCCAGCTATGCCCACGCGCGGCGCACCGGCGCCCGGCTGTTCGAGTCGGATTCGTTCTCCGGCTGGGGCGTGCGCACCATCGCGGCCGGCCAGGCGCGCTACAACCCGATGTCCTACCACAACGGTTCGATCTGGCCGCACGACAACGCGCTGATCGCCATGGGGCTGGCGCGCTACGGCATGCCGCACCAGGCGATGTCCATCCTCTCGGCCATGTTCGACGCCAGCCAGTTCATGGACCAGCAGCGGCTGCCGGAACTCTATTGCGGCTTCGTGCGGCGGCCCAGCGAGGGGCCGACGCTCTATCCGGTGGCCTGCTCGCCGCAGGCCTGGGCCAGCGCCAGCGCGTTCTACCTCTTGCAGGCCTCGCTCGGCCTGTCGTTCGACGCGCCGGCCAGCAGGCTGAACTTCGACCATCCGCTGCTGCCGCCCTTCCTGCGCCGCGTGGAGATCCGCGACCTGCGCGTCGGCAGTGCCACCGTCGACCTGGCGCTGGAGCGGCACAACAAGTTCGACGTCGCCGTCAACCTGCTGCACAAGGAAGGCGACGTCGAGGTGGCGGTGATGCTCTAGTTCTTCACCGCGGTCGCGGCGGACTGCATGCGGGCGACGATGTGGCGACGCGTCTGCTGCACGGCGTCGGAGAAATCGCCGCCGAGCGCCGCTGCGCGGTCGATCACCTTCAGGGCCTCGGGATCGCGCTTGAGGTCGGACAGCACCTGGGCGAGGTTGTTGAGCAGGATCGCGGAATCCGGATGCCGCTCCACCGCGGGCCGCAGCACGGCCTCGGCCTGCGCCAGGTCGCCGAGTTCGTAGGCCGCGTTGGCAAGTCCGACCGTCGCCTTGAGATCGTCGGGCCAGCGGTCCAGCGCAGTCTGGTAGGCGATGCGCGCGGGTTTCAGCCCGCCGGCCTTCTCCAACGCCGCGACGGCATCCACATAGGCGGCCTCGTGCGCCGTCGCCGGAATCCGCTGCGGCGGGACGGCGACCATCGCCCAGTAGTCGCTCTGCTTCCAGAGGTACTCGAGCACGGCGATAGGCATGCGCATGCCCTGCTTGAGCCCGGAATTCAGCACCACCTCGTGCTTCGGATAGTCGTAGCCGACGACCACCGCGTAGTGCCAGACCTTGACGGGCCAGACCCCATAGTCCTGCAGCACGATGACCGGCGTGCCGGTCGAGACTTCGCGCAGCACGTCCTCGAGGCGCGGCGCCAGCTGGTAGCTGACCAGGCCGTGGCGGCGCGGGGCGGCGAGCATTTCGGCCTGCAGGCTGCCCTGGCGGCCGGGAACGAAGACCTCGCGCTTGAGGTCGCCGAGCATGACCTCGGTGTCGGCGCTCGCCATCGCCATCTTCAATGCCGCCGGTCCGCACAGGTTCTCGTCCTGCGGCACGAACGGCACGCCGTCGAGCGCGACCCGATCCGGCAACTGCGCCGGCCGGTGGTCCTGCAGGGCCGTCGTCTGCGGCAGCATCATGGAGCAGCCGCCGAGCGCGACGGCGGCGGCGAGGACGCCCGCCAGGCGGCGGACGTCCCGCAGCCGGCAGGATGTCATCGGTAGGAGTACCAGGCCCAGATCACCAGGGCGATGAGGATGGCCCAGCCCCAACCCGAGCTGTCGGCGCCGGCGGGCAGGGCGCCGAGCTTGCCGGCGAGGCTCTGCACTTCCGCATCGGTCATCGCGTCCACGCGGGCCTTGGCGCTGGCGGGATCGACGCCCAGCGACTGGAGCTGGCTGGCGACGTCCGGACGGCTCATGGTGCCGAGAAGGTTGGCGCGTTGCATCGCCGCGCCGCCGCTTGCCGCGATCTGGTCGGTGCCGATCATGCCGGCCTGCACCGTCTGGAAGGGCAGTGCCAGCATCGTCAAGATCAACAGGCGGCCGACGATCCTCATCAGGTTCGATTTCATCGCTTACCCTCTCGCAGTAGTGGTTGATAACGGGGAGATCCGGGGCCCATCTTAGGGAGGCCGCGCGCGGCGCTGAATTCCACGGAACCGGTAATTTGGCTACCGGCCGGGCGGTAGGCGGATCGGGTGTCGTCCGGCGGCGACAGCGGCGCCCGGGGGCGATTCGGATCAGCATTGCGTTGCCGCCGCGAACTTCCGCCGCGGCGGTTCAGCAACAGGAGCCGCTTCCCGAATGGATACCCTACATACCGAGAGCGCATCCGGACAACCGGTCGAGGCCGGCTGCGACGAGGCGCTTGCCCCCTTCTACGCCGCAGGCGCCGGCGTGTTGCGCACCACCTACGAGGCCGAGCTGGTTCGCCTGGCGCGGCAGTACACCGCTTTTGCGGGCAGCACCCGCAATGCCCTCAGCCTGATTTCGGGCTTGCGCAACGGCAACCCGGTCACGCTACACGGCGTGGACGGCGACGCGACGTTCGCTCCGCCGACGGCCCCGATGGGCTGGAGCCGCGTGCAGCGCATCCTCAACCTGGCGCGTGCCGGCCTCACCTCGCTTGGCATCGAGCGTCCGCAGCCGGCGCAAATCGTCGCGGCCCTGATGGGCGGCACGCTGCGCACCGAGCACGGCGCCGTGGGATTCCCCGGCGTGCTGCGCATGCATAGCGCCCGGGTCGACTGGACCCGGATCGCCCACGCCTTTGCGCTGGCCGCGCCGGTCGAGCCGGCGACGGAGAACCAGGGCTAGGCGATCCTTGTTCGGCGCCGCCGGCCATGCCGGGCGCCGGCGGCGGTGAGCAGCGCGAACAGCGCAAGCGCGGCCGCGCTGCCCATGCCGCCCCAGGCGCTCCAGGCCGGCAGCCCGGCCAGGTCCGCGCCCACGCGCAGCAGCAGCGCCGCTTCGAGGAGCCCGAGGTGGAGGTAGAACCAGGCCGAGTAAGGGGCATCGACGCCGATCAGCCCCGGCAGGATGGCCCCGGCGTGGCCGATGGCCGCGGCGACAACGAAGCCCAGGAAGACCGCGTGCAGGGCGGCGCCGTAGGTGGCGTCCCCCACTGCCGCGAAGGGCAGCATCAGTCCGGCGGCTGCCAGCCAGAGATAGCCGCCGACCAGGCAGAGGGCGGTGAAGCGCGCCTGGCGATGGTGCCGCAGGTCGCGCCGTGCGACGTCGTGCACCAGCAGCCAGAGCGACAAGCCGAGCAGCGCGGCGCCCATCGCCGCCGCGCCGGCGCGCCAGAACCAGGGGGCCAGCAGCGCGCCGCCGGCCAGCAGCAGCGCCGCCGCCGCGAGCAGCGCCAGGGCGCGCCCGCCGGGCTGCCTGAGGTGCGAGAGTTCGAATCTTTCGCCCACCACCGTGAGCACGAGGAAAGCCAGCCACGGGCCGGTCGCCGCGCTCGCCGGCAGGCCGGCGAGCCACAGGGCGTTGCCGGCGACGCCGAGGCAAGCCCCGGTCAGCATCAGCAGCGCGTGCGGCATCGGATCGCGCCGGGCATTGCCGAAGGCCAGCGCCGCGAGCACCAGGCTGCCTGCGAGCAGCAGGCCGGCGGAAGCGGGATGCGGGGCGCCCAGGGCCGTTCCCAGCCCGCCGAGCGCCGCGCAGGCGGGTCCCAGGTAGGCGAGGCGCCGTCCGGCCGCCGCCGCGTGCTCGAGGCCGATCAGCGTGCCGAAGAAGGCCGCGACCATCAAGGCGCCGTGAAAACTCGCCGGCTGGGTGCCGGGCAGCGGCACGTCCCAGCCGGCTCGCCAGAGGCCGCCGAGCACGCCGAAAACCAGCGCGATGCCGCCGGCGCCCATCAGCACGGCGCGCTGGGAGGGCGGCAAGTCCTTGCCTGACATAGGGAAAGCGTTTGGTTCTTATTCGAAGTGCGTAGTGTAGCCAACAATCCGGCCGCCCGGCCGTAGACAGCAAGTCGTAAGCCGAAAGTGAGAGACTGGGCAGTGGACGCAAAGCGTACCGCCACAAAAAAACTATTAAAGACCGGAGGGAACATGGAGCTGTTCTGGAAGTTTTACGACTGGAACGAGCGAACGTTTTGGAATTCGCTGACCAAGAAGCTGATGAGCTTCCTGCTGCTATTCGTCAGCGATCTCGTTCTGCTCGGGGTTTTCCTGCACCACCGCAACCTGGCCGCCGAGGATCTTGCCAGGGCGCATGCCGATCCGCAGCTGGTGCGCCAGGTGCTCGGCACGCTCGACAGCGGCTTCACGGCGATGGCGATATTGACGGTCCTCGCGCTCGGCTGGAACGTGCTGCAGATCGCTTACCTGCGCCACCTCATCGTGCGGCCGATCAAGGCGATCTCGGCGGTGTTCGACGAGATCGCGCACGGCGAGGGCGACTTCTCGCGCAACCTGCCGGTCCTCACGCACGACGAGTTGCGCACCCTGGCCGAGAGCTACAACCGCTTCGCCGACAAGATGCGCCAGATCATCGGCGAAGTGCGGCGCATGAGCGTCAGCATTGCGCGCGAGGCCGTGGTGGTGAAAAAGACGGTGGCGGCGACGGCGACGCGCGCGGCGCGCCAGGGCGAAATCGCCGAGGCCGTGTTCGGCGCCAGCACCGAGGCGACGCAGGCGATCCACGAGGTGTCCGCGTCGACCGACAAGATCTCCCATTCGACGTCCGCCAACCTCGATACGGCGCGCGTCTCCTTCGACGAGACGCTGCAGATCGTCGGCAAGGTGCAGAGCGTCAGCGAGCGCCTGGCCCGCTTCAACGACACCGTCGACAGCCTGGCGCAGCGCTCGGAGAGCGTGCGCCAGATCGCCGCGCTCATCAAGGAGGTGGCCGACCAGACCAACCTGCTCGCGCTCAATGCCGCCATCGAGGCGGCGCGCGCCGGCGAAGCGGGGCGCGGCTTCGCCGTCGTCGCCGACGAGGTGCGCAAGCTCTCCGAGCGGGTGAACGAGGCGACGCAGGAGATCAGCGCCAACATCACCGGCATGACCGGCCTGGTCAAGGATACGCAGGCCGAGAACGAGGAGATCAATGCCGACATCCGCGACACGCGCCAGGTGGTCGAACGCTCGGCCGAGGAGTTCCGCAAGATGGTGGCGGACTTCGAGCGCACCAGCGACCAGCTCAACCAGATCGCCGCAGCGATGGAAGAGCTGACGGCGACCAACGGCCAGGTGCACGATGCGGTGACCCAGGTCCACGGCCTGTCGGCGGAGGTGAGCGGCAGCATGCGCTCCTCGGAAGATTCGGCGCTGACCCTGGCGACCGCGACCGAGAGCGTGCAGGAACTGGTGTCGCGCTTCAAGATCGGCCAGGGCGCGTTCGATTTCAACGTCGAGCGCGCGCATGCCTTCCGCGACGACGTGGAGAAGAAGCTCGGCCAACTGGCGAGTGCCGGAGTGAATATCTGGGACCAGGCTTACCGGCCGATTCCCGGCACCCAGCCCCAGAAGTTCGAAGTCGGCTACCTGCGCGCCTTCGAGCAGGACGTGCAGCCGCTGCTCGAGGCCTGCCTGGCGTCGCTGAAGGGCGGCAACTACGCGATCCTCACCGATACGCGCGGCTATGCGGCGATCCACAACCTCAAGTTCTCCAAGCCGCTGACCGGCGATCCGCAGACGGACCTCGTCGGCAACCGCACGCGGCGCATCTGGGAGGACACCACCGGCCAGCGTGCGGCGAAGAACTCCGCCTCGCTGCTGCTGCAGACCTACGCGCGCGACACCGGCGAGATCCTCTCGGAGATCGACCTGCCGATCCGCGTCGGCGGCCGCCACTGGGGCAACGTGCGCATCGGCTGCGACAGCCAGGCGCTGCTCGCGGCCTGAGGCAAATTGCCGCAGCCTCGGGCCATGCCGCTGCCCCGGCGCGGTATGCGGGATAATCGCGGGCGATGTCCGCCCATTCCGCCTTTCGCGAAGACACCCGCGCCACCCTGCGCCGGCTGATCCAGCTGCGCTGGTGGCTGCTGGGCGGCGGCGCGGCCGCCGTCGCCGCGGTGCCGGCCTGGCTCGGCATCGACCTGCCGCTGGCGCCGCTGTTCGCCGCGCTGGCGCTGATGGCCGGCTTCAACGCCCATGCGGCGAAGCGGCTGGCGGCAGGAGAGACGCCGACGACCCGGATGCTGGCGATGCAGGTCGCCGTCGACCTCGTCGTTCTCGGCGTGCTGCTGTTCCTCTCCGGCGGCGGCGCCAATCCGCTGGTCTCGCTGTTGCTGCTGCCCGTTGCGACGGCGGCGCTGGTGCTGCCCGCGCGCTGGACGGCCGTCGCGGCCGTGGCGGCCGTGGCGCTTTACTCCTTCCTGTTCTACTGGTTCGTGCCCTTGCAGGTCGGCGACGCGCAGCGCGCCACCAGCCTGCACCTCGCCGGCATGTGGCTGACCTTCGCCGTCTCGGCAGTCCTGATCGCCTGGCTGATCGTGCGCATGACGGCGTCGATCCGCAGCCGCGACGCCGCGCTGGCGGCGGCCCGCGAGCAGGCCTTGCGCGACGAGCGCGTTATCGCGCTGGGCGCGTTGGCGGCCGGCGCGGCGCACGAGCTCGGCACGCCGCTGGCGACCATCGCCGTGCTGGCGGAGGAACTCGAAGCCGAACCGGCCATGCCGGAGGCGGCGCGCGCCGACTTGGCGCTGCTGCGCCGCCAGGTGGCGGCCTGCAAGGGCATCGTGACGGGCTTGGCCGAGCGCGCCGGCGCGGCGCGTCTCGAAGGTGCCCGCGCGCTGGCGGCCGATCGCTGGGCGCGCGAGGCGGTGGCGCGCTGGCAGTCGACTCGCCCGCGGGCCGCCTGCGCCCTGACCATCGACGGCACCCTGCCGGCCCCGCAACTCGCCGTCGACGAGACGCTCGAGCAGGCTCTGGCGAACCTGCTGAACAACGCCGCCAACGCGAGCGCGGATGCCGTGGAGCTGCGGCTCGACTGGAACGGCGAGCGCTTCAGCGCCGAGGTGGCGGATCGTGGGCCGGGCTTTCCCGAGGAGGTGCTGGCGCAGGCCGGACGCGCGCCGCTGGCCTCGACCACCGGCGGCGCCGGCATCGGCCTGCTGCTCGCCTGCGCCGCCGTCAGCCGGTTCGGCGGGCGCTTGACGCTGGCGAACCGCGGCGGCGCCGTCGCGCGCATCGAACTGCCGCTTTCCCACGCCAGGCCTTCAGCATGAGCAACGACATCCTGGTCATCGACGACGACCCCGCCTTCAACGGCGTGCTGACGCGGGCGCTGGTGCGGCGCGGCTACGCGGCCCATGGCGTGACGAGCGCCCAGGAGGCGCTGGAGATCGCGCGACGCGACCCGCCGGCGCAGGTGGTACTCGACCTCAATCTCGCCGGCAGCTCCGGGCTGGCCTTGATCGAGCCGCTGCTGGCCGCCAATCCGGCCTGCCGCATCGTGGTGCTGACCGGCTACGCCAGCATCGCCACGGCGGTCGACGCGATCAAGCTGGGGGCGGTGCAGTACCTGGCGAAGCCGGTGGAGGTCGCGGCGGTCATCGCCGCCTTCGGCGATGCCAAGCCGGTTCCGGCGGAGACCGTCGAGGCGACGCCTCTGTCGGTCGACCGGCTCGAATGGGAGCACATCCAGCGGGTGCTGCGCGACCACGACAACAACATCTCGGCGACGGCGCGCGCGCTGAACATGCACCGGCGCACGTTGCAGCGCAAGCTGATGAAGCGGCCGGTGAAACAGTAGGAGAAGGAATTGCGGCCCGGCATGCCGGGCCGCGCGTCACAGCCTGGCGATGCCAGCCTAGTGATGCATGTGGTCGTGGCCGCCTTCGGCCGGCATCGCGGGCGGCGGGGGAGCCACCGCCTCGGGCATCTTCACCGGCGCCTCGATTTGCTTGCTGCTGCCGTCGGCGAAGCGCAGCGTGAAGTTCACCTTGTCGCCCGGCTTGAGCTGCGCGGCCGGGTCGATCAGCATGATGTGGAAGCTGCCGGGCTTGAGCTGGGTCTCGCCCTTCGCCTTGACGTCGATGGCCGGCACTTCGCGCATCTGCATGACGCCGCCGACATCGACGTGGCTATGCAGCTGCACCAGCTTGGCCGCGGCGCTTTCGGCCTTGACCAGCTTGGCGTCGGCGGCGCCGTCGTTCTTCAGCGTCATGAAGGCGCCGGTGGCCTTCGCGCCCGGCGGCGTGGCGCGCACATAGGGGTTGAGGACCTGCACGCTGTCGGCGCTGCCGGCGGCGAAGGCGGCGGCGCTGAGCGCCATCGACAGGGCCAGGAACAGGCGGGATGCTTTCATGGGAACTCCTTTCGGGTTAGTGCGGCAACGAGGTGAATCGGAAGGGGACGCTGATGCGCTCGCGGCCGCGCTCGACGATCACCGTGGCGATCCATTCCATGGCGCCGGTGACGCAGACGGGCAGGCTGGTGGTGGCGGCGTAGCGATCGGGGGCGACGGGCGCGAGATCGGTGCGATTGACGCCCATGTTCATCCTGGCGCCGGCGAAATCGAGGGTCACCTTGTCCGGCGCGGTGCCGAAGACGCGGACCTCCACCTCCAGCGGCTTGACGTTGGGAATCGGACGCGGCGAGATCGACAGCTCGATGCGGCCGCCGTCCGGCAGCGCGGCGCCGCAGGCGCTCGCCTGCAGGTCGCAGCCCGCGTCCGCCGGGGCCGCCTTGATGTCGCTTTTCGGCAGCAGTAGCGGCGAATAGAAGTAGCCGGCCGCGCCGACGAGGAGCAGGGCGACGACGATGGCGGCGTCGATCAGCAGGTTCTTGTTGACGGACACGTGCGAGGGAACCGGACGAAATGCGCAAGTCTACCCTTCCGCCGCCGGGACGCCGCTGCGGCAACTTGCCGCAGGTCAAGCGGGGGCGCCGGCCGCAGCGGCTATACTTTGCCGCTATGAAATCCTCCCTTCTTGCGATGCCCGGCCTGCGTCGGCTGGGCGTGGTCTTCGCTGCGGCGGTTGCGGTCGCCACGAGCGCGGCGGCCGAACCCGTGACCGGCGGCCCGCTGTTCTCGGCCGCGTTTTCGGACCTCAACGACAAGCCGGCCAGCCTCGCCGCATGGCGCGGCAAGCCCATCATCGTCAACTTCTGGGCGCGCTGGTGTCCGCCTTGCCGCAAGGAGATCCCGGAGTTCGTGCAGGGGCGGGCGCGCCATCGCGACAGCGGCGTCGAAGTGATCGGCATCGCGCTGGAGGACCGGGGCGGCCCGGTGCGCGACTTCGCGAAGTCCTACGACATGGACTATCCGATCGTGCTGACCAAGGATGGACTCGACCTGATGACCCGGCTGGGCAATGTGCAGGCGGGACTGCCGTTCACCCTGGCGGTCGACCGCGCGGGCAAGATCGCCTTCGTCAAGCTCGGCCCGATCTCCGCCGCCGAGCTCGACGCCGCCTACGCGGCGGCCCGGCGCTAGCGCCGCCGGGCTACTTTCCGGCCAGCAACTGCCTGAGATCGTCGGCGATGTGCTGCGGCGTCTCGCCGTGGCGGACCACCAGCCGCAGCTTGCCCGACGGGGCGAACACGTAGCTGCTCGCCGTGTGGTCCATGCTGTAGCTCCCGGGCTCCTTGCCCGGCACCTTGGCATAGAAGACCTTGAACTCCTTCGCCGTCGCGGCGACGGTCTTCTCGTCTCCCCACAGGCCGATGAAGGACGGATCGAACCATGGCACGTACTGCGCGAGCAGTTGCGGCGTGTCGCGCGCCGGGTCGATGGTGACGAACAGGACCTGGACTCGGGCCGCGTCGGATCCGAGCAGCTGCATCGCGTCCTTCATGGTCACCATGTTGGTCGGGCAGACGTCGGGACACTGGGTGTAGCCGAAGAACATCACCACCGCCTTGCCCTTGAAGTCGGCGAGCCGGCGCAGCTTGCCGGTGTGGTCGGTCAGCGCGAAATCCTTGCCCCAGTCGGCGCCGGTGACGTCGGTGGAATTGAAATGCGCGGGTTCGCTGCAGGACGCCAGGGTCAGCGCGAGCAAGGCAAGGACGGCGGCAAGGAATCTCATGGGGGTCGGAACGGAGCAGCGCCGGGGCGCAGGCGCGAGCGAGTCTATCATCGCCCCATGCCCCTATACTGCGACCTCTTGCCGCACGCGCCAGACGGAGGAGCATGACCCCGGTCCCTTCCGGTACATCGATTCGGCTTGCCCGCGCCTGGCTGTGGCTCGGGCTCGGCGCACTCGCGGGCGGCGGCCTGTTGGCGGTGCTGCTGGTGCTGTCGCGCACGCCCGGCATCGGCGAGGATTTCATCTCGCGCGGCTTCTTCCGCGCGGCGCTGATCGTCCATGTCGATCTCACCGTCGCGGTGTGGTTCATCAGTTGCGCCGGCGTCGTCTGGAGCCTGCTGGGGGAGGGGCGGGGCGCGGCGCTGGTGCGCGTCGCGCTTGCCGCGGTGGCGGCCGGTGCCGGCATGCTGCTGCTGTCGCCGTTCCTGCCGGGCGCGCAGCCACTGCTCAACAACTACCTGCCGGTGCTGCGCCATCCGCTGTTCGAGGCCGGCCTCGCCCTGGTGCTCGGCGGCTTCGCCCTTTCGGCCTGGCGCGCGCTGGCGACCTGCCTGCCGCGGCGCCTCGCCGACGAGCCGCTGAAGCTGGGCGCCGCGCTGGCCGCGCTGGCCGGCCTTGCGGCGCTTGCGGCGCTCGCCGCCGCCTGGCTGACCCTGCCTGCGCGCGACGACCAGGGCTACTTCGAGGCGCTGTTCTGGGGCGCCGGGCACCTGCTGCAGTTCCAGCATGCGCTGCTCACCGCGGTGGCCTGGCTGTGGATCGCGGATTGTCTCGGCGGCCGGCCGGCGGTCGCGCCGCGCACCCTTTCGCTGTTCTTCGCCGTTGCGGCGGCGCCGCTCGCCGCATCCTTGGTGCTGGTCGCCATGCCGGCGGGCACGCCGCGCTACGTCGCGGGCTTCGCCGATCTCATGGCCTGGGGCCATCCGGCCATGGTGCCCCTGATGCTCGCCGCGCTGGCCACGCTCTGGCGACAGCGCGCCGGCGCGCATCCGGCGCTGGTGGCCGCCGGCGTTTCGCTGCTGTTGTTCTGCGTCGGCGGCGTACTCGGCTTCCTCATTCGCGGCGCCAACGTCGTGATCCCCGCGCATTACCACGGCGCCATCGTCGGCGTGACGCTCGCCTTCATGGGGCTCGCCTTTGCGCTGCTGCCGCGGCTCGGCTATCGGGAGGTCGATGCGCGACCGGGCCGGCTGCAGCCGCTGATCTATGGCGGCGGGCAGCTGATCCACATCCTCGGCCTCGCCTGGTCCGGCGGCTACGGCGTGGCGCGCAAGGTGGCGGGAACGGACCAGGTGCTGGCGACGCTGCCGCAGAAGCTCGGCATGGCGATGATGGGCATCGGCGGCCTCATCGCCACGGCAGGCGGCCTGATGTTCGTCGTGCTGTGCCTGCGGGCGATGCGCTCACCAGCGCGCGCCGATGCCGGCGACCAGCAGCAGCAGGGTCAGCTGCAGTAGCGAGGCGTGGAAGCTTTCCATCGCGGTCCGGCGGTTTGGCGCTCGCGCCAGGCGCCATGCCTTGGCGAGGAACAGCGCGCCGCCGGCGGCGGCGCCGGCCCCGTAGATCCAGCCGAGGCCGAAGCCGAGCGGCAGCAGGGAGACGGCGACGAGCGCGACGGCGCTGGCGAAGACCGTCCAGGCCGCGCGCGCGTCGCCGACCACCACCGGCAGCATCGGCACTCGCGCGGCTGCGTAGTCGTCGCGGAAGGCGATGGCGAGGCTCCAGAAATGCGGCGGCGTCCATAGGAACAGCACTGCGGCGAAGATCAGCGGCAGCGCGCCGGCATGGGGCGTCACGGCGGCAGCGCCGGCGAGCACGGCCCAGCTGCCGGCCAGTCCGCCAACGACGATGTTGAGCGAAGTGCGCCGCTTCAGCCACACCGTGTAGACGACGCCGTAGAAGAAGGCGCCGAGGAACACGTAGAACGCCGCCAGGAGATTGACCGCCAGCGCGATGGCGAGCAGCGCGGCGACGACCAGCGCCGCCATGGCGACCGGCCACCACAGGCTGCGCTCGAACTCCCCGCTGGCGAAGGCGCGCGAGCGCGTCCGCCGCATGGCGGCGTCGATGTCGTACTCGTAATACTGGTTGAAGGCGCCGGCGCAGGCGGAAGAGACCAGCACGCCGAGCCACAGCACGCCGATGCGCCAGGCGTCCGGCGCCGGACCGGGCGCGATCGCCAGGCCGGCCAGCGCCGTGAAGGCGATCACCAAGCCGATGCGCAGCTTGAAGACCCCGACGACGCTGCGCCAGTTCCACCCCGCATGCAGGCGGGGAAGCCCCGAATCCATTACCGCATCGTGCTGAAAGCCTGGTGCCATGGACGCCTCCCTCGGTTGCATGAACCCGCCATGCTACGGAGCCTCTAAGCTGTGACCGCGAAATCGCGGGAGCATTCCCTAGGCCGGAGGAATAGCCGATGTCCCATTCGGTATTGCGAGCGAGAATCGCCTGGTGGCTCATGGCCTGCGCCGCCATGATCTGGCTCACGCTGGTGGTCGGCGGGATCACCCGGCTCACGCATTCGGGCCTTTCCATCGTGCAATGGCAGCCGCTCGCCGGGGTCATGCCGCCGCTCGATGGTGCCGCCTGGCAGGCCGAGTTCGCGCGCTATCGCGAGTCGCCGGAATACCGGATGGTCAACGCCGGCATGAGCCTCGAGGAGTTCAAGGGCATCTTCTGGTGGGAGTACGGCCATCGCCTGCTGGGACGGCTCGACGGCCTGGTCCTGGCGCTGCCCCTGCTGCTGCTGTGGCGGCAGCGGGCGGTCGACGCGGCGCTGGCGCGCCGGCTGGCGGGGATCTTCGTGCTCGGCGCGCTGCAGGGCGCACTCGGCTGGTACATGGTGAAAAGCGGCCTCGCGAACGACCCGCGCGTCAGCCAGTACCGGCTGGCGGCGCATCTGGCGCTGGCCTTCGCGATCTTCGGGCTGCTGCTATGGACCGCGCTCGGCCAACTGCGGCCGCGGGAGCCCGTCGATGCCGCGCAGCCCGGCCTGCGCCGTGCCGGCATGGCCTTGCTGGCGCTGCTGTTCGTCATGGCGATGAGCGGCGCGCTGGTCGCCGGCATCCATGCCGGAAAGGCCTACAACACCTTCCCCTTGATGGCGGGACGTCTGGTGCCGGAGGGGATTCTCATGCTCGACCCGTGGTACCTGAACTTCTTCAACAACCCGGCGACGGTCCAGTTCGACCACCGGTTGGGCGCGGCGCTGCTCGCCGTCCTGGTGCCGTGGTTCCTTTGGCGCGCGCGCGGCGCCGGCGCCCGCGCGCGGCGCGCCGCGGCTTTCGTGCTGGCCGCGCTGGCCCTGCAGATTTCCCTGGGGATCGCGACCCTGCTGCTGGCGGTGCCGGTAGCGCTCGGCACCGCGCATCAGGCGGGCGCGATGCTGCTGTTCGGGACGCTCGTGTGGCTGAACCACGAACTGCGCGCGGCGCCCCGCCCCACAAACGAAACGGCCGCTCCCGAAGGAGCGGCCGTGGTTTGATGCGCTTCCGTCAGGCGGCGGCCTGGGTCGGAATCTTGCGGCTATGGTGCGTGATGCGGTTCTTTGCGTCGACGTAGACCAGGTCCGGCTCGAACTTCGCCAGTTCCACTTCGTTGTAAACCGCGAAGGTGGCGATGATGAGCAGGTCGCCCGGAGCGGCCTTGCGCGCGGCGGCGCCGTTCACGGAGATCGTGCCCGACCCCCGCTCGGCCTTGATGGCGTAGGTCGTGAAACGCTCGCCGTTGTCGACGTTCCAGATCTCGATCTGCTGGTATTCGCGGATGTCGGCGGCGTCGAGCAGGTCCTCGTCGATGGCGCA
>DASVZI010000123.1:0-47391 GCA_036391735.1 Rhodocyclaceae bacterium
TCTGCAGCAAGGGCGGCGACCCCGCCTGCTTCGGCAGGGTAGGCGCCTACATGACCTACCAGTCGATCATCTGCGCCGGCAGCATGGCGTGCCTCAGCGAAACCCTCAAGGGTGCGCAGATCGCGAGTTTCAACGACCTCACGACGGGAGCCAAGGTTCGGCTGGTGGGGCAGGCCGTTGCCGAAGGGCTTGCTGTCTTGAATGCGGGGGTGTTAAACGAATTGGCTTCTATTTCAGCCGCCTCGCGACTCGCCGCAAACAATGGAGTTGGCAAGCTGATCGGTTCTACGGAGAATCTGACGGCTGCGGAAAAGAGCTTCGTCAGTGAGATGGTGGCCGGCGGGAAGACGGTCGAGATCATTCCGACCAGTACAGGACGCACAGCGGATTTCATTATCGACGGGACGCGCTATGAATTGAAAACCATGTCCAACGTGGTCAATCAAAGCTCAGATGGTTTATCGAAGGCGTTGTCGAGTACGATCATGGACGCTCGCGGACAATCGGGAAACATCATCATCGATGCGCGAGCGCAGCCTGGAATGACGTCGGAGATTGCGCAGCGGGGGGCAATTAGGGCGTTTGGTGCAGACAACAAGGATGGTTCTAAGATACAAAGCATAAGTGTTATTACTTCGCAAGGAACGGTGTACGTTCCGAGGTTGCCCTGATGACGGCCCTGATAAACGGTTATCCGACCGAAGAGGAATTGCGTAATCGCATTGTGCGCCAGCTTAGCTGGCGGGGAACGGACACGGTTGCCCTGATTTGGCATGGCTATTTGAGCGGCCTGTTGGAGTGGGGCTTAATCGAACTCTCTGTGCATGACAGACTGCTCAAGCTGCTACCAGAGGTCGGCAACAAAGAGCTTTACGAGTTGTTCACAGACGAGCCTCTCACTGCGGAGCAGGAAGCAGAGATAGAAGAACATCTGCGCAACCAGAGTAAGAAGGATTGATTTGCAATCCCCCGCAAAGCCTTCCTCCACCTGCCTTTGCGGCAGATGACAACCAAAGAGCGTTCCGGCACGACCTCAAGGTCTTGAAATTGATCTGATCTTGGAGCAGTTTAAGCAGGGAACAATCAGGGACCGGCCATCATTGAACCCGCGCGGCAATTCCCCGCGTCACCACAAACAGCCGCTCCCGCGGCTGTTTCTCTGCCTGCTGTCGGCCCTGCACTTAATCCAGGCCTTCGCCGCCGTCCCACCGCTCTCGGAGTTGCATTGCAGCGGACGCCCCTATCGGGTCGCCGCTGAATTCCACTGCGGCGGCCTGCCCAGCACCACCGTCCCTGAAGCCAACGCCCCGCCCAGCGACCCGAGCGGTTCCGACTTCGGCGTCAGCATCTCGGTAGGCAGCAGCCACAGCCGCCGGGACAGCAGCAGCAGCCAGACGCAGGTGCGCGGCACCAACCTCCAGGCGTCCGACATCGCCGTCACCGCCACCGAAGGCGATCTCACGATGAGCGCCGCCAAGCTGCAGGCGCAGACGGTCGACCTCGTCGCCGCGAAGGACATCCTTCTTCAAGCCGCCGCCAATACGGCGCAGCTGCAGAGCAGCAACCAGTCGGGCAGCGCCGGGGTCGGGGTCACCATCGGCTTCGGCCAGCAAACCGGCATCAGCTTCCAGATCGGCGCCTCGCAGGCGAAGGGCCGCGCCAACGGCAGCGAAACCCAATGGGACAACACCCGGATCACCGCCACCGACACGCTCTCGCTGTGGAGCGGGGCCGACACCACGCTGAAGGGCGCGCAACTGGCGGCCAACACGGTGTGGATGGACGTCGGTGGCAAGCTCGAGGTCGAGACGCTGCAAGACCGGAGCAACTACCAAAGCCAGCAGTCCAGCAGCGGCTTCGCCCTGAGCATCTGCGTGCCGCCGTTCTGCTTCGGCAGCTACGTCACCGGCAGCGTCAATGCCGCCAACCAGCACATCGACCACCACTACCAGAGCGCCGTGGGCCAAAGCGGCATCGCCGCCGGACAAGGAGGTTTCGACATCGCCGTGGGCGGCAACACGGAGCTCAAAGGCGCGGCCATCACCAGCACCGCGACAGCAGACAAGAACCGCCTGCAGACGGCAAGTCTCACCAGCACGGATCTGACCAACCAGCAGAGCACGCAGTCCTCCAGCAGCAGCATCGCCTTCGGCTACGGCGGACAAAGCGCCATGACCACCGCCGCCAACAACCTCGCCGGCAATGTGCTTGCCAACCTGCAAGGCCAAGCGGGACTGCCCAAGGACGGCAACGAGCAAAGCCAGACCCAGAGCGTCATCAGCCCGGCGACGATCACACTCACCAGCGGCGATGCGGCGACGGACGCGCAAAGCCGCCAGACCGTAGCGACGCTGACGAGCCGCGATGCCAACACCGCCAACGGCAGTTTGAAGAACACGCTGACCCTGCAGCAGGCGCAGGCGCTGGAGGCGGAACAGAAGAGGAAGCAGGAGAACCTGCTGGCCGCCCAACTCATCGGGGCGGTGGTGACGAATGCGATCGGGGATCTGGCGGTGAGCCGGCAACGCACTCTCCAAGCAGAGGAGAACGCGCGTGCCGCGGCGGCCGGAGAAACGCCGAAGGTCATTACTGCCTGGGGCGACGGCAGCCCCGAGAAGCTGGCGCTGCACGGCCTGGCCGGGCTGATCGAGGCCAAGATCGCGGGCACCGGCGCAGGCGCCGGCGTCGCGGCGGCAGTGGCGAACGAGGCCCTGGTGACGAGCATGGCCGACTACCTCAAGAGCCACGGCTACGACTACGAAGCGCCGGGCCTGACGGACACCGAACGCGCGACGCG
Source organism: Rhodocyclaceae bacterium (assembly GCA_036391735.1). Lineage (GTDB taxonomy): Bacteria > Pseudomonadota > Gammaproteobacteria > Burkholderiales > Rhodocyclaceae > Nitricoxidireducens. Next base: position 2,798 of record DASVZI010000123.1, read on the forward strand.
GAAGAGCGAGTTCAACGCGCTGATGCAGCTGGGATCGACGCTGCTTGGCGTGGCGGTGGGGACGCTGGCGAGCGGCAACGTGCAGGGCGCGGCGACCGGGGCGAGTGTGGCTTCGATTGCGACGACGAATAACTATCTCAAGCACGCGGAAATCAAGCGTGTCGAGGCACTGCAAGGATGTGCCAAGGCCGGCAATGCCCAAAGTCAAAAAGAGCTTTGGGGCTTGGCACAAAAGAGCGAAGAGAGGGACAAGCTACTCAACGACTGCGTTGGATCCGATTCGACAATCTGTAATCAAGCGCGGCAAGAGGTGCGCGACGCTTACGCCGAGATTCTTCTCTCTGGCGCGCGGCAACTGCGCGAGACAGGGCAGTTGCCCAGCAGTGACCTCTACACCCAGGAAGCCACCAACACGGCCAGGATGGCAGACGGGACGCTCTCCGAAAGTGCCCGGAATATCGGCCTCGCGAAGGGAGTTCAGCAGTTCGTTTCCGGGATCGTGAGTGGTGGCACCGACTTGGTGAAGGCCATCGCGGGCGACACCAGCAACGACAAGAAGCTGGCGGAGTTCTTCAAGGGCGTTGGGGAGACGCTTCAATCCCCCTTTGCCACCAGCCGGGAAATGGAAGCAGCCCGCCTGGAAACCATGGCATATGCCGTGCAGAATGGCGATGCCGAATTGCTGGGTAAGATGACCGGCAAGGAATGGGCGAGCTACCTGGTGCCGCTGGCTGCCGGCAAGGCAGTGGAGTTGATTGCTAGCCGGGTGACGGGGGGAATCGGCTTACTTACGGGAACACGCACCATAATCCCGCCATCGTCAGATGCCGCAACTGACCTGCCCCCAGATTTAGTGCCAGTTGGCGCCTAGTAAAGTCCGAGTTGTGAATCTATCCGATTTCATGCTCGATAGCGCTGTCGGGCAAGCTTGCCCGACAGCGCGCCGCGAATTCCGCCGGCGTTAGATCGCCGAGTGATCTGTGCGGGCGAACTTCGTTGTAGTCGCGCCGCCAGGCGCCGATGATGATGCGCGCCTGGGCAAGACTGACGAACCAATGCTCGTTCAAGCATTCGTCTCGAAACTTGCCGTTGAATGATTCGACGTAGCCGTTCTGCATCGGCTTGCCGGGCTGGATCAGCTTCAGCTCGACGCCATTGCGGTAGGCCCACCGGACGCCGGACGATTCAGATACCTTCAAACCCTTGTACATCCCGCCTAAGCGGACGCCCCTATCGGGTCGCCGCTGAATGCGCCGCCTCGGGCTCAGGTTACGTCACGCCGCCCACCTGGGAAGAGGGCCGAGTAGACGCCCGCAAATGAAGAAGGGGCTGCATTTCTGCAGCCCCTTCGGTATTGCTGGCGCGCCCGGAGAGATTCGAACTCCCTACCCCTTGGTTCGTAGCCAAGTACTCTATCCAGATGAGCTACGGGCGCTTAGGAGCCGCGCATTATACGCAGCGTCCGGAGAAAAATCGAGGATCGGTGAAAAAAATTTTAGTGCCTGAGGTCTTCGAGTTCCGCGAGGGAGTCGAATTCCCGCTGGTTGGCTTCGTGCAGCCGCTGGATCAGGTACATGATGCCTGCCACGCACAGGCCGAACAGGGTGATGATCCAGTAGATCGAGAGATCGGCGCGCATCAGCGCCGAGTAGATGCCGGTCATCAGCAGGATGGAGAGGTTCTCGTTGAAGTTCTGCACCGCGATCGAGTGGCCCGCGCCCATCAGGATGTGGCCGCGATGCTGGAGCAGGGCGTTCATCGGGACCACGAAGAAGCCCGAAAGGATGCCGACCACGACGAGCAATGGCAGGGCCAGCGTCATGCTGTGCACGACGTTCATGCCAATGACGCCGACGCCCATGGCGATGCCCAGCGGCAGCACGCGCACCGAGCCGCGCATCGATACCAACCGTGCGGCCATGGCGGCGCCGATGGCGACGCCGATGGCGACGACGCCTTGCAACATGCTGGCCTTGGACAGGTCGAGGTTGAGGGAGGCCTTGGCCCATTCGATCACGATGAATTGCAGGGTGGCGCCGGCACCCCAGAACAGGGTCGTGACGGCCAGGGAGATCTGTCCGAGCTTGTCGCGCCACAGCAGCGCCAGGCAGTGGTTGAACTCGTGCACCAGGAACAGCGGGTTCTTCTTGAGCGGCTTGTGGTCGACACCGGTCCGCGGTACGTAGAGGTTGAACAGGGCCGCGATCAGGTATAGCGCCCCGATGATCGACAGGTTCATCTCGGGGATGGTGTCGATGCCCGTATCGATGAGCGGGAAGTCGATGGAGAGCAGCGTGTGCGCGACGTCTGGGCGGATGATGGCGCCGCCGAGGACGACGCCGAGGATGATGGCGGCCACGGTGAGGCCCTCGATCCAGCCGTTGGCGACCACCAACTGGCGGTGCGGCAGGTACTCGGTGAGGATGCCGTACTTGGCCGGCGAGTAGGCGGCGGCGCCGAGGCCGACGACGGCGTAGGCGAGCAGCGGATGCACGTCGAAGAACATCAGCGCGCAGCCGAAGATCTTGATCGCATTGGCGACGAACATCACGCGGCCCTTCGGCATCGAGTCGGCGAAGGGCCCGACGAAGGCCGCCAGCGCCACGTAGGAGACGGTGAAGAACGTCTTCAGCAATGGCTCGTAGGAGCCGGGGGCGTGCATGTCGCGCAGGATGGCGATGGCCGCGATCAGCAGTGTGCTGTCGGCGAGCGCGGAGAAAAACTGCGCCGCCATGATGATGTAGAAGCCGAGACTCATAGGCGCCGGGGGTTATACCACGAAAGGCGGTGCGGCCATTGCGAGGGGACGCAGACCCGCGTTTTGGCGGGCAAAAGTTGCCTATCAGGCTATCTTATGCTAGGGATTTGTGATTCAATATGGCCCCATAACAATTACACCTATCCGAGGAAACCGACCATGGCAGATCGCAGGCTCCAGGTGTTTCACGCCGTTGCGAAACAACTGTCCTTCACCAAGGCGGCGGAAGTGCTGTTCATGACGCAGCCCGCCGTGACTTTCCAGATCAAGCAGCTCGAAGAGCACTTCAACACCCGGCTGTTCGATCGCGGCCATGGCCGCATTTCCCTGACGCCCGCCGGCGAGCTCGTGCTGCTCTACGCGGAGAAGATCCTCAACCTTTCCTCGGAAATGGACGTTCGCCTGGGCGAGATGACGGGCGAAATCGGCGGCTCCCTGCTGGTCGGCGCCAGCATGACCATCGCGGAGTTCATGCTGCCGCGCATCCTCGGCGAATTCAAGTCGCTGCATCCCAACGTGCGGCCGCGGCTGGTCGTCGCCAACTCGGAATCCATCGAAACGCGCGTCGCCGAGCACACGCTCGACATCGGCTTCATCGAGTCGCCCTCGCACCAGCCCAACCTGCAGACCGAGAACTGCTGCGACGATGAACTGATGGTGATCTGCAGCCCCAAGTTCCCGCTTGCCAAGGCGAAGGAAGTCGCGCCCCAGCAGTTGATCGAGCACGCCTTCGTCTCGCGCGAGCCCGGCTCGGGCACGCGCGAGTTCATCGACGCCTACCTGCGCAAGGCCGGCATCCAGCCCGAGGACATGCAGCTGGTGATGGAAATGGGCAGCCCTATTTCGCTGAACGGCGTGCTGGAGACCAACCTCGGCTTCTCGATCGCCTCGCGTGCCTCGGTGCAGAAGGCCCAGCGCCTCGGCGACCTGGTGGCGATTCCGCTCAAGCCTCGCCTGATCCGCACCTTGTCGATGGTCTACCCGAAGGAGAAATTCCGCTCCAAGCTGGTGACCACCTTCGTCGAGTTCGCCTCTTCGCGCCTGCGCCAGAACGCCGTCGCGAGATAGCCGCGCGCCGCGCGGTAGAATTCGTGGATGTCGTATCCACCATCCCGGCCGATCCGCGCGCGCATCGACCTCGCCGCCCTGCGGCATAACCACTCGATCGTCAGGAAGCACTGCGGCGCTGCCCGCGTGTGGAGCGTCGTCAAGGCGAACGCCTATGGCCACGGCCTGTTGCGCGTGGCCCGCGCACTGGCGGACGTCACCGACGGCTTTGCCCTGGTCGAACTCGATGGCGCAATCGCCTTGCGCCAGGCCGGCATCGGCCATCCGATCCTCATGCTCGAGGGCTTTTACGGGCCGGACGAGCTGGGCGCCTACGCCGCGCATCGGCTGACGCCGGCGCTGCACCGGCCCGAGCAGGTGAAATGGTTCGCCGGCGGCGGCTTTCCGCCGGGCACGCCGGTATACCTGAAGCTCAATACCGGCATGAACCGGCTCGGACTCGATCGTGACGAATTCCGCGCCGCGCTGGCCGCGCTCGCTCCGTCGGGGGCCGCCATCACCCTGATGACGCACTTTTCGGACGCCGACGAGGCGCGCGGGGTAGCGGCGCAGATGGCGGAGTTTCGCGCCATGCGCGGGGAACTCGCGTTGCCGGCATGCCTGGCCAATTCCGCGGCCCTGCTGCGCTATCCGGAAACCGTCGGCGACTGGGTGCGGCCTGGCATCATGATGTACGGGAGCTCGCCGTTTCCGGAGCTCGCCGCCGAATCGCTCGGCCTGCGTCCGGTCATGAGCCTGGAGAGCGAGTTGATTTCCGTGAGGCGCCTCGAGGCCGGCGACCGCGTCGGCTACGGCGGCACCTTCGCCGCCGAGGAACCGATGCGCATCGGGGTGGTGGCCTGCGGCTACGGCGACGGCTATCCACGCCATGCGCCGACGGGAACGCCGGTGCTCGTCGGCGGCAAGCGGACGCGGACCTTGGGGCGCGTCTCGATGGACAAGCTGTGCGTCGACCTGACCGGCCTGCCGGAAGCGGACGTCGGCGCCAAGGCGGTGCTGTGGGGCGAAGGGCTTTCCGCGGACGAGGTGGCGGCGGCCGCCGGCACCGTGAGCTACGAGCTGTTCTGTGCGCTGGCGCCGCGCGTGCCGGTGGTGGAGCAGGGACTTGGCTAAGGCGAAGAGCCTGTACGCCTGCACCGAGTGCGGCGCGACCAATCCCAAGTGGCAGGGGCAGTGCCCCGGCTGCGGCCAATGGAACACGCTGGTCGAGACGATCGCCGAGACGGCCCCGTCCGCCAACCGCTATGCGACTTCCTTCGCGCCGCTCGCCGGCGCGGGCGCGCTGCAGGAACTGGCGGCCATCAAGCCGCGCGAGCAGCCGCGCCAGCCCACCGGCATCGAGGAATTCGACCGCGTTCTCGGCGGCGGCCTGGTGGCCGGCGGCGTGGTGCTGATCGGCGGCGATCCGGGCATCGGCAAGAGCACGCTGCTGCTGCAGGCGCTGGCCCGCCTGGCGGAGGCGCGCCAGAACGTGATCTACGTTTCCGGCGAGGAATCGGGCGAGCAGGTGGCGCTGCGTGCGCAGCGGCTCCAGTTGCCCGTCGACGGCCTGCAGCTGCTGGCGGAGATCAATCTCGAGAAGATCCTCGCCACGCTGGCGCGGGAAAAGCCGGCGGTGGCGGTGATCGATTCGATCCAGACGTTGTGGTCCGAAGCGCTGCAGTCGGCGCCGGGCTCGGTGGCCCAGGTGCGCGAGTGCTCGGCGCAGCTCACGCGCTTCGCCAAGCAGTCGGGCACCTGCGTGATCCTGGTCGGCCACGTCACCAAGGACGGTTCGCTGGCGGGGCCGCGCGTGCTCGAGCACATCGTCGACACCGTGCTCTACTTCGAGGGCGACACGCACTCGAGCTTCCGCCTAGTGCGCGCCTTCAAGAACCGCTACGGCGCGGTGAACGAACTCGGCGTCTTCGCCATGACGGACAGGGGATTGCGCGGCGTCTCGAATCCGTCGGCGCTGTTCCTCTCGCAGCACGAGCAGGAAGTCTCGGGCTCTTGCGTACTGGTGACGCAGGAAGGGACGCGGCCGCTGCTGGTCGAGGTGCAGGCGCTGGTCGACGATGCCCATGCGCCGAGCCCGCGCCGCCTCACCGTCGGCCTGGAGTCGACGCGCCTGGCGATGCTGCTGGCGGTGCTGCACCGCCATGCCGGCATCGCCTGCTTCGACCAGGACGTTTTCGTGAACGCCGTCGGCGGCGTGCGCATCCAGGAGCCGGCGGCGGACCTCGCCGTGCTGCTGGCGATCGTCTCCAGCCTGCGCAGCCGCCCGTTGCCGCCCAAGCTGGTGGCCTTCGGCGAAGTCGGCCTGGCCGGCGAAATCCGGCCCGCACCGCGCGGACAGGAGCGGCTGAAGGAAGCCGCCAAGCTCGGCTTCACGCATGCGCTGGTGCCCAAGGCCAACGCGCCGAAGCAGCGCATTCCGGGCATCGAAGTGCTGGCACTGGACCGCGTCGAGCAGGCGGTGGAGCAGCTGCGCTCGCTGTGAACGCCGGCATCCTGCGGCTGATGCTTCGCATGCTTGCGCGCGACCTGCGCGCCGGCGAGTTGACGGTGCTCGGCATCGCGCTGGTGCTGGCCGTCACTGCGATGACCAGCGTCGGCTTCCTGGTCGACCGGGTGGAGCGGGCGCTGCAGCTCGAGTCCCACCAGCTGCTGGGCGGCGACCTGCTGCTCTCCGCCGATCATCCCTGGTCGCCGGCGTACCGGCAGGAAGCGCAGCGGCAGGGCCTGCAAGTCGCCGAGAGCCTGACCTTTCCCAGCATGGTGAGCTCCGCGGCCGGGGCGCAGCTCACCGAGATCAAGGCGGTGTCGGTCAATTATCCGCTGCGCGGGGCGCTGCGCGTGGCGCCCGCGCTCAACCAGCCCGACGCCGAGACGCGCGCGATGCCGCCGGCGGGTTCCGTGTGGCCCGACGAGCGGCTGGCGGCGGCGCTCGGCGTCGCGCCCGGCGCGGCGCTGCGGCTCGGTCGGGCCGCGCCGACCGGCGGCGCGGTGCTGACCCTCGATCCCGACCGCGGCGTGAACCTGCTTTCCTTCGCGCCGCGGCTGCTCATCAACCTCGCCGACGTCGCGGCGACGGGACTGATCCAGCCCGGCAGCCGCGTCAATTACCGCCTGCATCTGGCCGGCGAGGCCCCGGCCGTGGAGGCCTATCGACGCTGGGCGGCGCAGCGCCTCGGTCGCGGCGAGCGCCTGGAGAGCATGGACAACGCGCGGCCGGAAGTGCGCAACCTGCTCGACCGTTCGCAGCGCTTCCTCCGCTTGTCGGCCCTGCTCACCATCGTGCTCGCAGCGGTGGCGATGGGCATGGCGGCCGATCGCTACGTGCGGCGCCATCTCGATGGCTGTGCGGTGCTGCGCTGCCTGGGCGCCAGCGAAGCGCAACTGCTCGCGCTTCACGCCGGCGAATTCGCGGCCTTCGGGCTGGCGGCCACGCTGCTCGGCTGCGTAGCGGGTTTTGTGGCCCAGTTCGCGCTGCAGGCGCTGCTCGCCGGCCTGGTCAGCGCTGCGCTGCCGGAACCCGGGTGGCTGCCTTGGGCTCAGGGCTTCGCCGTCGGCGGCCTGCTGGTCGGCGCCTTCATCGTGCCGCCGCTGCTGCGGCTCAAGCGGGTGTCGACGCTGCGCGTGCTGCGGCGCGACTGGGGCGAGCAGCGGTCGTCGTCCTGGCCCGCCTATGGCATCGGCGCGGCGCTGCTGGGCGCGCTGATGCTCTGGGTCGCGGCCGACGCCCGGCTCGGCGGCACCGTGCTCGGCGGCTTCGCCGCCGCCATGATCGTCTATGCAGTGGGCGGAAGGCTGCTGCTTGCGCTGGCGAGCCGCGTCGGCGCGGGGGGCGGCTGGCGCTACGGCATCGCCAGCCTGTGGCGGCGGCTGCGGGCGACGCTGGTCCAGACGGTCGCGCTCGGGCTCGGCCTGACGACGCTGCTGCTGCTCACCGTGGCGCGCGGGGACCTGCTGGACAGCTGGCGCGCGAAGCTGCCGCCGGATGCGCCGAACCGCTTCCTCATCAACGTCCAGCCCGATCAGCGGCAGGCCTTGAGCGCCTTCCTGGCGGCGCACGGGGTGCCGCAGGCGACGCTCGAACCGATGGTGCGCGGCCGACTGGTGGCGCGCAACGGCGATTCCGTCGGGCCCGACAGCTTCGAGGACGATCGCGCGCGCCGGCTGGTGGAACGGGAGTTCAACCTGTCGTGGAGCGCCCAGTTGCCGGCGGGCAACGAGGTGGTGGCGGGGCGCTGGCACGGGACCGTGTCGACGCCGCAGTTCTCGGTGGAGCAGGGCTTGGCGCAGACGCTCGGGTTGAAGGTCGGCGACGAACTCACCTTCGATGTGGCGGGAAGCCGGGTCTCGGCGCACGTCGGCAGCCTGCGCCGCCTCGACTGGGACTCGATGCGCGTCAACTTCTTCGTCATCGCTTCGCCGGGCGTGCTGGAAGGTTTTCCGGCCAGCTACATCACCAGTTTCCATCTGCCCCCGCATGCGAGCGCCACCGTCAATCAGTTGGTGCGCGCGTTCCCCAACGTCACGGTGATCGACGTCGAGGCTTTGCTGCGCCAGATCGATGGCATCTTCGATCAGGTGGCCCGCGCCATCGGCGCGGTCTTCGCGCTGGCGCTCGCCGCCGGGGTGGTCGTCCTGGTGGCCGCGCTGCAGGCGGGACAGGACGAGCGCGCGGCCGATCTGGCGCTGATGCGGGCGCTCGGCGCGCGCGGCGCACAACTGCGCGCCGCCGTGCTGGCCGAGTTCGCCGTGCTGGGGGGCATCGCCGGGCTGCTCGGCGGCTGCGGCGCGGCGGCGATCGCCTGGGCGCTGGCGCGCTTCGCGTTCCACCTCGATTACCTGCCGTCACCGTGGCTGCCGGTGCTGGGCGCCGTGGCCGGCGTCGCGGCCGCGATGCTGGTGGGCGGGCTCGGCACCGCGCGGCTGCGCCGCGAACCGCCGCTGGCGGCGCTGCGCGGGGACTAAACCAGCCCGTCGAAGGGCATTACCGTGACGCTGTCGCCGATCGCGACGTCGGCGCGGTCGCTTTCCAGCGCGATCAGGCAGTTGGCGTCCGCCATCGAGCGCAGGATCCCCGAGCCCTGGGCGCCTGTCGACCGGACCTGCCAGCCGTGCTCGTCGCGGCTCAGCACGCCGCGCAGGTACTCGGTGCGGCCCTTTGCCTTGCGCAGCGCCTCGCTGCAGCGGACGGCGAAGGCCGGGGCCGGAGGCAGCGGATCGACGCCTGCCATCTTCAGCAGCGCGGGCCGCACGAACAGGTAGAAGGCGATCATGGTGGCGACCGGGTTTCCCGGCAGGCCGAACAGCCTGGCGCTGCCGATGCGGCCGAACGCCATCGGCCGGCCTGGCTTCATGGCGATCTTCCAGAAGGCGACGTCCCCGAGTTTCGCCATCAGTTCTCGGATGAAATCCGCTTCGCCGACCGAGACGCCACCGCTGGTGATGATCGCATCGGCGTTTTCCGACGCATCGCGCAGGGCCTTCTCCAATGCCGCCGGATCGTCGCGCACGATGCCAAGATCCAGCACCTCGCAGCCGAGACGCGCCAGCATGCCGGCCAGCGTGTAGCGGTTGCTGTCGTAGATCTGGCCCGGTGCGGTCGGCGTTCCGATCGCCTGCACCTCGTCGCCGGTGGAGAATACGGCGACCCGGACCGGGCGGCGGACCTCGACGTCCGGGATGCCGAGCGAGGCGACCAGGCCGATGTCGGCCGGACGCAGCAATCTCCCGGCAGGGACGGCGATGCCGCCGACGGCGAGGTCCTCGCCGCGCCGGCGGGTGTTCTGTTTCGGGCGCTGGCCGGGCGGGATGATCGCCCAGTCGCCGTCCGTCGAAGTGATCTCCTGCACCACGACCGTGTCGCCGCCGCGCGGCAACACGGCCCCGGTCATGATGCGCACGCATTCGCCCGCGCCGATCTCGCCGCCGTAGGGACGCCCGGCAAAGGCGCTGCCGGCGATGCGCAGGCGCGTCTCTCCGCTCGCGGCGAGGTCGGAAGCGCGCAAGGCATAGCCGTCCATTGCCGAATTGTCGTGCGCCGGCACGTCGATCGGCGAAACGACATCGGCCGCAAGCGTCCGGCCGAGCGCCGCGCGCAATTCCTCGCGGCGCGTGCCGGCGACCGGCGCGACGTGCGACAGGATCAAATCGAGCGCCGCATCGACGCTCAGGCTGCGATCGGTCATGCGGTCATCCTCCGATGTACGACATCTCGATCTTGCGCAACTCGGCGGTCTGCGAGCCGCGGATTTCCGAGTAGCGATCGTCGCGCACGCGCCAAAGGTTGGCGATGGACGCGGCGATCTCCGCGTCGCTGCTGCCGTTGCGCAGCAGGGTGCGCAGGTCGAAGCCCTGCTGGGCGAAAAGGCAGGTGTAGAGGCGTCCTTCGGTGGACAGGCGCACGCGGGTGCAGCCGCCGCAGAAGGCATGGGTGACGGAGGAGATGACGCCGATCTCTCCGCCGCCGTCGCGATAGCGCCAGCGCTCGGCGACCTCGCCGGGATAGGCGGCTTCGATGGGCTCGACCGGGAACACCTCGTTGATGCGCCGGATGATCTCGGCCGAGGGAACCACGTCGTCGAGGCGCCAGCCGTTCGATACGCCGACATCCATGTATTCGATGAAGCGCAGTATGTGTCCGCTGCCGCGGAAATGCTCGGCCATGGGGATGATCTGCGAGTCGTTGACGCCGCGCTGGACCACCATGTTGATCTTGATCGGCGCGAGTCCCGCCGCTTCGGCCGCGGCGATGCCTTCGAGCACGCGTGCGACCGGGAAGCCGACGTCGTTCATGCGCGTGAAGATGCCGTCGTCGAGGGCGTCGAGGCTGATGGTGACGCGCCGCAGGCCGGCCGCCTTCAGCGCCTGCGCCCGGCGGGGCAGCACCGAGCCGTTGGTGGTCAGCGCGATTTCGAGGCCCGGGATGGCGGCGAGGAGCGCGATCAGACGTTCGGTGTCCCGCCGCAGCAGCGGCTCGCCGCCGGTCAGGCGGATCTTCTGCACGCCGAGTCCGGCGAAGATCGCCGCGATCCGCGCGATCTCCTCGAAGCTCAGCAGTTCTCCGCGCGGCAGGAACGGATAGTCGTCGCCGAACACCTCCTTCGGCATGCAGTAGGTGCAGCGGAAGTTGCAGCGGTCGGTAATGGAAATGCGCAGGTCGCGCAGCCTGCGCCCGCGGGTGTCGACAAGGATCGGGTCGCTCATGGGGGCAGTATATATGGCGAGGGGGGAGCGCCATCAATGACGGAGATCAACTGAAACTAGAAGGGGAATTCGGCCCATCTTTCCGCTTCGGTGCAGCGTCGCGGAGGGGCAGGATAGGGGCTCATTCGTACAGGAGGACGTCGTGATCATCCAGTCCGTTGAACTCGTCGCGCTGCCCAACGCACCTGCCTACCAGGAGAAGATCTACCGGGCGCATATGGACACCGGCGAGGACGTCGATCTCTTCCAGCAGCACTGGGATGTCTACCTGCCCCCCGAATCGCTGGTCGGATTGACCCTCGAACAGGCCCGCAAGAAGCGCACTCAGAAGATGCTTGCCGCCGCGAGCGGCCAGCATTAAGCAAAAAGCCCGCACGCGGCGGGCTTTTCGACGATCCGCAAAGCGGATTACTTCTTCTTGGCGGCCTTCTTGCCGGCCACGGCGGCCTTGAAGGCGGCGCCGGCGGAGAAGCGCGGCACGGTGGTGGCGGCGATCTTGATGGTCGCGCCGGTCTTCGGGTTCTTGCCGGTGCGAGCGGCGCGCTTGGCGGACTTGAAGGAGCCGAAGCCGACCAGGGTGACGGAATCGCCCTTGGAAACCGCCTTGACGACGGCCGCAATGGTGGCGGAGAGCGCCTTCTCGGCGGCGGCCTTGCTAAGGCCAGCCTCCTTGGCGGTGGCTTCGACGAGTTCAGACTTGTTCATGTGTACCTCCCGAGGTTAATTGGCTTGAAGCGCGCACATTCTAGACAAGAATTTTGTCATTGTGCTATCCGATGATCGGCGCACAGCCTTGGTGCGTGGGGCTTCCCGCGACACCGGCTGATGCCGGTCGAGGATTTTCGGGCGCCGCCGACGCGGCGGCGTTTGGCTGATCCCGACATCCCGGCTACAATATCCACATGAACAACGAAACTCCGCCCCCGGACGCCGCTCCGCCGCAACCCCAGGCGCCCCAGCCTCAGGACCCGCGCCGTCGCCTGCGCGAACTGCTCGCGATTCCCGAGCGCGACAGGACCGATGCGCAGTGGGACGAAATCGTCGAACTGGAAATCCAGACCGCACCTGGCAATCGAATCACGCCGCTTCCCGGCGGCGGGGGCGGTGGCGGTGGCGGCGGCGGCGGTGGTGGTGGCCGTTCGGGCGGACAGCAGAAGAAGTCCCACTTCAAGGGGCAAGGCGGCCGGCAGAAGCCGCGCAAGCCCGGCGGCAACCCCGGCGGCAACTCCTAGGACGTCTTCGCTTCCTTGGCCGGCGCGTCGAGCGCGTCGATCAGCGGCGTCAATTCCGGCAGATGCGTGCCGTCCTCGAGCAGGTCGGCACGGCAATAGATGTTGCGTGCGATGTTGCGCAGGCGCCACTGCACTTCGCGGGAGACGAGAAATATCTCGGCGATGATCGGCGGCTCCTGGGCGATCTCCTCCATCAGCAGCGCTTCGACCGCGCCGGTCGCCGACAGGGCCTTGCTCAGTGCGTTCAGGCCGTCGAGCACGTAGCGTCCGGTTTCGGCCGCCAGCTTGCTGGGCGGCGATTGCACCAGTGCCGCGGCCATCTCGGTGCTCCGATTCAGCCGTTCGACGAGTTCGCCGAGATCCTTGAGGCAATGCCCGTCCGCGTCCGCGATGCCGGTGACGGCCATGGTGTCGAGCACTTCGGTCAGGGCGTTGCATACCGTGCGGTCGAACTCCCCGGGCACGATGCGCAGCGCCAGCGCCAATCGCGCCGCGGGCTGGTTCTTCTGGTTGGCGACGATGGCCGCGGCAGTGTCGGCGACCGCCAGCATCTTGCCGATGCGGCTGACATGGCCCGCCGTGGTTTGCGCCGGATAGCCGCTGCCATCCAGGCGCTCGTGATGTTCGGCGACCGCCATGCCGACCGTGCCCGGCAGGGTGGTCAACTCCTGCAGCAGCACCTGGCCGACGCGAGGATGTGCGGCGACGTGCTTCCATTGCGATGGCGCGAGCGGCGTGTTGCAGCGGATGTAGTCCGGGTTGACGTAAAGCTCGCCGATGTCGTGCATCAGCGCGGCAAGCAGCAGATGGTGTCCGTCGTGTTCGCTGATGTCCAGGTGGCCGGCAAGCCCCGCACTGAGCGCGACGCAGTAGACGCTGTGCTCGTAGGTGGCCAAGCCGGTGTCCTTGGCGGTCGTAAGCAGCAGCTTGAGAGGGCCGGGCAAAGGCGTTTCGGCGAAGCCGTCGAGGAGGCGGCGCGTGGTAGACAACCCGCAGACGCGCTGGAGCAGTTCGTTCTCGCCGATCAACTTGTGGCAGGCGGTAACCACCTGCTCGCACATGACGCCACCATCGACGGTGAGGGTGGCCTCCAGCGGACGGACCAGCTTGTGGCGCAGCAGCTTTTCCTGCAGGCTGCGCGAAACGCGTTGTCCCTTTGCCCAGAGCTTTATGCCACGATCATCGACGATATCCTCGGCCGCGACGATGTCGCGGTGCTCGGACAGATTGATGATGTGCTCGAGGCAATGGCCGTTGACGGCCCTGGCTGTGCTGTCCAAGAGCGCCTGTTCCCGTGCGTGATGAGTTGGCCTGTTGGAGCCCGCTATTGTTGTTCTTTATGGTCGGGTCATGATACACCATCGACTGCGCGCGCAGCCGCGCGATTCACGCGCTGGCGGCGAATTCCAGCCACTTCGTCAACATTGCGTCAAGCTGCGCCATGTTGATCGGCTTGGTGAGAAAGTCGTCCATGCCGGCAGCAATGCAGCGCTCGCGGTCCTCGTCGAAGGCTCCGGCGGTCAGGGCGATGATGGGCGTGTGACGGGCACTCGAAGTCTGTTCCCAGGCGCGGATGGCGCGCGTCGCGGCGTAGCCGTCCATGACCGGCATCTGGCAGTCCATCAGCACGATGTCGAAGCGGCGTCCGGACGCGATCGCGACCACCGCCTGCTGACCGTTCTCGACGTAGTCGATGCGCAGGTCGGGCTTGGCAAGCATTGCGCCGACGACCTTGCGATTGACCGCATTGTCCTCGACCACCAGGACGTTGCGACGCGCCGCGTCGACCTCCGGCGAAGGCACGACGGACGACCGCAAGTCCGGGGCCGGCGCCGAAGCGGTGCGCGCCGGAAGCGTCTTGACGCGAACCTGGAACCAGAAGCGCGAGCCTTCGCCCGGCATGCTTTCGACGCCGACGTCGCCTCCCATGAGTTCCGCGAGCAGGCGCACGATCGACAGACCGAGGCCGGTGCCTCCAAATTCGCGCGTGTCCGAGTTGTCGACTTGCATGAATGGTTCGAACAGCGTGGCCTGCTGCGCGGGCGGAATGCCGATGCCGCTGTCGGTGACGGAAAAGCGGAGCAAGGCTTCGTCCCCGTCGCGGGACACCTCGTCCGCTTCAATGCGGACAAAACCCCGCGACGTGAATTTGATGGCGTTGTTGACGAGGTTCGACAACATCTGCCGCAGCCGCGTGGCGTCTGCCCAGTAGCGCGCCGCCGGATCGCCCGGGCACGCCGCCTCGAGGCGCAGGTCCTTGCGCCGCGCCGATTCGGCGAAGAGCGCGGCGGTGTCGCCAATGACGCGGTGCAGGTCGCACTCCGCCGGGTTCAGGTCGAGCCTTGCGGCCTCGATCTTCGAAAAGTCGAGGATGTCGTTCAGCTGCATCAGCAGCATCTGCCCGGAGTTCAGAATGGTCCGGGTGTAGTCGAGGCGCTGTTCGCTTGCCATTTCCGGCCTCAGCAGTGCCTGCGCCATGCCGAGGATGCCGTTCAGCGGCGTACGGATCTCGTGGGACATCATCGCCAGGAACTGGCTCTTGGCATTAGAGGAGGCTTCGGCTCCGCGGCGCGCCTGCTCCAGATCGTGGGCCATGTGCTGCATGCGGAGCGCGAGACGGATCGAGTTGTCGAGCGTGGCATGGAAGTACCCGGCGCTGCGCAGCAGGGCGAACAGGTAGAGGGTGGCGACCAGGGCGAGCGCCCAGTCGTGGACGTCATGGGCATCGAGCGCGGCCGTGAGCACGATGGACGCCATGAGCGGCACGGCGAAGTCGCGGAAAGCCTTGGGAACCGAGGACAGGATCGGCACCGCGCCGGAAACGGTGCCGGCGATGACCAGTGCCACGAACAGGCGCGTGGTCTCGGGATCGGCAAGCATCATGGCGACGCCGCCGGCGGCCCACAGCAGCGCCGCGACGCGCGTCATGCGAACGGCCCGGCGCTGCCAATGCGGCGCTTCGTGCGGCGCCACGCTGCCATGCAGGAACTGCCGCGACAGCCGGTAGCGGAGGGCGGATACCGCATAGACTGCCGTCATCCAGAGGATCGCCCAGGCCGGCGGGTGCAGGCCGCCGAGGATGTAGACGAGGACGCTGCCGTTGATGGCGACGATCGCCTGCGCCAGTCCCGTGTTCTGGAACAACAGGCGGCACTTCTCCAGTTCGACTTCGGCTTCTGAAACGCCGGAGGTCGGCGGAACTGCCGCGACGATCGAAGGCATCTTGACCATGGCGAGCCGTCAATTTGACTCGATGGCGCCCCGAAATGCAATCGGGGCGCGGAGCGCGCCGGCTATTCGAGGCCTTGGCTTGCCAGGTATTCCTCGTAGTTGCCGCGGTAGTCGACGATCGTTCCGTCGGTCTTGATCTCGAGGATGCGCGTAGCCAGCGAGGAGACGAATTCGCGGTCGTGGGAGACGAAGACGAGCGTTCCCTTGTACTTCTCGAGCGCGTTGTTGAGCGACTCGATCGATTCCATGTCGAGGTGGTTGGTCGGTTCGTCCATCAGCAGCACGTTGTTGCGCAGCAGGATCAGCTTGCCGAACAGCATACGGCCTTGCTCGCCGCCGGAGATCACCTTGACCGACTTCTTCACCTCGTCGCCGGAGAACAGCAGGCGGCCGAGGGTGCCGCGAATCAGGGTCTCGACGTCGCCGCCTTCGTAGCCGCCGGCACGCACCCATTGCTGGATCCATTCCGTCAGCGCCATGTCCTCGGCGAAGTCGGCCGCATGGTCCTGCGCGAAATAGCCGGGGCGGGCCTTTTCGGCCCATTTGACCTGTCCGTGCTGAGGCACCAGGCCGCCGAGCGCGTCGCCCGCGAGCAGGCGCAGAAGGGTGGTCTTGCCGACGCCGTTCTCGCCGATGATGGCGACCTTCTCGCCGGCGTCGATGGCGGCTGAGAAGCCCCTGATGACGGGCGTCTTCGGGTCGTAGCCGAAGACGACGTTGTCGAGTTCGACCGCCAGGCGGTGCAGTTTTTCCTTGTCGTCGAAGTCGAAGCCGATCCATGGATACTGCCGCGACGACGGCTTCATGTCCTCGACCTTGATCTTCTCGATCAGCTTGGCGCGCGAGGTGGCCTGCCGTGCCTTCGACTTGTTGGCGGAGAAGCGGCGCACGAAGGTCTGCAGCTCGGCGATGCGCTCCTTGGCCTTGGCGTTCGCCGCGGACAGCGCGGCGCGCGCCTGGGAGGACGCTTCCATGTAGTCGTCGTAGTTGCCCGGATAGACCGTGATCTTGCCGTAGTCGAGGTCCGCCATGTGGGTGCAGACCTGGTTCAGGAAGTGGCGATCGTGGGAGATGATGATCATCGTGCTGCCGCGGTCGTTGATGACGTCTTCCAGCCAACGGATGGTGTTGATGTCGAGGTTGTTGGTCGGTTCGTCGAGCAGCAGGATGTCGGGATTGGCGAACAGCGCTTGCGCCAGGAGCACCCGCAGCTTCCAGCCGGGCGCGACTTCGCGCATCGGGCCGTTGTGCTTGTCGGTCGGGATGCCGACGCCAAGCAGCAGTTCGCCGGCGCGTGCCTCGGCGGTGTAGCCGTCGAACTCGGCGAACTGATGCTCGAGGTCCGCCGCCTTCATGTAGTCGTCCTCGGTCGCCTCGGGATTGGCGTAGATCGCGTCCCTTTCCTGCATGCAGGCCCACATCTGCTCATGGCCCATCAGTACCACGTCGAGCACGCGCTGGTCCTCGTAGGCGAACTGATCCTGGCGCAGGAAGGCCATGCGCTCGTGCGCGTCGAGGCTGACGTTGCCGGCCGAGGGTTCGAGCAGGCCGGCGAGGATCTTCATGAAGGTCGACTTGCCGGCGCCGTTGGCGCCGATGAGGCCGTAGCGGTTGCCTTCGCCGAACTTGACGGAGACGTTCTCGAAAAGGGGCTTGGCCCCGAACTGCATGGTGATGTTGGAAGCGACGAGCACTGGGAATCCTGAATCGATGGGGGTGCCGCAGCGAAGGCGGCGGGGAGGCGCGAATTTTACGGGCTATCGGCGCCAAGGCCAAGGGGCGGCTTGCCGCCCTCAGGACACCCGGGCTGCGACCGGCGGCCTACGTGGCCGGCGCCGTCGGCAGCGTGAAATGGAAGTGGGCACCCAGGGCCGGTTCGGACTCGGCCCATAGACGTCCGCCGTGGCTCTCGACGATGGTCCGGCTGATGGCGAGTCCGACGCCGAGTCCGGTGGGCTTGGTCGTGAAGAAGGTGTCGAAGACGCGGCCTTGAACGTCTTTCGGGATGCCGGGTCCCAGGTCGCTGACGGTGACTTGGACCAGGCCCTCGGACGCGACGGCGGAGACGGTGACGGCCTTGGTCGGGCTTCCGGCCGCCAGCATGGCATCGATGCCGTTCTCGATCAGGTTGGCCAGGACCTTCTGGATCTGCAAGCGGTTGGCCGTGACCATCGGCAGGTCCGGGGGCAGCAGGCATGCGAATCGCGTATCGTCGTGCTGCATCGTCATCTGCTTGACAACCTGTCTCGTCAGGTCGCGAAGGTCGATCGGCTCCATCGGAACTTCGCCGTGCTTGAGGAAGGCAAGCAGGTCGTGCACCACCTGCCCGGCGCGGCGCGCCTGCTGCACGCTCCGTTCGAGCGCGTGCAGCAGCCGGTCCGGCTGGGGATTGCCGGCGCGCAGCAGCGTCAGGGCGGCCTCGGCATAGGAGCTGATGGCGTTGAGCGGCTGGTTGAGTTCATGGGCGATCGCCGAGACGGTGTGGGCGGCGACCTCGAACTTGGTCATGTCCTCGAGCTGGCGGCGCAGGGCGGCGACTTCCGCGTCCCCGTTCTTGCGCTCCGTGATGTCCTCGATGACGCTGATGAAGTGCCGCGGCGCACCTGCTTCGTCGCGCAGCAGCCGGGTGGTGACGTTCGCCCAGGCGATGCGGCCGGACTTGTGGATGTACCGCTTCTCGAAGCAAGAGCGGTCCAGCTCGCCGGCCAGCATTCTCGTCACGTGACGGTCGCACTGTTGCCGGTCGTCGGGATGCGTGATGCGCTGGAAGTCGGTGGACAGAAGTTCGGACGCCGTGTAGCCGAGGATCTCGCAGAGTTTCTCGTTCACCTGCAGCCAGCGTCCATCGACGGACGTTTGGGCGATCCCCACGGCGGCCTGGTCGAGGCTCTCGCGGACGGCGACCTCGCTTCTCCTTAGCGCATTCGACGCCTCCCTGCGGCCGGAGACGTCGCGAGAGAACACGAAGGCGAAGCCCATGGCGGCGAATTCCGTCGTGATGACTTCGAGATACCAGCGCCGGCCGTCCCGGGTGCGGTGCCAGGTGGAGAAGTAGCAGGTGCCGTCCGATTTGATCTGGCGGATGTGCTTGCGCACCGCTTCGGGATCGTGGCTGTCCTCGAGATCCCATGGGTGCAGTCCCAGAAGCTCACGGCGATCGTAGCCGGACAGGCGCAGGTAGGCGTCATTGACGTCGATGATCCGGCTTTCCGCATCGAGCAGCCAGAATCCGTCCTGGCAGGTGTCGACGATGGCGCGATACATCGCGTCGCCGGGTGCGAGCTTGTTCTCGGCTCTCAACCGCTTTCTCCGTATGGAAATTCGAATGCTGTCCGCAAGGCGCTGGTACGCGGCGCTTTGCCGGGGTAGGACGAAGGTTATATGGAAAACTGGGGTGGCGGCCATATGTGCCGCCACTTATTGAGTCGGCCGCGATCAGAGCGCGGCGTCTTTGGTCACTCCCTGCCGGTCCATGAGACGCTGCAGGCGCGCCAGCGCTTCGAGCTGGATCTGGCGCACGCGCTCACGCGTCACGCCCAGCTCTTCCGCCAGTTCCTCGAGGGTCCGCGCGGTGTTGCCGTGCAGGCCATAGCGCTGCTCCACGACGAAGCGCTGCTTGTCCGGCAACTCGGCCATCCATGCGGCGACGAAGCGTTCCAGTTCGGTACGAGCCATATGGTCGTGCGGCGATTCGCTCCCCTCGTCCGCGATTGCGTCGGCAAGGCGCAAGTCCGGATCGATATCGAGGTTCGCGTCCAGAGAGGCGACGCGTTGCCGGTGTGCCAGCATCTCGCCAACGTCCTCGATCGACATGCCGGCCCGTTCGGCAACGGCGGCAAGCGTCTCGCGCGATGGTTCGTCATTCTCGAGGTCGATTTCGCGCATGACGCGGTCCACATGCTTCATGCGCTTGAAGACGTGGACCGGCAAGCGGATGGTGCGCGACTGATTCATGATCGCGCGCTCGATGTATTGGCGGATCCACCACGTGGCGTAGGTGGAGAGGCGAAAGCCGCGGTCCGGATCGAATTTCTCGAGCGCGTGCATCAGCCCGAGATTGCCCTCTTCGATCATGTCCTCGAGATCCAGGCCGCGGTGCTGGTAGTGCTTGGCGATGCTCACTACCAGCCGCAGGTTCGCTTCGATCATGCTGCGCCGGGCGTCGTCGCTGCCGGCCTGCACGGCGCGCGCGAGGCGCGCCTCCTCGGCCGGGCTCAGCAGCTTGAAGGCGCCGATGTCGCTTAGGTATATCTGGATATTGTCAACTGGAACGATCGCGTCGGATGCGACCCATTCGCGGGGCGCGGCGCCCGGAACGGCTTCGCCCGGTTCGCTTTCGATTTCCTCATCGGCGCCGCTAGGCAAATCGTCTAGGCGGTCGCCGCTTCCGGCCATGCGGTTCTTGGGCATGTCTTCTGGTCCCTGGTCGCTGGGGGCATTCCTTGGATCGACAGCCGCAGATTAAATTGCGTGTACCCGTGACGACAATACGGGGTTCCACGTAGCGGGTACGAGCTCAGCGAATTCTTTGGCGCTCGCCTGCCGGCGATGCGGGCGTGACGGGATGGCCGAGCTCTGCGGCCAGCAGTGCCAGTTCCAGCATGTTCGTTGCGCCGGTCTTCTGCAGGATGCGCGATCGGTGGATTTCGACCGTGCGGAAGCTGATCTGGAGCCGGCGGCCGATTTCCTTGTTGTTGTGTCCGGCGAGCGCCAGGACCATGACTTCCGACTCGCGCGGAGTGAGGCGCGCAAAGCACTGCTTGCGTTCTGCCATCTCGCGGTGTTGGTCCAGCTGATCTCGCTGGCGCTGGATCGTGAGATGGACCTGCGCGAGAAGCTCCTCGCCCGACACCGGCTTGGTGAGGAAATCGACGGCGCCGGCCTTGATGGCCCTCACCGACATCGGAATATCGCCATGACCCGTCAGGTAGATGACCGGCAGTTGCCAGCCGCGGCGCACGATTTCCTCGTGGAGCTGCGGGCCTGACATGCCCGACATGCGGACGTCGAGCACAAGGCAGCCCCATTCCGCCGGGTCGAAAGCGGTAAGAAAGGATTCCGCGCTGGGATGAGGCCGCGCGTTCAGGCCGGCCGCTTCGAGCAGCAGCATGAGGCCGTCGCGGACGGCGGGGTCGTCATCGACGATGTATACGATGGGAGGGGTCATGGAGCGAAGGGCAGGGTGAAATGGAAGCTGGCGCCGGCGCCCGGTTCGGATTCGGCCCATAGCGTGCCGCCGTGGGCCTCGATGATGGTGCGGCTGATGGCGAGGCCGACGCCGAGTCCGTTGGGCTTGGTGCTGAAGAAGGTGTCGAATACGCGGTGGAGCATGTCCGGGTCGATCCCGGGACCGGTATCCACGACCGTCACCTGCGCCATGTCCGCCTCGGCGTTCGTGCGCACGGTGACCGTGACGGCGGCGGCCGGGCTTCCCGCGTAGTGCATCGCTTCGATGCCGTTGTCGATCAGGTTGGTCAGCACCTTCTGGATCTGTAGACGATTGGCATGCACTGCGGGCAGGCCGGCCGCCAGTTGCACGTTGAATCGCACTTGGTCGTGCGCGTTGGCCTTCCCAGCCTTGACGACCTTGCGCGCCAGGTCGTTCAGGTCGACGCGCTCGCGTTGGACTTCACCGTGCTTGAGAATGGCCAGCAGATTGTGGACCACCTTGCCTGCGCGCTGGGCCTGCTGCGCGCTCTTTTCAAGGGCATGCAGGAGCTTTTCGGGCTGCGGGTTGCCGGCCTTCAGCAGCCGCAGGGCGGCCTCGGCGTACGAACTGACCGCATTCAGCGGTTGATTCAGTTCGTGCGCGAGCGCGGCGACCGTGTGTCCGGCGACGTCGAACTTGGTCATGTCGTCCACGCGGCGTCGCAGCTTCGACAACTCGACATGGACGGCCTTGCTCTCGGTTACGTCCTGTATCACGGAGATGAAGTAGGTCGCCTTCTGGTCGTAGGCCAGGGCCGTCGTGACGTTGGTCCATACCACCCGGCCATCCTTGCGGATGTAGCGCTTGTCGAAGGAGCATGAGAGCACTTCGCCTGCGAGCACCTGGGCGATGTGGTCCTGGGTGTCCTGGACGTCGTCGGGGTGTGCGATGTCCTCGGTCCGCATGGTGCGCAGTTCCGCCTCGGTGTAGCCGAGGATGTCGCACAGCTTCTCATTGACGCGCAGCCAGCGTCCGTCCGGTGCGACGTGTGCCATGCCGACCGCCGCCTGCTCGAAGGTGCTGCGGAAGCGATCCTCGCTTTCCCGCAACGCGTCGGATGCGCGCTTGCGCTCCGAGATGTCGCGCAGGAACACGAAATAGTGTGCGTTGGCCAGCGGCCAGTATGCCGAGATGACCTCCACCGGCCAGCGGCGGCCGTCCTTGGCGCGGTGCCAGGTGGTAAAGAAGTCGGTGCCGCGCGCGCGCACCTGTTCGAGATGGAGGAGCACGTCATCGCCCGAATCCGCGTCCTCGAGTTCCGCAACCGACTTGCCGAGCAGTTCCTCCCGCGTGTAGCCGGAAAGCCGGGTGTACGCCTCGTTCACCGCGAGCAGCCGCCCTTCGACGTCGACCATCCAGAAGCCGTCGCGGCAGGTGTCCACCGCGGCGCGGTAGATGGCCTCGCTCAATGCCAGATCGCTTTCGATCTTCTTGCGCTCGGTGATGTCCTCGGCAAAGATCACCATGCCGCCGATGCCGCCGTCGGCCGTGTGCCAGGGGCGCTCTTCCAGACGCAGGGTCTGGATCGATCCGTCGGCACGGCGAAACGGAAACTCGTCGAACTGGATGATCTCGCCGCCGAGGACACGGCGATTCTCCGCGCGGCATGCCGGGCTGATCTCTGGGAATATCTCGTAGTGGGAACGGCCGCGCAGCTGCTGTTGCTGGAGGCCGAAGTCCTCACGCCAGCGGCGGCTGGCGACCAGGTAGCGCATCTCGGTGTCGAACATGGCCAGCGCTGCCGGCGCATGCTCGATGAACAGATCCAGAAGCGCCTCGCGTTCCCTTATGGCGTTTTCCAGGTTGGCGACCTTCGCCGCATCCGCCATGATGGCCGCGAAATAGTAGTCGTCTCCCATCGCGATGGCGTGGGCCGTGATCTGCATCTTGCCGGTATGGCCGTCCTTGCGGCAGAACGGGGTGACGAAGCCGACCACGCGCTTGCCGTCCGACACTTGGTCGATGATGCAGCGGTAGTCCTCGGCAGAGGACCATAGCCCGAGGTCGAGAAAGCTTCGCCCAACCAGTTCGCTGCGCTCGTAGCCGAAGAAGCGCTCGCAGGCGGGATTCAATTCGACCAGCCTTCCGTCGGACAAGCCGGCGATGGCGATCGCCATTTGGCTGTGCCGAAACGCCGCCGCCGCCAATTCCTGGCGCTTCGTTTCGCTGGGGCCCTTACGGAGGTTCATGGAGGTTGTCCGATATGGCGTGCGGCGACTATGACGCAAGCAAAAGTAACACCGACCGTCGTTGTGGGCAACAAGCCGATGAGGACGTAAGTGGGAGCACGTATATGTGCTCGCGCGTATTTATCGGGCATGTACGAATGGCATACCCTCGTCGCAATCATGTATTCGCGTGGGGCCGTTTCCCGCGCTTATTCCGGAGGTCGCCTTGGCTCATCCCTATTGCCAGCCGCCACAAGTCGTCGCCGTCGGTCCCCGTGGGTTCTCAGTGGTCGTCGACGGGATTCCGCTCTTCCTTTCCTTTTCCGATCATCCCGTGCTCGCATCGGCCTCGCCCGCTGAATTGCGGCGCGTCCACCGTCCCCGAAGGAACCGTCTGTTTTGGCCGAGGCTCGGTGTCAGCCTCGCCATCGACGAGCTTCGCGGCAGGAAGGACGCTTGTGACGGCGAGGATGTTCTCGATGGTTCTCTAGCGCCGGCCTAAACCGGGCACGAGCATTGCTGATCTTCCTGGACGGAAGATTCCGTTCGAAGGAGGCCAGCAATGAGCCGGAAGGACAAGGTCCGGGGTGCGCCGGATCCCAGACGGGAACAGGCAGTGGAGGGAGACCCGCGGATGCCCGGCGCCGCGGCCCCAGGAAAAGCGGAAGGCGACGAAGCCCTTAGGCGCAACCGCGAACGGCTTAACGTGGATGACGGCCACAAGACGCCCGAGATGGAGAAAGGGCGCCGGGGCACGTTTCCGTAGCCGGTAATCGGCACACGTAATCTTTTCAGGTAGCCGCGAGACGTGGGCCACAAGGCTGCCGTTGGACTTCTCTCCGCCGCGGTGCTGCTGACTCGGGCCCATCCCGCGCTGCAGTCGAACGAGCGCAGCGAGGAGTGCCGGTTTCCGCAGCCCACCCCGATCCATTGGATACGGCCGCTCGCAGCGGTTCGCGGTTCTTCATGGGACGGCTTGCGCGACATCGTGGAAGTCGAGCTCTGCTGCGGATCGGTACGGCCTGATCCTGAGCAGGGTGCCATGGCACGTCGTACCGACGAAGGGGACGCTGGCAATTAAGAGCGGATCGCGGCAAAATGCCCGATATGCTGAAGCGGGCTTTCCGGCGATCCTTGTGTCACCTTGCTGCCGTCTTGCTGGCGATGCCGGCGGCGGTCGCGTTTACCGCCCCGGCGGCGTTTGCCCAGCAGAGGAGCGTCGCGCCGATCGTCATCGCACATGTCGCTCCGACGACTGGGCGCTTCTCGCTGCACTCCGAGGCTGATAGGCGCGGCGTCGAAATGGCCGTGGAGGAATTCAATGCGCGCGGCGGCGTCGTGGGCCGCCAGATCGTGCTGGTCTCGCGCGATCCCACCCTCGATCCGGCGCAGGCCGCCCGCGTGGCCGAGGAACTGATCGGCCAGACCCGCGTGGGATTCATGGTCGGCGCCATAAGTTCTGGTGTCGCCGCCAGCATGTCTGCCGTCTGCCAGAAGCATGGCGTGATTTTCATCAACACCAATTCGTCGGCACCGTCCGAAGCGGTCGAGAACGCCCATCGAACCAAGTTCGTGTTCGACGCCAATGCCGCCAACTACAACCATACCCTGCTCAAGTACGCGCTGAGCCGGCAGGAGTCGAAGCGCGTCGTGCTGCTGACCGAGGACGACGAATGGGGCCGCAGCAGCGCCGCAGCGTCGCGTCCCTATGTGGCCGAATACGGCGGCGCCATCGTCGGGGAGGTGATCGCGCCCGAGTCGCTGCCCGATCCCGCAGGCATCATCAAGCAGGTCGCCGCCTACGCGCCCGATGTCGTGGCGGTCAATATCAGCGGCGACAACCAGATCAAGCTATTCGCGCAGGTTGGCCCCGCGATGCTCAAGAAGCAGGCGTGGGTCGTCGGTGAGGTGGATTGGGAGGACCTCTATCCGGCACCGGGCACGCCGCGGCCATTGTTCGGGGTTACCTGGGCATGGAACTTCGGGACGCCGGGAACGCAGGAATTCGTCGCGCGCTACCGCAAGCGCTATGGGCGCACGCGGCTCGATTATCCGGGGCATGTGACGCACCAGGCCTACCTTGCGGCCAAGGCGCTGCTCGGCGCCATCGAGCGGGCGGGCACCACGGACAATCACGCGGTAATTGCCGAACTCGAACACTATCGGGCTACTGCCGCCGAGCGCATGCAGGATGGACCGGCCTACATGGATCCGGACAGCCACCATCTGCAGCAAACCACGTATATCGCCACCTGGCACCCGCGCAGCGAGCATCCGGAACTGGGACTCGAAGTCCTCGGCCAGTTCTCGGCGGAACAGGTGCGCTACACCAAAGAGCGGACGACTCGGCTGGAGCCTCTTGCCGATACCCCGCACTATGTACCTTGAGGATGCCTCGGTTCGGTCTCATCACGCGCATCGCGCTGCTCGTCGTCGGCATCGAGGTCGCGACCTTCGGGGGGCTCGGCTGGTTCTACGTCGACCGATACAGCACGGCAGCTGACGAGCGCGTACGCACCCGGCTGCATCTCGTCGAAGGCATGATCGCCAGCGAGGAACTGCCGGTCAGCGTCGTGTCGCGCCGCGACCTGCTGAGCGACCTGCTCGGTGCGCCCTACCTCGACGGCATGGTGGTCGGGGGCAGCGGCCACGTGATCGTCGCGACCGATCCGGGAAAGCTTGGACGCAACGTTCAGGACCTGCCGGGACTCCAGGCCGCATGGTTCCGCGACGAGGCCCCGGCGCAACGGCTGGTTGTCGGCGCCGATACGATGACCAGCATCGCGCGGCCGCATGGCAGCGGCGTGACGTCCGCATACCGCACGATCCTCACCATCAGTACCGCGGAACTCAGGGCCCAGAAGCGCACGGTGGCGCTATGGGGCGTGGTCGGCTCGCTCATGGCGGTTCTGCTCACGTCGGCGGCCATCCTGCTGGTCGCACAGCGGCTGATTACGCGGCGCGTCGCCACGTCGCTCGCGATGCTGAAGAGCGTCGAGGAGGGCGCTCTCGATGCGCGCATTCCTGTGACGGCCAACGACGAGCTCGGGCAACTCCAGCACGGCATCAATTCCATGACGCAAAAGCTGGCTGCCCTGTTTGCGCAGCAGCGCCGCTTTGCCGACGACTTGCAGAACCAGAAGGACCTGCTGCAATCGGTACTCGAACATGCCCCCA
The DNA here is from genome assembly GCA_036391735.1 of Rhodocyclaceae bacterium. Taxonomy (GTDB): domain Bacteria; phylum Pseudomonadota; class Gammaproteobacteria; order Burkholderiales; family Rhodocyclaceae; genus Nitricoxidireducens. The sequence continues at coordinate 28,841 of DASVZI010000123.1, forward strand.
TCCGCGTGTTCTGGAAGGACCGTGATTGTCGCTACCTGGGGTGCAACACCCTGTTCGCCCGCGATGCCGGGCTGGCGGAGCCGGGCGAGCTGGTCGGCCGGACCGATTTCGAGATGGGCTGGCGCGACCAGGCGCCGCAGTACCAGGCGGATGATCGTGCGGTGATGGAGTCCGGCGTGGCGAAGCTCGATTTCGAGGAGCCACAGACGACGCCGGACGGCGCCACCATCTGGCTGCGGACGTCGAAGGTGCCCTTGCGCGGCAACGACCAGCGCGTCATCGGCGTATTGGGCATCTACGACGACATCACCCAGCGCAAGCGCGACGCCGACGAGCTCGATCGCCATCGCAAGCACCTCGAGCAGATGGTCGAGGAGCGTACGCGCGAGCTTTCCATCGCCAAGGAGGCAGCCGAGGCTGCCAACGTCGCCAAGAGCGCCTTCCTGGCCAACATGTCGCACGAGATCCGCACCCCGCTGCATGCGATCACGGGAATGGCGAACCTCATCCGGCGTTCCGGCGTCACGTCTCAGCAGGCCTCGCAGCTCGATCGCATCGACGCGGCGAGCGAACACCTGCTCGGGATCATCAACGCGATTCTCGACCTGTCGCGCATCGAGGCCAACAAGTTCGTGCTCGAACAGGCCGGGGTCAACATCAGCGCCATCGTCGACAACGTCTGCTCCATGATTGCCGACTCGGCCCAGGCCAAGGGCCTCCGGGTCGTCTTCGAGATCGACCCGCTGCCCGCCGGGCTGATCGGCGATCCGACCCGCCTGCGCCAGGCGCTGCTCAACTACGCCAGCAATGCGGTGAAATTCACCGAACGCGGCAGCGTCACGCTGCGCGTCAGGATGATCGAGGAGCGTACCGAGGACGCCCTGCTGCGCTTCGACGTGACGGACACGGGCATCGGCATTGCGCCGGACGTGGTGCCGCGGCTGTTCGAGGTGTTCGAGCAAGCCGACAATTCGACCACGCGGCGCTTCGGCGGCACCGGTCTGGGGCTGGCGATCACGAAGCGCCTGGCCGGCTTGATGGGCGGCGAAGCCGGGGCGACGAGCACGCCCGGCGTCGGCAGCAGTTTCTGGTTCACCGCCCGCTTGCGCAAGTCGGCCGGCCCTGCGGCAGTGGAGACCAAGGCGTCGTCGGAGACCGCCGAGGCGGTGCTGAAGCGCGAATTTGCCGGACTGCGCGTCCTGCTCGCCGACGACGATCCCGATAATCGCTACATCACCCAGGCACTTCTCAGCGACGTCTGGCCGCATATCGATCTGGCGGTCGATGGCGTCGAGGCGGTCGAACTGGCCAGCCTGAGGCGATACGACGTCATCCTTCTCGACATGCGCATGCCGCGCATGGACGGCCTCGAGGCCGCGCGCCGTATCCGTTTGCTGCCGGGCGGCACGGAACCGCTGATCCTTGCCCTGACGGCGAACGTGTTTCCCGAGAATCGGCGCCAGTGCCTGGACGCCGGCATGGACGGCCTGATTCCCAAGGCGGCGCGAGCCGAAGCGCCATTCGCCGCCATTCTCGAAGGACTGCGCCGCAAGGGCGCGGCAGCCTGAGCGAAAGAGCGCGCCTAGGCTTCCGGCGTATCCGTATCGGTGTCGCGATGCCGCCGCGCCAACTCCTCGCGCGTGATGCGCGCCAGCGCGGTGTAGCGGTTGCGGAATTCCGTCAGTTGCTCGTCGCCGATGTCCTCGAGATCGAGCAGGACGTTGTGCGCGCCTTCAGTGGCGCGGATCAGTTCGTCGAGCTTGATCTGCATGGCGTCGGTCTGCCGGTTCTGCGTGTTCTGGATCACGAAGACCATGAGGAAGGTGACGATCGAGGAGATCGTGTTCATGACAAGTTGCCAGGTATCGCTGAAGCCGAAGAGGGGGCCGGATACCGCCCACGCGAGGGTCAGCAAGATGACGGCGACGAACGCGCTCGGCCTTCCGCTGGTGCGCGATACCCATTGCGAAAAGCGGGTGTACACGGAAGCAGGCTGTGCGTGGTGCGCGGGTTTCATGCACGTCTCCTTCGTTGCCGTGCAATTCCTGGCGTCCGCACGAAGGACTCCTGGAAGCGGCGGCGTTCGCCGTCCGCAAAGGCGACGGTGATGATGTCGCCGGCCACATCGACGACGGTTCCTTCGCCGTAGCGCGGCAGCGTGACTCTCTGGCCGAGTTCGTATGCCGCTTCGCGGCGTTCCTGTGCTACCGGCGACTGGACGCGCGGCGCTTCCGTCTCGATCGGGTGCCGGCAATTGTCGCAGGTACCGCAGCGCTCCCACGGCGGCGTCTCGCCGAAGTAGTCGAGCAGGGTGCGCCAGCGGCAGCGTGTGCTGTAGGCGTATGCCATCAGTTGCTCGAGCTTGGCGCTGTCGACTTCCTCGCGCTGCTGATAGCGGGCCGCGACGGCTTCCGCCGCCGCCGCGTCGAATGGTTTGCCCGATACCGAGTAGCAGCCGCGCGCCAGGCGCACGAAGCCGGCGTCGTGCAGCGCCTTGAGCGCCACGCGCACCTTGACCGCCGCCACCGTTTCGACGGCGCGCGACAGTTCGAGCCCGCTCGGCTTCCGGCCGTCCGGCAGCGCGCTCAGCGTTCGCCACACCTGCGCAACGTCATCGGCGGTGGGATAGCGATTTGCCAGGAAGAACTTCTGGATGCGGCGGTCGCCGTAATCGAACAGCAGTTCGCAGCAGGCCGGTTCGCCGTCGCGCCCAGCGCGACCTGATTCCTGGTAATAGGCCTCGAGCGAGGCCGGCATCTGATAGTGCACCACGGCCCGCACATCGGGCTTGTCGATACCGAGTCCGAACGCATTGGTCGCCACCATCACGACGTTCTCTTCGTCCATGAAGCGTCGCTGGCTTTCGCGTCGCGCCTGCGCGCCCAGGCCGCCGTGGTAGAGCAGGGCCCGCTGGCCGATGCGCAACAGCCGCTCGTGAAGGGCGACGGCCGTCTTCACGGTGGCCGCATAGACGAGCCGGGTGCCATGCAGCGGCGTCAGGAGGCGATCGAGCGCCAGCTGCTTCTCGGCCTCGGTGGTCACCTGCGTCACCCCGTACCGCAGGTTGGGGCGGTACATGCTACCGTCGATCACCGCCATGCGCGGGCGGCCCAACTGCTTGCGGATGTCCTCGATCACCCGGTCCGAGGCAGTCGCCGTCAAGGCGAGCACAGGCGGGTTGCCGAGCCGCTTCAGGACGTTGCCGATTTCGAGATAGGCAGGACGGAAATCGTGTCCCCAATCCGAAATGCAATGGGCCTCGTCGACGACGAACACGTCGATGGCGTTGCTGGCGAGACGCTCCAGCGTTTCCGCAGCCTGCAGCTGTTCCGGAGTGAGGAAGACGATTTCGCTTTCCTGTTCGGCGATGCGATTCAGGGTCGCCGCGTGCTCGGTGCGCTTCAGCGTGCTGTTGATGCGGGCGGTATCGACGCCCGCGTCGTCCAGTTTGTCGGCCTGATCGTTCATCAATGCGATCAGGGGACTGACGACGATGGTAGTGCCCCACAGCAGCAGGCCCGGCAACTGGTAGCACAATGACTTCCCCGCGCCGGTCGGCATGACGGCGAGGGTATCGATGCCTTGCAGCACGTTGCGGATGACGTCCTCCTGACCCGGTCGGAAGCTCTCCAGGCCGAAGCGCCGGCGCAGCAGCGCCCGCAGGCCTGCGGGCGAGATGCGCGGATTGCGGCGGGCGGTCGGCGGCTTCATCGGTTGCACTTGGCAAAATTGCCTCAACCCTAGACGGGCGGTGTTCGCAGCGCGTGTTTTCGATATCAGCGGAGCTGGTCCGTTCGGCCCGGCGGGCATGGATCGGCGCGATCGGATACATTTCGCCCATGGCGAAAATGACGACTCTCGATCGCATCCTGCAATCCCAGGGATTCGGCACCCGCAAGGGCTGCCGCGAACTCGTCCACGCGGGTGAAGTCCGCGTGGGCGCCGAGATGGTGACCGACGCCGTCGCATCCTTCGATCCCGAGGGACTGGCGTTCGAGGTATTCGGCGAACGATGGACGTACCGCGAACGCCTCTATCTGGCGCTCGACAAGCCGCCCGGCTACGAATGCTCGCGCAAGCCCAGCCACCATCCTGGTGTGCTGACGCTGCTGCCCGAGCAGTTCGCGCGGCGGGACGTGCAGCCGGTCGGGCGATTGGACCACGACACGACTGGTCTGCTCCTGCTATCCGACGACGGCGCCTTCATCCATGCGCAGTCGTCGCCGCGCCGCCACGTGCCGAAGACCTATGTCGCCACGACTCACGAACCCGTGACGGCTGGGCTGATCGAGAAGCTGCAGGCCGGCGTCCAGTTGATCGACGAGCCGGCGCCATTGACGGCAAGGGCACGCCGGCTCGATACGCATTCGGTGGAGGTCGTGCTCGACCAGGGCAAGTACCACCAGGTCAAGCGGATGCTTGCGGCGGCCGGGAATCATTGCGCCGCGCTGCGGCGCGTCGCCATCGGCGGGTTGAGGCTGGAGAGCCTCGATTTGGCGGAGGGCCAGTGGTGCTATCTGGAGGAGGCGCAGCTCGCGCTGCTAGGCCAGAGCGCCTAGGCCTTCTTCACGAACTCCGACTTCAAGCCCATGGCGCCGACACCGTCGATCTTGCAGTCGATGTCGTGGTCGCCGTCGACCAGGCGGATGTTCTTGACCTTGGTGCCAACCTTGACCACCAGCGATGAACCCTTGACCTTGAGGTCCTTGATGACCGTCACACTGTCGCCGTCCTGCAGCACGTTACCGACGGCGTCGCGGACCACCTTGGCTTCCTCGACCGCCGCGGCCGCCACCTTCGGCCACTCGTGCGCACACTCGGGACAGACGAACATCTCGCCGTCTTCATAGGTGTATTCGGAGTTGCACTGGGGGCAGCGGGGCAGGGTCATCGCGGTTTCCTGAAATGAACAAGGCCCGCATCGCTGCGGGCCTTGTGGAATCTGGCTCCCCGACCTGGGCTCGAACCAGGGACCTACGGATTAACAGTCCGGCGCTCTACCGACTGAGCTATCGGGGAATTGAAGCGGCGCGAATTATAACGAGGCACTCGCGCCGCTGCAAACTTTTTTTAGCCTTTCAACACAGTCGCGATCGCCTTCGCTACGTACTCGATGTTGCGGGTGTTCAGCGCGGCGACGCAAATGCGGCCGGTACCGACGGCATAGATGCCGAAATCGCTCTTGAGCCGCTCGACTTGCGCAACGCTCAGGCCCGTGTAGGAGAACATGCCGCGCTGGACGTTGATGAAGTCGAAGTTCGCGGCACCTTCCGCAGCGAGCTTCGCCACCAGGCTCTTGCGCATTTCGCGAATGCGGTTGCGCATGCCGGCGAGTTCGTCTTCCCATTGCTGGCGCAGTTCGGGGCTGGACAGCACGGCCGCGACGACGGCGCCGCCATGGGTCGGCGGGTTGGAGTAGTTGGTGCGGATGACGCGCTTCACCTGCGACAGCACGCGGGCCGACTCGTCCTTGTCGGCGGTGACGATGGTCAGCGCGCCGACGCGCTCGCCGTAGAGCGAGAAGGACTTGGAGAAGGAGCTGGAGACGAAGAACTGCAGGCCCGAAGCGGCGAACAGGTCGAGGGCCACGGCGTCCTGCTTGATGCCGTCGGCGAAGCCCTGGTAGGCCATGTCGATGAAGGCGACGAGATTCTTCTCCTTGACCGCGGCGACCACTTCCTTCCACTGGTCGGCCGTGAGGTCGGCGCCGGTGGGGTTGTGGCAGCAGGCGTGCAGCACGACGACTGACTTGGCCGGCATGGCCAGCAGCGCGGCCTTCATGCCGGCGAAATCGACGCCGCGGGTCGCGGCATCGTAGTAGGCGTAGTCCTTGACCGGGAAGCCGGCGCTTTCGAACAGGGCGCGGTGGTTTTCCCAGCTCGGGTTGCTGATGTAGACCGTGGCGTCGGGCAGCAGGCGCTTCAGGTAGTCGGCGCCGACCTTGAGTGCGCCCGTGCCGCCGAGGCACTGGCAAGTGACGGTGCGGCCGGCGGCGAGCAGTTCGGAATCCTTGCCGAGCAGCAGGTTCTGCACGGCGCCGTTGTAGGCCGGCGTGCCTTCGATGGGCTGGTAGCCGCGCGGCGGCTGCGTCTCGAGGCGGGCCTTCTCGGCGGCCTTGACGGCGGCCAGCAGCGGGATCTTGCCGTCGTCGCCGAAGTAGACGCCGACGCCGAGGTTGACCTTGGCGGGATTCTTGTCGGCGGCGAAAGCTTCATTGAGGCCGAGAATGGGATCGCGCGGCGCCATTTCGACGGCGGCGAATAGGGAAGCGGTCATGGCAGCTCCAGGGTTCTCCGTAGGTGGCTTCGGGGGAAAAAGCGCGCAATAATAACCGATCGGCCGGCCGCGATTTCCCTTCGCTTCTAATCCGGCAAATCAAGCACACTCGTGATGGGCGAAATCATACCGTTTCCCGGCGAAGGCGTCGTCACTTTCGATGGCAGTCCCTTCCGCCTGCACCAGCCGTTCCCGCCGGCCGGCGACCAGCCGGAGGCGATCCGCCTGCTCGTCGAGGGCCTGCAGGACGGCTTGTCGTTCCAGACGCTGCTCGGCGTGACGGGGTCCGGCAAGACCTTCACCGCGGCGAACGTCATCGCGCGCATGGGCCGGCCGGCGCTGGTGCTGGCGCCCAACAAGACGCTGGCGGCGCAACTGTACTCGGAGTTCCGCGAGTTCTTCCCCGAGAACGCCGTCGAGTATTTCGTCTCCTACTACGATTACTACCAGCCCGAAGCGTATGTGCCGTCGCGCGACCTCTTCATCGAGAAGGATTCGTCGATCAACGAGCACATCGAGCAGATGCGGCTTTCGGCCACCAAGAGCCTGCTCGAACGGCGGGACGTGGTGATCGTCTGCACGGTGTCGGCGATCTACGGCATCGGCGATCCGGTCGACTATCACAGCATGATCCTGCATCTGCGCGAAGGCGAGAAGATGGACCAGCGCGCCATCATCCGCCGGCTCGCCGAGATGCAGTACGAGCGCAACGAGATGGATTTTCGTCGCGGCGTCTATCGCGTGCGCGGCGACGTCATCGACGTCTTCCCCGCGGAGAACGCCGAGAGCGCCATTCGCATCGAACTGTTCGACGACGAGATCGAGTCGCTGACCCTTTTCGATCCTCTCACCGGACATACGCGCCAGAAGCTGGGGCGCTTCACGGTGTTCCCGTCGAGCCATTACGTCACGCCGCGCGCCACGGTGCTGGAGGCGATCGGGAAGATCAAGAAGGAATTGAGCGAGCGGATCGAGTTCTTCCAGAAGGAACAGAAGCTCGTGGAGTGCCAGCGCATCGAGCAGCGTACGCGCTTCGACCTCGAGATGCTGGACCAGCTGGGCTTCTGCAAGGGCATCGAGAACTACTCGCGGCATCTTTCCGGCCGCAAGCAGGGCGAGCCGCCGCCTACGCTGATCGACTACCTGCCGCCCGATGCATTGATGTTCATCGATGAGTCGCATGTCTCCATTCCGCAGGTGGGCGGCATGTACAAGGGCGATCGCTCGCGCAAGGAGAACCTGGTCGACTACGGCTTCCGCCTGCCGTCCGCGCTGGACAACCGCCCGCTCAAGTTCGAGGAGTTCGAGCGGCTGATGCCGCAGACGATCTTCGTCTCGGCGACCCCGGCCGACTATGAGCGGGAACATCAGGGCCAGGTGGTCGAGCAGGTCGTGCGCCCCACCGGGCTCGTCGATCCGGAAGTGATCGTGCGGCCGGCGACCACCCAGGTCGACGACCTGCTGTCCGAGATCAAGCGCCGCGTCGCGAAGGAGGAGCGCGTGCTGGTGACGACGCTGACCAAGCGGCTCGCCGAACAGCTCACCGAGTTCCTCGGCGACAACGGCATTCGCGTGCGCTACCTGCATTCGGACATCGACACCGTTGAGCGCGTCGAGATCATTCGTGACCTTCGGCTCGGCGAGTTCGACGTGCTGGTCGGCATCAACCTGTTGCGCGAGGGGCTCGATATCCCCGAAGTCTCGCTGGTGGCGATCCTGGATGCGGACAAGGAAGGCTTCCTGCGATCCGAGCGTTCGCTCATCCAGACCATCGGGCGCGCGGCTCGCCACCTTCACGGCACGGCGATCCTGTATGCGGACCGCGTCACCGATTCGATGCGGCGCGCGATAGCCGAGACCGAGCGTCGCCGCGCCAAGCAGATGGCGTTCAACCAGGAGCACGGCATCACGCCGGTTGGCGTCAAGAAGCGCATCAAGGACATCATCGACGGCGTTTACGATCAGGACACCGCCGCCCGCGAACTCAAGGCCGCGCAGGAGTCCGCCCGCTATGAGTCGATGAGCGAGAAGGCGCTGGCCAAGGAGATCAAGCGCCTAGAAAAGGCGATGCAGGAGCACGCCCGCAACCTGGAGTTCGAACAGGCGGCCGCGGCACGCGACGAACTCTTCCACCTGAAGAAGCTTGCCTTCGGCGCGGAGCTTCACGACCAAAACCGCTGAGCTTGCGGCGGAACAACTGCCCCTTCCGCCGTCAATTTGTGGTGAAATGCTGCGCTGCAGCAGCTACAATTGAATTGCGGGATTGCCAAAAGAAGGCCGTCGCCGCAGGGCGACAGTCGCGGTGATGGTGCGGTGCAAGATAGGATCGATCTCCGCGGTAAAGGTGGATGGAGTCTGAAGATGAGAAGCATCGATATCATCAGCATCGAGCGGCAGGCCCGGCAATTGCGCGCGGAAGACCTGCGTCGCCGCCAGCCGGTGCTTGGGCCGAGGCTGGGGTTGTGCCTTAGGCTCGCAGGTGGCACGGTGGGCGCCATGGGCGCCGCACTCGAGGCCATCGTCCGGCCGCTGTTCTCGTGGAACCCGCAAGCCCACCACGGGCGGTTGATGAAGGGGTAGCCATGGATGTTTCGCGAGTCGGCAAGTTCGAGATGCGGCGGATCGTGCAGGAGTTCGACGAGACGCTGATCCGGCTGTACGGCGTCAATATGCGGGATGCCGCGGTGAGCCGTCTGGACGCGCTGAACCTCTACAACGAAGTGAACAGCGCCGCCAAGGCCGCGGAACTCTGCGGCGAGCGCCTCGGCCTCCGGCGCGCCGCGCCTTGACTACATTTGTTGAGTTGAAGAACCGCGCTCCAGTCGCGGTCATGGTATCGTCCGCCGATAACTTGGCAAGAGTAGGGCAATGAAACGGCTGGACGACTTTCGACTCCGCTTCGGCAAGCGGGAACTGGTGCCATTGGTGATCGGCGGGATGGGCGTGGATATCTCCACCGCCGAACTCGCGTTGGAGGCGGCGCGGCTGGGTGGCATCGGCCATATCTCGGACGCGATGGTCAAGACGGTTGCAGACCGGCGCTTCGACACCCGCTACGTCAAGGACAAGCTCAAGCTCTACAAGTACAACGTCGCCAACGCCGACAAGTCGCCGGTGCAGTTCAACCTCGACAAGCTGGCCGAGGCCACGCGTCTGCATGTAGGCAAGACGATGGAAGCCAAGCGTGGCGAGGGCATGATCTTCATCAATACGATGGAGAAGCTGACCATGAACGCGCCCAAGGAGACGCTGAAGGTGCGTCTTTCGGCGGCGCTCGACGCTGGCATCGACGGCATCACCTTGGCGGCGGGGTTGCATCTTGGCTCCTTTGCCCTGATCGAGGACCATCCGCGCTTTCGAGACGCCAAACTCGGCATCATCGTGTCATCGCTGCGGGCGCTGCAGTTGTTTCTGCGGAAATCCGCACGCACCAACCGGCTGCCGGATTTCGTCGTCATCGAGGGGCCGCTGGCCGGAGGGCACCTCGGCTTCGGCATGGACTGGGCCCAGTACGATCTCGCGACGATCTTCGCCGAGATCAGGGCCTGGCTCGCGGCCGAGCATCTCGACATTCCGCTCATTCCCGCCGGCGGAATCTTCACCGGAAGCGACGCAGCGGGCTTCATGGAGCAGGGGGCGGCGGCGGTCCAGGTCGCGACCCGGTTCACGGTGGTGCGCGAATGCGGACTGCCGGCAGCGGTCCAGCAGGAGTACTTCAAGGCGAGCGAGCGCGACATCGAGGTCAACACCATTTCGCCGACCGGCTATCCGATGCGCATGCTGAAGGGAAGCCCGGCAATCGGCTCCGGCATCCGCCCCAACTGCGAAGCCTATGGGTACCTCCTCGACGCCAACGGGAATTGCGCCTACATAAACGCCTACAACCGCGAAGTGGCGGCGCATCCGGATCAGCGCAAGGTTTCGGTGCGCGACAAGACCTGCCTGTGCACGCACATGCGAAATTTCGACTGCTGGACCTGCGGGCACTATACGTACCGGCTGAAAGACACGACCGTGCGGAATAACGACGGCAGCTATGCCATCCTCACGGCAGAGCATGTGTTTCGCGACTACCAATTCAGCACCGGGGGGCAAATCGCCTTGCCGGAGGCGCAGACCCTATAGCGAGCATGGTTGAAACCGGCATAGGCCCGGGTTAATCTCCGCCGTCCGGCAGCGTACCGGGTTACGAGTCGCCGAAGTCGGGAGGGCCTCAATGCTGAAAGCAGCGCTGGCGAAGTTTTGGCGCCGTGCGTGGTCGCTGATTCTCATCGAAATGACCGCCGAAGAGGTGGGCTGGCTGTTCTGTCCCCAGGGGCATCTCTCGCTCCTGGCCAAGCGCCGCGCCGCCGTGATCCTGACGCGCGTGCGCCTTGTCGCGGGGCTCTTCGCCGTGCTCACGCCGCTGTGGATCGTGATCGACATGGCTGTGTTTCCGCCCGAGGTCTGGCATGGGCTGGCGTGGGCGCGGCTCGCCGCCTCGGTCGGCTTTGCCGCAATCGTCGTCGGCCGATGGGATCGCGACGCACGCGGCGCGGTCTATCGCGCATTGGGTGCGCTGCTTGCCGTGCCCTCGGCATTCTTCCTGTTTTCATTTGCCCACATCTCGGCATTCGAGTTGACGGGGCTGCAAAAGGCCGTCGGTGCCGGCTACACGTTCCTGCCCTTCGTGATGCTGGCCGGGCTGTCGATCTTTCCCCTGACGCTCATCGAATGCGCGGCGTTCGCCTTGCCGATGCTCGCCATGCCGCTGATCGGCGCGGCGATGACGGGACCGGAACTCGATCTTCCGTCGCTTGGCGTCACCATCTGGCTGCTGCTCCTCATCGTCTCGGTATCCGCGCTGGCAGGGCTTTCCCAGCTTGGCTTCATGATCGTCTTCATCCGCGAGGCGATCCGCGACAACATGACCGGCTGCTTTACGCGTAACAGCGGCGAGGAACTGCTCGACCTGCAGTTCATCCTGGCGTCGCGGATAAACGCGCCGCTCGCGCTCGCATTCATCGACCTCGACCATTTCAAGCAGGTCAATGACAGCTTCGGGCACGAAGCGGGCGACCAGGTGCTGAGAAACGCGACCACGCAATTGCGGCGCAATCTCCGCGCTGGCGACATCCTGGCGCGTTGGGGCGGCGAGGAGTTCGTGCTCATCATGCCTAACTCGACCATGCAGCAGGCCAGCCAGGGGCTCTTGCGGGTCTACGAACGCGGCCTCGGCCTTGCGCCCGACGGGCGCCCGATTACCGCGAGCATTGGCGTCGCCGAGCGTGTTGCCGATGGTGCCAAGGACTGGAACGAACTGGTCGAGATTGCTGACGCCAGGATGTACGAGGCGAAGCAGGCAGGACGCAATCGCATCGTCAGTGCCGCCGAACTCTGCCTTCAGTAAGCGACGGGGATTTGAGCCCGAGCCTGCTGCCGCGGGAGCGAGGGCGAAAAAAAACCGCAGCCGAAGCTGCGGTTCTTGTCGGACTCAGGCCGCTTACAGCGGCTTGATCATCGAGGCTTGCTTGCCCTTGGGGCCTTGCTTGACCTCGAAGCTGACTTTCTGTCCTTCCTGAAGCGACTTGAAGCCGCTCGCCTGGATTTCGGAGAAGTGCGCGAACAGGTCGTCGCCGCCTTCGTCCGGCGTGATGAAGCCGAAACCCTTGGCGTCGTTGAACCACTTTACGGTGCCAGTTGCCATGTAAGACTTTCCTTGAAAAAGACGAAAAAAAGGGCAAAGCCCATGCAACCGAAATCAAGAAAGGCGGTTGGCAGAAACGGCGCCGTCACGGCGGGTGAATCAGTACAACGTTGCGCTACTTGAATCGAATGCCCGGCCACCATACGGGAAGCGCGCGTCGATGGCAAGAAGTATTTTCGCATCAAGGGCAAGAGTCGTTGGCTTTTGCGGAGAGGTTCAATGCAAGGCTCGCGCGCGGTATCAGCGCATGGACAACGGCTTGTATCGCTGCGCGGGGAATGGCACGATCGAACCCATGCACGAGACGAACGGAAATCGGCCGGGCAGCCGTTACGAGCGGACCATGAAGGCGCTCGCGACGCTGATGCTGGTGACGGGACTTGGCGTAGCGGCTGCCATCTTCGTCCTCGCGCCGGCGGAAAGCACCGATGTCGGCGGACCGTATGCGACGACGGCGGACAATTCGAAGAAATATCAGCTCGAGCTTCGGCGCATCGGCGGCACGGCCGCGGTGGCCGCCGCCGAATTCAACGAGTGGTTCGATACCCTCTGGCACGGCAGGCGGCTGGCCGGCACCGTGGCTGTTCTGTCGATCGCGCTCTGGCTCCTCGCCCGGCTCGCCGCAAGACTCCCGCCGCTCGACGACTGAACCGGTCAGAACCAGATCTCGGGATAGCGCCGGGACGCAGGAACGTTATTCACCAAGAGCCCGATCGCCAGGAGGATCAGCGGGCCCAGCGTCGCCGGCATCAGCACGTAGAGGAAGCCGAGATCGTGAATCTGGGGCGAACCGATGACGGCGATCAGTGCAGTCGCGCCGCCGGGTGGATGCAGCGTGCGCGTCGCGTGCATGACTGCGATCGCGGTGGCGACCGCTGCAGCCTCTGCAAGCCAGGGCTGCTGGTGCAGCAGCTTCCAGCAGGCGACGCCGACAGCTGCCGACAACAGGTGACCGCCGACCAGGTTGCGCGGTTGTGCGAGGGGGCTGCGCGCGGCGCCATAGACGAGCACCGCTGAAGCGCCAAATGAGCCGATCATTAGAGGCAGATCGTGGGCATCGAAGTAGGCTTGGCCGATGAGCGCGAGAACGCCGATGCCGATGAAACTGCCGAGCCAGGACCATGCAATCTCGACGTTGTCGACGCGAGGGGGGCTGCCGTGCGTGCTGCCTCGCATCTTGGCGAAATAGGTGCGCAGGGTCATAGGCAGGCATCCAGGTTGAAGGCCGACACGAAATCCTTGCGCAACAGGAGGCCGCAGAGCCGGCCGTGCGCGTCGACCACCGGCGCGCTGCGCCCGGGGTGTCGGCCAAAGGCCGCCATGATCTCCGTGAAGCGTGCTTCGCTGCGGACGGTCACGGCGGGGGCGGACATGGCGGCGCTTACCGGGGTTTCATGGCAGCGGTGGGTGATCTCGCAGGAATCGTCGATCAATCGCAGGAACAGTTCGAGGAACGATCCGGCCTCGAGGCGGCGCAGATAGTCGGTCTCGGTCAGCATGCCGAGGATGCGGCCTTGGCCGTCGACCACGGGAAGGCCCTTGAAGCCGCTTCGGACGATTTGCCACGCGGCCTGGTCGAGCATGATGTCGGGTGACAGCGAGGGCACCGGCGTGCGCATCAGATTGCCGGCCTGAACCCGTCCAAACAGCCGCTCCACGGCATGCCGGTGTGCGAGGTGATAGATCTCGCGGAAGTCCTCGGTGCTGATATCCAGGTAGCCGGGGATGTTCGCCATGGCGTCGAGAATGTCGTCGTCCGACAACTCGAGTTCGGGTATTTCATCGGCGGCGGCCGTTGTTTCGCTTCTTTTCATATTCGTGCGCTCCTTTTGCATCATAACCCGCGCGCCGGGCCAGGCCGGTAGGGGAAGTCTGAGGCCCGATCGGCCTATTGCCCGCAGTCCGGACGGACCATAGGATTCGCACCGTACGAATGGAACAGACCTTCCATTCGGCTCCACCAGCCCTAACCCTGCTGAGGACAACATGAAGACATCGAAAATTCTCGCAAGTGCTTTCATCGCCGGCCTTCTCGCCCTCGCGGCCGGCGCATCGACGGCCAGCACCATCGCCACCTGGACCCCGGTAAAGACTTCCGACTGGACCTACCTGATTGGGAGTACGACCTACACATACTCGTCCGGTCATGCGGCGGATGCGATCCTGTACACGACCACGAATCTCACGCAGGGGACGGACGCGAACGGGGACCTGCTGGCGAACGTCAATAGCCTGTTCCCGCAATCGACCGGCAGCCGCATCGCCTACGTTTCGAGCTGCGACTCGTCGACGAGCCTTTGCACGGGCGCTACCGACAGCGCTTCGGCGTCCAAGACCAGCTTTACCTTCACCAGCACGGATCCGTTCGAATTCCTGTTCGTGCATTTCGGCCAGCGCGGCGGACCCGGGGAACTCCTGTTCCACTGGACGCAGCCGGTCAACAGCCTCACCGTGAATGGCCCGCCCGGACTCAGCAACTACCGTGCGCTGACCGCCGTACCCGAGCCAGAGACCTACGCAATGATGGTTGCCGGCCTCGCCATGCTTGGCGTCGCGCTGCGCCGGCGTCGTTCAGCAGTCTAGGCTCCGCGCCGCATTCCCGCGATTGCGCATGTTTGCCCGGCCCCGTTTGGGGCCGGGCTTTTCTCTTTTCCGGTGCGCGGGCCGATGCCTTAAGATGAACATCCAACCCTCTCAAGGCAATGAATCAGTGGAAAGAATCAGCATACTGCTCGTGTGCATGGGCAACATCTGCCGATCGCCGACGGCCGAAGGCGTGTTGAGATCGATCGTCTCGAGCGAAGGCTTGGATGAGTTCGTCGAAATCGACTCCGCCGGAACCCATGGCTATCACGTCGGCGAGCCGCCCGACCAGAGGGCTCGCGAAGCGGCTCAGCGGCGCGGCTATGATCTTTCCCCGCTGCGCGCGCGGCGCGTCAGCGAGCTGGACTTCATGCGTTTCGATCGCATCCTGGCGATGGATTCGGACAACCTGTCCTTGCTCCAGCGGGCATGCCCGCCCGAACATCGCCACAAGCTGGGTTTGTTCCTCGAGTATTCGACGCGCTTCGAGGAGCGCGAAGTCCCCGATCCATACTACGGGGCCGGAGAGGGGTTCGAGCGCGTGCTCGACCTGGTGGAAGACGCGTCGCGCGGCCTGGTCGACGCGTTGCGGCGCGGCTGAAAAAAACGGGCACGCTTGCGGCGTGCCCGTTCATAGGGTGCGGGGCGTTCAGTCGCGCTTGGTTTCCACCATTTGCAGCGGCTCATCGGCGATGACTTGAACCGGCTTCGGCTTGCGGCCGAGTTGCATAGGCGGTTCCGCGGGCGTCGGCGCCGCAGTGGCCGCCGAGGTCTCGATCATCACGAGGCCAGCCATCTGCAGATTCTCCGCGAGGTCGACCACCTGTTCGACGGCCGGAGCTGCGGGTGCCGCGGCCGGGGTTTCCACCACAATCGGCATCGATTCTTCGACAGTCGCCGGTGCCTGGATGGGCTCGGGCGCTTGCTGCACGGGGGCCGCAGACGGCGTCTGCATCGGCGCCGGTTCCGGGGCTGCCTCCACGGGCTGCGGGGCGATTGCCACCGGCGTCGGCCACGGCATCGGACGCGGTGCGGGCGCTTGCGCGCCTTCCGCCGCAATCGGCTGTTCGGACGCGCTCGCGTCGGTCGCACCCGCCATTGCCGCTTCACCGTTGCGTGCGCGTTCGCCGCGTCCGCGACCGCCACGGCGCCCGCGACGGCGCCCGCCTTCGGCCTGCTGGCCTTCGGTCGGCGGCAGGGTTTCCACCGGCGCGGCGGTGCTCACTGCAGCATCGGCCACGGCGACTGCGGGCTCGGTGCGCGGCGCCTTCGGTTGCCGCTCCTGACGGTCGCCGCGTTCCTGCTTCTCAGGCCGCTCGCCGCGTTGGCGACGTCCCTGGGGCGCTTCGGCGCCTTCCTCGCGGCGCTGGCGCGGCTGCTGCTCGCCGCGTTCCTTGCGCTCGCCGCGGCCGGCGCGCTCCTCACGCTCCGGCCGTTCCTTGCGTTCTTCGCGCTCCTCGCGGGCTTCCTTGCCGCGCCCGCGGCCGCGGCCGCGCTCCCCGCCCCGCTCGCTGCGCTCGCCCCGTTCTCCCCGTTCGCGGCGGCCCGGCCGTTCGGCCTTCTTGGCAGGGGCCGGCGCGGCCTCCTGCTTGTTGCCCTTGAACCAGGCGAAGATCTTGGCGATGATGCCCGGCTCTTCGGCGGCGGCCTTCTCGGCCGGCTTGGGGGCTGCCACGGGGGCAGGCTGCTCGGGGGTGATGCCCTTGACCGCGGCTTCCACTCGCTGCGGCTTCGGCTCGTTCTGCGCCGAAGGCGGCTGATAGCCTTCCTCGGCGGGCTTCTCGGCCATCTGATAACTGGGCAGGGCGATGCCTTCCTGGTTCAGCTGGTCGTGGCGCAGGCGGATGATTTCATGGGCCGGCGTCTCGAGATGGCGGTTCGGGACGATGACGAGATTGATGCGGTGGCGCATCTCGATGCGCGCGATGTCGACCCGCTTTTCATTGAGCAGGAAGGTGCCGACATCGACGGGAACCTGGCAGTGGATCGCGCCGGTGTTCTCCTTCATCGACTCTTCTTCGATGATGCGCAGGATGTGCAGCGCCGCCGATTCGGTCGAGCGGATGTGGCCGGTGCCGGTACAGCGCGGGCACGTGATGTAGCTGGTTTCGGCGAGCGCCGGACGCAGGCGCTGGCGCGACAGCTCGAGAAGGCCGAAGCG
The DNA here is from genome assembly GCA_036391735.1 of Rhodocyclaceae bacterium. GTDB lineage: Bacteria > Pseudomonadota > Gammaproteobacteria > Burkholderiales > Rhodocyclaceae > Nitricoxidireducens. Next base: position 45,547 of record DASVZI010000123.1, read on the forward strand.
GCTGATCTTGCCGGTCTGCACGCGGGCACGGTCGAAGTGCAGGGCGTCGCGCAGACGGTTCTCGACCTCGCGCTGGTTCTTCTGCGACTCCATGTCGATGAAGTCGATGACGATCAGGCCGCCGAGGTCGCGCAGGCGCAGCTGGCGGGCGATTTCGTCCGCCGCTTCGCAGTTGGTGCGCAACGCGGTTTCCTCGATGTCGCTGCCGCGCGTGGCGCGGCCGGAGTTGACGTCGATGGAGACGAGCGCTTCGGTGTGGTCGATGACGATGGCGCCGCCCGACGGCAGGTTGACCTGGCGCGAATACGCCGACTCGATCTGGTGTTCGATCTGGAAGCGCGAGAACAACGGCACGTCATCGCGGTAGCGCTTGATCCGATTGACGTTGTCCGGCATCACTGTGGCCATGAAGTGCTGGGCCTGTTCGAAGATGTCGTCGGTGTCGATCAGGATTTCGCCGATGTCGGCGTGGAAATAGTCGCGGATGGCGCGGATGACGAGGCTGGACTCGAGGTAGATCAGGAAGGCACCCGACTGCGACTTGGCGGCGCCTTCGATGGCACGCCAAAGCTGCATCAGGTAGTTCATGTCCCACTCGAGCTCTTCCTTGCTGCGGCCGATGCCGGCGGTGCGGGCGATCAGGCTCATGCCGCCCGGCACGTCGAGCTGGTCCATGACTTCGCGCAGTTCCTGGCGGTCCTCGCCCTCGACGCGGCGCGAGACGCCGCCGCCGCGCGGGTTGTTCGGCATCAGCACCAGGTAGCGGCCGGCCAGCGAGATGAAGGTGGTCAGCGCTGCGCCTTTGTTGCCGCGCTCGTCCTTCTCGACCTGGACGATGAGTTCCTGCCCCACCTGCAGCGCGTCCTTGATGGTCGCCTTGCCGGCGTCCACGCCGCCCTTGAAGTAGGAGCGGGAGACTTCCTTGAAGGGCAGGAAACCGTGGCGCTCGGCGCCGTAGTCGACGAACGCCGCCTCGAGGCTGGGCTCGATGCGCGTGATGACCGCCTTGTAGATGTTGCCCTTGCGTTGTTCCTTGGCGGCCGATTCGATGTCGAGGTCGACCAGTTTCTGGCCATCGACGATCGCGACGCGGAGTTCCTCGGCCTGCGTCGCATTGAACAGCATGCGTTTCATGTAGTGCTCCCGCGCGCGGGAGGCACGAAAGACCGCATGCCGCCTATGTCAGTGCATGGGCGGCACGGCGTGGGTTTGCAGGGTGAATTTCATTCGGTGCCCGGGTTGGCAAACGTTCGGTCGGTCTTTGTATTCGGGCCGCGTCGATATGTCATCGGCGCAGCGCGTTTGTGCCTGTAAAGCGCGCATTCAAGTAGTATCGCTGCTTCGGGCCAGCGAAGTGCCCTGGGTTTGGGCTGCTGCGAACGGGATTTTCTTCCACGCCAAAATTCAGGTCGTCGGGGGTCCCGCACCAAGGTTCCGCCGTCATACCGGGTTGGCCGGAGGGCGGAACGACATTCCGGGAGCAGTACCACCGACGCCACTTCGGGCCGTCGGGCGTACCGTCGAGGAACGGCAAACCGAGGCACATTGTATTTGAGATGAATGATTTATGCAAAGATTCCGCAACAATCCTTGAAGTCGGTGAGGAGGCTGCCGGCCAGCGCATCGACAACTTCCTGCTGCGCCGCGCCAAGGGAGTGCCCAAGAGCCACGTGTACCGCATCCTGCGCAGCGGCGAGGTGCGGGTCAACAAGGGACGTATCGGCGCCGACTACAAGCTGGTCCTCGGCGACCGGGTGCGCGTTCCGCCGATTCGCATCGCCGAAACCAGCGTAAAGCCGGCGGCGCCGGCTAGGGAATTCGACATCGTGTTCGAGGACGAGGCGA